>JBLIMM010000312.1:0-5650 GCA_047638635.1 Pseudohongiellaceae bacterium | reverse complement strand
TGAGCCGTATTGTGAACTTAGGTCTCTCGCGTCATGGCTTGAATCACTGAACTCAACTGAGCTGTGAGCACGCGGGGGCTGAGATTCAGAGCCGCGCGGTGCTCACGCCAGCAGACGAAATCGTCGTCTCTGCGGTTGCGAGATGAGCCCTTAGTGAGACCAGGAGTTGTTACTTCGGTCGATGTCAGGGAGGTTTTTCGCTGGGTCGAGGATGGCCGAGATGATCTCTTGCCCGTCACCGAAGTTCTCGGAGAGCGTGCGCTTGTGATACCAGGCTTCCACGGGAACATGTCGCAGCTCTACGGTGCCGTCGCTGAGGATGACTTGGAGATCGAGGGGCATGACCAAATCACCCAGGGCTGAGAAGGTGACCTTGCTCGGCCAGCGACCGTTGGGCTGGGTGACTGCTGTGATGGCTCCGTCCCAGGTGGCTGTCTCCTGGAACCAACCGCGCCAGAACCAAGCGAGGTCCATTCCTGCGGCGTCTTCCATGGTGCGGTAGAAGTCGGCGGGGCGCGGGTGCTGGAAGGACCAGCGCCGGATGTAGGTGCGGAAGGCGTGGTCGAAGCGTTCAGGCCCCATGATGGTTTCGCGCAGCAGCACGAGACCAGCCGCAGGCTTTGAGTACTGGGTGAAGCCAAAGAGTCGGCCGGGGAGCTGGTCCGGGGGCGTGTCGATGGGCAGTTGCTTCGAGCCTGTCATTTGCCGAGCGATGTTGGAGGGGTGGGTCCCCGTATCGACCTCTCCAGGAAACCAATCGTCCCGGGAGTAGTAGTTGATGAACGAGTTGAAGCCCTCATCCATCCAGGCGTGGCGGCGCTCATCGGTGCCCACCATCATGGGGAACCAGTTGTGACCGATCTCGTGGGTGGTGACGCCCCAGAGACCGTTTTCGTCTTCGCGCTCAGCGCAGAAAATGATCATGGGGTATTCCATGCCACCTTCGATGCCGTTGACGTTGGTGGCCACGGGCCAGGGGTAGCTGGCCCAGCGTTCGTTGTAGCCAAGAATGGCTGCGCGAAGCATGGCCGTCGACTCGCCCCAAAGCGGCAGAGCTTCTTGGGGGTACACCGATTGAATGAGTGTGTCGGGGGTGCCAGAAGCATCAAGGATGTAGGCGTCGGAGCAGGCCCAGGCCAGGGTGCGCACGTTCTTCGAGCTGAAGCGCCAGGTGATAGGCCCCGTGCCTTGGGGGCGGTAGTTTTCTGTACCGATCTCGTCAGCGGTGACCACGACGATGGTTTCGTCGCTGCTGCGGGCCTCGCTGAGGCGCTGCTGCTGCGCGGGCGTGTAAACGTCCTCTGGGTTTTGCAGCGCTCCCGTGGCCACGGCGATCATCTCTCGGGGCACGGTCAGCGCCAGCTCGTAGTCGCCAAAGTCCGTGTGAAACTCGCCGCTGCCCAAGTAGGGCAAGGTGTTCCAGCCGTGGACGTCGTCGTAGACAGCCATGGCCGGGTACCACTGAGCCACCTGATAGATGGTGCCCTGCTCAACCTTCTCGATGCCGAAGCGCCGGAAGACTTTCTCTGGAACCACGAAGGTCCACTCGACGTCGAATTGCAGCGTACTGCCTCCAGCGGCCATGGGAGTTGGCAAGTCGATGCGACCGAGGGTGTCGTACACCGTGAGCGGCAGCGCTTGTCCGTCCGCAGCGGTGATGCGTGTGACGGCGATACCCGTGCCTTCAGAGCGCGTCATGCCGATGGCGCCACGTCGCCCAACCTGGGAGCCCAGGCTGTCTTCGCGAAAGACATTTTGTTCGAGGTGTAGCCAGAGGTAGTCGAGGGCGTCCGGGGAGTTGTTGGTGTAGCGCACCACTGCTGAACCGGAGACTGTGCGGCTCTCTGCCTCGAAGGTCGCGGCGATGTTGTAGTCGGCTCGCTGCTGCCAGTACTCGGGCCCTGGCGCTCCAGCCCCGTTGCGGGTTGCGCTGGGTGATGGGAGCTGGAGGGGCGCGAAGATCGTCCCGGGGTTTCTGGCCGAGGGGCTGCGGAAGCTTGAGGTGCTGGTGGTGCTCGAGCAGCAGGTCAGCAGAACCAGCAGCAGTGGCATGGCGCGGCGCAGGAACATAGAGATCTCCGGGGCTGGCGAAAGCGTGGGGCAAAGGAAGGAGTGGGCAGTGGTGATGGCCGCGCCGGGCAGAGAGCTACGGGGCGTGGCAAACAGCGAAGAGCTGTCGGCCGTGGGGCGACGCTGAGGGGCAGCTTCGAGCCCAAGCGGGCATCTTGGCCAAATGCTCTGTGAAGGAAGGCAGCCCGTACAGTCCACTCCCCGCAGACGAGGATGGGATTGTGGACTGGCCGATAGACCCTCGTCCAGCAGTCGTCGAAAGGCTCGTCAGTGACGGGGTCTCAGGGTCACGGGAGGGCTGCACGATTCGTCGTCGGGCTGCCGCGGTGTGCCACTGCGCCATGACGATTTGAACACATGCGACCCAGGTCTCTGCGAGACAGCATATGGGGCTGCAGCCGGCCGGACCGCGTGTCCTGTGAGACAGCAGATGGGGGTGCAGCCGGCCTGGCCGCGTGTCCCGCTAGACAGCGATGGGCTGCAGCCGGTCGTACAGCGTGTCCCGCAAGACAGGGTCGCGGCCCGCTTCACGGATCAGACCTGCCATTTGCGCTGTGGTCATGCCCTGAGGTGTGGTCGCCCCTGCGTCATGAGTGATGTGTTCCTCGACCACGGTGCCGTCGATGTCATCGGCTCCGTACCACTGGGCAACTTGGGCGACTTTCAGGCCCAGCATGATCCAGTAGGCCTTGATGTAAGGCACGTTGTCGAGCATCAGCCGGGACACGGCGATGGTGCGCAGGGCGTCCAGGCCCGTGGTCTTGCCCAGGCGCTCGAGTGGGGTGTTCTCAGGGTGGAACACCAAGGGGATGAACTGCATGAACCCGCCGGTTTCGTCCTGCACCTTGCGCAGGATGTTCATGTGCTCAAGGCGTTCTTCGGTCGTTTCAATGTGACCGAAGAGCATGGTGGCGTTGGTCTTGAGACCGGCGCGGTGGACGATCTTCGTGGTGGCGATCCACTCGGCGGGGGGCAGCTTGCCGTTGTAGAGCTTGCGGTGCACTCGAGGGCTGAACACCTCGGCGCCGCCACCGGGGCAGCTGGCGAGCCCCGCATCTTTGAGCTGCTCGACCACCCACTCAACCGATTGCGATGCCACCTCAGCCATGTGGTTCAGTTCGATCATGGTGAAGCCCTTAATGTGCAAGTTGGGCCGGACTTCACGAATGGTGCGCAGCAGGTTGGTGTAGTACTCGAAGGGTAGGTCAGGATTGATGCCACCGACCACGTGCACCTCGGTCATCTCGTCGGTGAACTCTGTGAGCAACTTGTTGCGCACGAAGGCCTCATCCATGACCACCGTATCGGGCTCGTCGCCCTCACGGCGGAAGGCGCAAAACAAGCAGCGATACTTGCACTTGTTGGTGTAGTTCAAGTGCCGGTTGTAGGTGAACGTCGTGCGGTTGCCGTGGAGCCCTTCGCGCACATGGTTGGCCAGGGCCGCCAGACCGTTCAGGTCTTTGCTGGCGAACATCAGGCGCCCGTCGTCCATGGTCAGCCGTTCACCGGCGAGGACTTTGTCGCGGAGGGGGAGCAACTCGTCGGAGAGCCGGCTCAAGGTCGCTGGGATGGCACTGCTGCTGGAGAGAGTCATGGTGTTCAGACGGGGTGTGGGGTCTGCAGAGCTCGTGTCAGCGAAGGGCTGCCAGTTGGTCTGCCATGGCAGCGGGGCGTACGTCGCCCGCGGGGTTCTTTGTAGCCCAGGCGGCATCGTGGTGCCGTTGGGTGACCGCACCTTGATCGTCGACGCGGTCGTAGAACATGTTGCGTCGCTTGGGGCTGAAGCCTGCCGCCGTGATGTGCTTCTCCATCTCAGCGATGTCGACCAAGCACTCGCAACCCGCAGCGGAGACCACGTTCTCTTCGATCATCACCGAGCCCAGGTCATTCATACCGTAGGTCAGTCCCACGGCGCCCAGATCGAGACCTTGTGTGACGAAGGAAGCCTGGAAGTTCTCGATGTTGTCGATGAACAGCCGGCTGACCGCTGCAGTGCGCAAATAGTCGTAGCCCCCGACCATGGGGGTGTCTTCCATTTGAGTGTGCGGCGCTTGGAAGGTCCAGGCGATGTAGGCGGTGAAGCCTGCGGTCTCATCTTGGAGATCGCGGACCCGTTGCATGTGCTCAACCCGCTCTTCGAGAGTCTCCACATGGCCGAACATCATCGTGGCTGTGGTCCGCAGGCCTTGCTTGTGGGCTGCGCGCATGACCCCGAGCCACTCGTCGCTCTTGGTCTTGAGTGGCGAAATCAGCTTGCGCACTCGATCGACCAAGATCTCTCCGCCCCCTCCGGGGATCGAATCGAGCCCAGCCGCCGCCATGCGAGAGAGCACGTCCGCCAGGGGCAACTTGCTCACCTTGGCGCAGTGCAGGATCTCAGAGGGTGAGAGCCCATGAATGTGAATGGGCTCACCGGACTTGATCCCCTGAAAGAGAGCCTCGTAGCGCTCGATGTCGTAGTCGGGGTGGTGGCCCCCTTGGAGCAAGATCTGCGTGCCGCCGAGCTCTTTCGTCTCGCGGATTTTCTGCAAAATCGTCCCGAGGGAGTGGTCGTAGCCTTCGGGGTCGCCGGGCCGGCGATAGAAGGCGCAGAACTTGCACAGGGTCACGCACACATTGGTGTAGTTAATGTTGCGATCGACAATGTAGGTCACATCGCCATGGGGGTGCAGCCGAGCCCGCATGGAGTCGGCCAACTGGCCCACTGCGGTGATGTTCGGGTGGCGCAGCAGCACCAGGGCGTCAGCCGCTTGAAGCCGTTCGCCATCTTCTACTTTTTGGGCAACATCCATGAAGGTCGTCATCGCCTGCGACTTTAGCAGAAGTGCCCAGGGGAAGCGCCCCGGCTGCTGCCTGCGAGGGCCCCTGCGGAGTGGCGTTTCGGAGGAGACGTGTCTGGCGGGGTGGGGTGCTCGTCAGAGAACGAGCGAGGCCGCCCCGATGCCGGTGGCATAGGGGCGGCCTCGGGTGGCCCGCAGTGGGCTGTCAGGGCAGGTTCAGGCTACTTCTTGAACTCCACCACATCGGCCCGAACCCGTTGCTGCACCACGTGGAAGAGCAGCCAGTTGCTGACCTCGACTGTGCGGGTGACGTTGATCAGACCCACAGAGCGGCCTTCTGCGTCGACGTTGGTCATCAGGTCGTTCATGGCTTCGTTGACGGAAGGCAGGGTGACCGGGATGCCGAGGACGAAGCTGAAGAACAGGCCCCAGCCCGTGTCGACTCCTTCGACGTTGGTTTCGGTGACGACGAAGTTGTTGGACGAGAGGTCAACGTTGGTGATGTTGCTGGCGGACTGCTGGTTGAGGACGCCACAACTGGGCATGAGCAGGGCGGCGGCAAGAAGGAGGAATTTGGGCATGGCGTGGTTCACCTGAGTGTTCTCCCGGAACGGATATCGGTTCGACCGCGCGGTGCCGTGGGGGCTCCCGGCTATCCCGTGCGATGCGAGAAGTACCTTGGCCTTCCGATGGGGCGAGATCAAGGCCCTCTGGGGGCTCTTTGCGGACGAGAGAAGCACACGCCTTGATCGTCGGCGCTCTCAGCGGGACAATGCCCAGTTCGCCCCAGCCGGAGGCCA
>JBLIMM010000311.1:0-5689 GCA_047638635.1 Pseudohongiellaceae bacterium | reverse complement strand
GCCATGGATGCCGTAGCCGTTCACCCCTGGCTGATTCTCAAACCCCATCCAACGGGTACCCAGAATGTTCTCGGGTTCGCCAAAGGGGATCGCCTTGCCGTTCTTGTACCAGGTGGGGTTCTTTTGCTTGACCTGCACCATGAACTCGCCTGACGGAGTGCGTTCTTCTCTCCCCAAGCCCACCTCGTACGCCAAAACAGGCACATCGTCGAGCCAGGCTACGAGGCCGTGACCTGCACGATCGATCTGGATCATCAGCGGGGCCATAGGGATCAACAGCCTTTGCCCGACAGTGAGACTGTCGCTGCTTAGTCCATTGAGCAGCCGCAGCAAACCCGGCTCGTGACGTCCGCCGTCGGCTGTCTTCAGGGTCTTCGTGCAGATCTTCCATAGGCTGTCACCCGAACGGACCTCGTAAAGCTCAGTCCCTATGCTGTCGAGCAGGCCTGTGCGGGGTGTTCGATTCATGACCACGAGCATCTCGCCGGCCCTTGCGTATTCAGGCCCTGCAATCGCTCCTGCCTGGATAGCCTGGGCAATCAAGCTCCTGCGCTCCCCCCCATCCTTCGTCCATCCAGCCAACACCCACGCAAGTCGCCCCATCTCTAAAGGAGGGCCGGGCTGCCGCAGTCTCAGCCGTAGGAGTTCTCCGGCATCGCCCTGGCGGCCGCTCGACGCGAGGTTCTGAGCCTCGAGCAGCACAACCGCGAGAGATTGACGGCCTGGCTCGGCCTCCACGGGACTCTGCGATGCCTCCGCCACCACACTTTCGGCTGGCTCGCTTCCCGCTCCGGGCTGCCCTTGCGCAGCTTGCATTGGGGGACCAGCGCCAGCAGGCCGCTCTAGAAGGACCGATGACGGCCCATCGTCGGAGGAGGGCCAAAGTTCGTCCTGCCAAAACCACGTGGCCCCAGCCACTGCCACCACAATCACTAGAAACCAACGCAACATGACGGCACTGACCCTTCGTACGAGTTGAAAACGAACGCCAAGGCGATCCTAGAGCCTTGGTGCGGTCGATCCAAGCTCAGCGCCGCGATGTCACAATCGACACAGAGACTTTCAACCCTAGAAAAGAAGAACCGGGCCGATCTTGGGACAAGGACGTCCTCCCGATGCCTGGTTCTATACCAGGTGGAAGCACGCTGATCGGAGTGAACGTCCCGCTGCGTGGCGGGCATGTCCATCACGGCCAGAAGGCTGCTTCCTCATCGGAGGGAAAGGCTCGGGAGAATGAATGCGCCCCGAAGACCGACACGGCACCTCAGATCATATCCTGCCCGTGGCGCTGGTCAACGAAGGCGGGCGCCAAGCTTTTCCACGGCATTCACGATACGGTCGCGAGCCTTGCCGAGATCTTTCTCGGTGAGCGTGCGGTCCCTTGCTTGAAACACGAGGTGGAACGCAATGGATCGTTCGTTTTCGGCGAGTCCCTTACCGCGATAGACGTCGAAGGCCTTCACTTCTCGCAGAGTCTTCGGTCCAGCCTTGGCAATGGCCTCCGCCAAATCGTCACTGCTCAGATCGTACGTCGCCACAAACGCTAGATCGAAGAGGGCGGCGGGCTGCCGGTGAAGAGCTTGATAACGGCTGGAGCGACGTTCACAGGCAACGAGTGCATCCACATCGAAGACCAAAATCGCCGCAGCACCTGCCACGTCGAGTCGCTGCAAAACTTCAGGAGCCACCACGCCGAGGCGCGCGACTTCAACGTCCCCAACCCGGGCCACCGCTAGCTGATGCTCATGGAACCAAGGCTCGTCGTTCAGCGACTCACCTTGGCTGTAGACCGCCTCAGCTGCGCCCAATGCCTCCAGCGCCACGTCGAGCGAGCCTCTTAGCAGGCGCACCAGATCACGAGTGTCCCCTCGATCTCGGCGCCCCGCGAGAGCGACGACTTGGCGACGCTCGAGGCTCTCGCCTTCATCGTTCAGATCAAAGCCACGCCCCACTTCAAAGCACCGTGGCGCTGCTTCTTGGCGTAGCCACGTCGGCAAGAGACCCAGCAACGAAGGGGCCACCGCTGGTCGCAAACGAGCTGCATCCTGCTGCAACGCGTTGGTCAGCCGCGGGCGGCTCTCGTCGACGCCCTGCCCCATTTGCTCGAAGACCTTGTCGGCCAGTGTCGAGTAGTTGAACACCTCGGTAAACCCGAGCCGCCGTGAGAAGGCATCGCGCAACTCTTCTTCCACAACCAAACGCGGGTCTCGCTCTCCCAGAATCAACGGCCCCCGAGGAGCCGGTGTCTCGATGCGGTCATAACCCACCAAACGTCCGACCTCTTCCACCAGATCTTCCGGCAGAGAAACGTCGCGGGTTGCCCGCCAGCTCGGCACCTCAACTATCAGCTCGCCAAGGGCCTCCGCAGCTGTGACTCCAAAGCCAACAGAAGACAGGGTCGACGCAATCTCGCTATCAGACACAGCCAGCCCAAGACGCGAGCGCACCATGTCGCTCTTCAGCGAAATGATCAGACTCGGGCTTTGGGCCACGCCAGAGATCACGTAGTGCTCGTCGACCTTCGCCTCCGGATCAAGCTGGGTCAACCACCACGAATACCGCGCCAATGCCTGCTCAACCAATGCGGGATCAAGACACTTTTCAAAGCGAGCCAAAGCATCCGTGCGCAGACCCAGGCGGCTCGAAGTCTGGCGGACGGTGGTGGCGTCAAAGCTCGCTGACTCCAACAAAACCCGGAGAGTATCCTCCCCCACCTCTGCGCATGCGCTGCCCATGACGCCCGCGATCGCCACGGCGCGACCGCCATCGGCAATGACCAGGTCAGCAGTGCAGAGCTCTCGCTCGACATTGTCGAGAGTCACCATCTTCTCGGACTGAAGAGCACGCCGCACCTCAATGCGATCGTCAACCAAACGATCCCGATCGAAGGGGTGCGTCGGCTGGCCGAGTTCCAGCATCACGTAGTTCGACAGGTCCACCAGCAAGTTGATCGGCCGCATGCCACAGGCCACCAACCGAAAACGCATCCAGTCGGGGGATCTGCCTGGCCGCGCCTCTATGCTCAACCCTGCATACAGAGAACAGCCGGCGCCCGTTTCTACAGAAACGTTCGGCGCTTCCGCCCCAGAGCGCAAGCCACCCATCAGGGACAGGGGCTTCAACTCTCGCCCATAGATCGCGGCGAGTTCCCGCGCGAATCCTCGGTGCCCCCACAGGTCAGGCCGGTGAGTCACGCTCTTGTTGTCGATGTCGAAGATCACGTCAAGCAAGCCGGGAACATCTGCGCAGGGAGTCCCCGCAACCAGGCCAGGGTCAAGCTCGAGAATGCCGTCGTGTTCTGCCCCCAGGCCCAGCTCGTCTTCAGCGCAGATCATGCCAGCGCTGGCGATGCCACGAATCTTGGCCTTCTTCAATTTCATGCCGTTGGGCAGCACCGTCTTGACCGGCGCATAGAACACTTTCTGCCCAGCGCGCACATTCGGCGCACCGCAGACCACCTGCGCTGGCTCGTCAGCACCCCATTCAACCGTGCACAAACTCAGCCGATCTGCGTCAGGGTGTGGCCCGCAAGTGAGCACTTCACCCACCACAACGTCAGCCAGAACCTTCCGCTGGTCGACGAAACCCTCGATCAGCGCCGTGCGCATGGTCAAGTCGTGGGCAATACGCTCAGGCTCAAGGCCCGACAGATCGACATGGTCGCCGAGCCAATTCAATGACAAGTACATGGGCGAAAACCCGGGGGCTGAGCGAGAGGGAGATCAGAACTGCTGCAAGAAGCGGGGGTCCCCGCTCATCATCCAGCGCACGTCCTCGATGCCAAAGCGCATCATCGCCAAGCGGTCGAGGCCCATACCAAAGGCAAACCCAGAAACCCGGTCGGGATCAAACCCACCGGCGCGCAAGACCGAGGGGTGGACCATGCCGCAGCCCAGCATCTCCAACCACTCATCACTTTCACCCTTGCCCACCCGGCGCATATCCAGCTCAAAGCCAGGCTCGACGAAGGGAAAGTAGTGGGGACGGAGGCGGACCTCAACACGAGCACCAAAAATCCGGCTCAGCACCAAAGCCAACATGCCCTTGAGATCGGCCACCGAGACGCCCACGTCGATCATCAACCCTTCGACCTGGTGAAAGGTGTGTTCGTGGGTGGCGTCCCGCTGTTCGTTGCGAAACACACGACCCGGGGCGATCACCCGCACGGGTGGCACGCCGTTCGCCCGCCGCATGGCCCGCAACTGGACCGGCGAGGTGTGCGTGCGCATCACGTGGCCGCTATCCAGCCACATGGTGTCTTGATGATCCCGAGCAGGGTGATGCGGGGGAATGTTTAGCAGATCAAAGTTGAACTCTTCGGTCTCGACTTCCGGGCCATCGGCCACGGAAAAGCCGAGCCCCATGAAGATCGCTTCGACCTCGCGGCGCACCAAAGTAATGGGGTGCAGATGCCCCTGCCCCATGGGCAGCACTCCGGGCTCGCTGGCGTCGAAGCTGGTGTCACCAGCCTCCGCGTTCAGTCGCTGAGCGGTGAAGCCCTCGCGACGGTCAGCGAGCGCCTGCTCGAGCTCCCCCCGAGCAGCATTCACAGCCTGCCCAAAGGACGACCGTTCTTCTGGGGGGAGGTCCTTGATCCCACGCATCAAAGACAGCAGCTCGCCCTTACGGGCCAGTGCTGTCTTCTCGATGAGATCGAGAGCCTGCTCAGAGTCAGCCTCGGCAATGGAGGACAGGATCTCTGCGGAGAGCTCTTGAAGCCGGTTACTCATAGTCGACTTCCCAGGGGAGACCCGGGATGAACTCAGGCAGCTGCGCTAGCGTGCTCTTTAACCTTGGCAATCAAGGCCGAGAAGTTAGCCGGCTCACGAGCAGCCATATCAGACAGGACCTTGCGATCCAGAGTGATGTTGGCCAGCTTGAGTCCGTGCATGAAGGTGCTGTAACGCATGCCCTCTGAACGAACTGCGCCGTTGATGCGCATGATCCAAAGCTTGCGCAACTCCCGGCGTTTCAGCCGGCGGTGGGCGTAAGCGTAGGCACCTGCACGAAGGAGTGTGTCTTTTGCGGCGCGATACTGCTTGCTGCGTGCGCCTTGAAAGCCCTTCGCACGCTTCATGATGCGCTTGACGCGCTTGTGCCGAGCTACTGATGAATGAACGCGAACCATCGGTCGTCTCCGTTACCTGGGGCGGGGCTTACTTGCCCGGCGCCATCAGGGTCTTCATGGTCTTGGCGATTTTGCCCACGCACAACACGCGGCTGCGCACCTTGCGGCGGCGATCACCACTCTTACCGGCCTTGTAGTGGCGGCCAAAAGGCTTACCACGCTTTACCTTGCCGTTCTTGGTGATCTTCATCCGCTTCGAGACGGACTTCTTGGTCTTGAGCTTAGGCATCGTCTTTCCTTGGCACTCGGTGGTGCCTCTTGTTCGCGGAACGTCTCGCGGTCCTACGTTGTACTGTGAATGTTGGTTTCTAAGAGTTCTATCACGTCGCCTGACTGGGGCGCCCCTCGGTTCTCAGAAGGGCCGCGCGGCTCAGGTCGATTTATCGGCTGCCCAGAGGGGCCAAGATCATCACGAGTCGGTTGCCCTCCATCTTGGGCTCACGCTCAACCTTGGCGATATCTGCCAAGCCTTCTTTGATCTTGACCATCACCGTCATCCCGCGATCGCGGAAACCGTGCTCGCGACCTCGAAAGAGCATATTGACCTGCAGCGTGTCCCCG
>JBLIMM010000310.1:0-5735 GCA_047638635.1 Pseudohongiellaceae bacterium | reverse complement strand
CAGGCTCAGGGCTCGCTCCGCTTCAGCGAGGTCGCGATAGGACTCAGCAGTGAGGGGGCGCTCAGCAATCAGCGTGTGCGCCGTGAGCGAGTACACCGCGCGCCCCACTCGCAACTGATCGTAGCTGCTGTTGAGATCATTGCGCCGACGGAGCAACTCGACAGCTTGTGGCTCTCCTGCGATCACTCCGGCGGTGAAGCCCTCTGGGACCACGACCCGGCGACTGTACCTGTCAAACTGCTCGCGGCTCTCCGGCTGCACAACCTCGAACCCCCGGGCCTCCAAGCGCAGGGCCAGCTCGTTGCCCAAGAAGCCCGGCTGCCCTTCTTGCCACAGCGCCAGTCGTGGCAGCTGGGGCTCAGCACCACCGTGTCCACCGGTCATGGTGCCCATGAACCAGAAGAAAAGCACGGGCATGACAAAGGTCCACAGCAGGGTCTCCTTCTGCCGCAGAGCGCGCCGGACGTCCCAGCTAGCGATGAGCCAAACAGAGCGAAACACCTCAGGCACCCCCACAAAACGATTGGGCTAGGCGTCGTCGGGACAGCACAAAGAGCCCCGTGCAGATCACCCCCAGGAGCAACGCTGATGAGTTCAGGGCCAGGGGGCTCGCGGCACCCTCGACGATGTCTTGCAGGCGTGCAACGGCCCAGCCGTTCGGCGTCCAGGTGCCCACGCTGGCGAGCCAGTCAGGCATGGTCGCCAAGGGAAAAAAGCTGCCGCCCAGCATGAGCAGTGGGAACATGACCATGGACGTCAGCACTTGTGCGGCCTTGGCGCTCGAGGACCACAGCACCGCCCACTGGAATAAGACGAGCAAGCCTGTGCCCCAAAGCACCGACCAGACCCAGGCCAAAGGCATCCGGGACAGGGGCAGTTGTCCGGCAAACACTCCGACAGCGAGCGCCACCGCGCACACCGCACCGATGAGCACCGCCCCCGCAAACAGCTTGCCCAGGAGCGCGGCGCCCGCCCCGCCCGGCGAGGTGCACAAACGTCGCAGAGTCCCTTGCTCTTTCTCGCGCCAAAGATCGGCTGCACAACCCTGGGCCACGAAGAGCAACGCCATGAACAGCAGCCCAGGATAGAGCAGCGTGAGGAACGTCTGGCCACCGCCCTGAGCAGGCTGCTGTTCGGTCACAACGCTCAACTCGATGGGCAAGGTCTCGAGTTGAGTTTCGAGGAGCTCACCCGCTCGGTTCAGGGTCTGAGAGATCTGGGACATGGTGTCCAGCACGTTGCCACTGAACAGATCACCAGCGAAGTTGCCGTTGAGCACACGCAAAGAATCGCCCACGAGCCGCTGACCCACAAAGATCAGCTCGACGGTCACCTCGAGCGTCTCGCGCACCATCAGCGGTAAGACCTGCTGGGATGGGTTCAGCAAGAGTTCGAGAGTCGCTGGAGTTTCGTCCAAGAGCGCCTGGCCCACGTCGGGGGGCAGCACGAGCAGCGCCGAGCCCTGACCCCGGTCCATGCGCTCCCGGCCCTCGACCTCGTCAACCCAGATAACGTCGACCGCTTCGTCGACGCCGCGCTGAGCGAGCACGCTCCTCAGGAAACCACCGACGAAGTCGTTGTCCCCTTCTGCGATGAGCAGCTGGGGCACGAGCGCACGGGGCGTCCCTTCAGAGCCGCCGAACGCCAGAGTCATCAAGCCGCCCATGAGCAGTGGCACGCCCATCCAGGTGAGCAGCGACAGCGGGTCACGGAGCAGCCGGCGCAGGTCTTTTACGGCGCAATCAGTGACGGCTCCCATGACCTAACGGAGCTCCCGACCCGTGAGTTCAATGAACAGACTCTCGAGGCTAGGCTGGGTCATGGTGGTCTCACGGATCTCTGCACCTGCTGACTGCAATGCAGACCAAATCTCAGGCAAGCGGCGCCCCGCACCCAAAACCGTGAGCGAAACGGACTCGACACTGACAGACAGCAGCTCAAGCCCTTCAAAGCCCGCGAGGGCTTGCCTCACAGCCTCGGGCGCAAACTGACCGGCCAAGCGCAAGCGGTCGCTGTCCCCCAGTTCGTCGCGCAACTCCGCCAGAGTTCCAGCGGCCACGATGCGCCCGTGATCCATGATGGCCAAGCGATCGCAGAGGCTCTCCGCCTCGTCCATGTAGTGCGTCGTATAGAGCACCGTGGTGCCCTCATCCGCCTGGGCCCGCACCAACTCGAGCAGCGCCACTCGACTTTGAGGATCGACCCCCACTGTCGGTTCATCCAGCAACAGCACTTTGGGGCGGTGGACGATTCCGCAGCCGAAGTTGAGCCGCCGCTGCATGCCGCCACTCAGCTGCTCTGCAGGTTCTTTCGCCCGATCTTCGAGCCCCACCAAGCGCAGCACTTGATCGACCCTCTCGGACAAGTCTGTGCCCCGCAGCCCGTGAAGCTTGGCCCAAAAGATCAGGTTCTCCCGGGCTCCCAAGTCGGTGTACAGAGCCAAGTCTTGAGGGACGACACCGAGGGCACGCCGTGCTGCCAACGGCTCTGTGACCACATTAGCGCCCAGCACAGAGACCGAGCCTACGTCCGGTGTAACCAAGCCGCACAAGCAGCCGATGGTCGACGTCTTGCCCGCGCCGTTCGGCCCCAGTAAGCCAAAGATCTCTCCCGGTTGCACTTGCAGCGAGAGCTGATTCACCGCGCGCAGCTCGCCGTAAGACTTCACCAAGCCATCAATGACGATCATGGAAGTTCCTCAGTCGTGTCGTTGGGTTTTCGTGGACGCCCGCCGAGCCGGCTGGCCGCCGAGCCACCAAAGCGCTCACGAATCGCGTCAAGAGTCTTGTTCACCTTGTCGGCGGGCGCCGGGTTGAGAGCTGCAAAGAGTTCTTGTTGCACGGGAACATCCGCGGAGCAGAGGTCCGTCATGCCGAGCCCGATCAATCGCACGGGGCGTCCAGTGCTCCGCACCGCGGCCAGGAGCTGGCGCCCTTGCTGATAAATGGCGGCATCGTCGCTGGTGGGACTGTGTAGTCGGGTCTGCCGAGAGAGTGTTTCGAAGGGCGGGTAGCGCAGCTTGAGGCGCACCGTCCGTCCCACCAATCCTTGGCGACGGAGGCGGCGACCCACATCTTCTGCGTGGTCGAGCAACACCGCGTGCAACAGATTGTCGTCACTCACGTCCTCGCCGAAGGTCGTCTCTCGACTCACCGAGCGAGCCTCCGAGCTCGGCTGAACAGGACGCTGATCGTGACCCCGACACAGATCAAAGAAGTGCATCCCCGAGCGCTCCCCCAGGGCCATCACCAATTGCTCAATGGTCTGGGCCTGCAGGTCACCGATGGTTGTCCAGCCCTGGTCAGCCAGGCGCCGACCCAGCACTTTGCCCGCACCCCACAGGCGGCGAATGGGCAGCGGCGCAAGAAACTCTGCTTCGCCACCGGGGGGCACAATGGTCAGGCCATCTGGTTTGTCCACGTCGGAGGCAACCTTGGCCACGTACTTACTGGAGGCCACGCCCACCGACACTTTGAGTTCGGTGGCAGCGAAGACTTCCTCGCGCAAACGCTCGGCGATGTCTCGG
Organism: Pseudohongiellaceae bacterium; assembly: GCA_047638635.1. Taxonomy (GTDB): domain Bacteria; phylum Planctomycetota; class B15-G4; order B15-G4; family B15-G4; genus CAZIAK01. Next base: position 2,209 of record JBLIMM010000310.1, on the reverse strand, counting down.
CCGTCACCAAAAAGACGCAAGCTGCCCGTGACATCCAGAAAGGCCTCATCGAGTGACAGGGGCTCGACCAGGTCCGTGAAGCTCTCAAAGACCTCGCGGACCAGCCGTGAAGCCGCCGAGTAACGGCTCATGCGGGGAGGAACGAAATATCCCCCAGGGCACAGCCGCCTGGCTTCTGCGGTGGGCTGAGCCGAGTGCACACCGAAACGGCGCGCTTCGTAGGACGCCGCTGCGACCACACCCCGAGCCCCCAAGCCCCCCACAATCACAGGACGCCCGCGCATAGAGGGGTCGTCCCGTTGCTCCACGGAAGCAAAGAAGGCGTCCATGTCTGCGTGAAGAATCGTCCGCTGGCTGTTCACCGCACTATGGTACCGGAGGCCGACGCCTGCCGTCGCCGCTGGCCCAAGGCCAAGCGGGTCGGCACAGTATGGAAGGGACTGCTGTCCCAACCCGTTGCCTCTCGCAAGAGCCCTGCCCATGTCGCTTCCGTCTCTCTTCCTTGTCCTGGCACTGGGTGCCATGGGGATCTACCCGCTCACGGCCGTAAGCAAACCGAGGCTCGCCCCCGCGCCGAAGGCTGCACCCCAAAGCGTGTGGCAAGACACCAGCGCAAATGCCACCACGGCCCCCTCACGGATCACCCCCGTGGTGCGCGTCGCTGCCACAGTGGGGCCCGCTGTGGTCAACATCTACCAAGACGTACCCCACAGACAGCAGCTGCCCTGGCCCTATAGCCATGTGTCCCCGTCCACACGCACCAGCACCAGCCTTGGCTCTGGCGTGATCATAGACCCGGACGGATTCGTGCTGACGAATGCCCATGTGATCTCTCCCCAAGGGCGCATCCGCGTGCAGCTCACCAGCGGCGAAACCCTTCAAGCCCAAGTGGTGCAGCTCGACCCGGCGAACGACGTGGCTCTGTTGAAAGTCGCTGCAGACCGCCCCCTGCCCACGGCCAAGCTCGGCTCCTCTGGTGATGTCATGGTGGGCGAAACGGTCATCGCCATTGGCAACCCCCTCGGCAATGCCAGCTCCGTCACCGCAGGGATCATCAGCTCGATTTTCCGCGATGTGCAGATCCCTGGTGCTCACGGCGAACGCTTTCGCGACATCATCCAACTGGACGCGGCGATCAATCCGGGCAACAGCGGCGGTCCGCTGATGAATGTGCTCGGCGAGGTGATCGGTATCAACTGGGCCATCGCCCGGGACGCCGAGGGCATCGGCTTCGCCATCCCCATCGATCGAGTGCGCGAGAGCTTGATGGATACGCTGTTCAACCCGATGGTGCTCGCCAACATCTCCGTGGGCCTGACTCTCGAAGGGGACGCTCGGGGGCGCACGGTGCATGTGGCTGCGGTCACACCCGGCGGTGCGGGCGCAGCTGCTGGGCTGCTGGCCGGGGACCGCGTGATCTCCCTGGCCGATCAAGAGGTGGCCTGGGAGTTCGACTTCAACAAGGCGCTCTACTACGCCAAGCCCGGTGACACCCTGCCCATTGTTGTCGAGCGAGACCGGCAGGAGATTCAGTCGACGCTGCTGCTGGCCGCCCAAGAGTCTCCCATGCAGTACCTGTGGCGCACCCTCGGGCTACGCGTCGTCGACCACCCCAAGTTCTTCGGGGTCATGATCGACAGCGTCGACCCACGGGGTGTGGGAGCCCAGCTTCCCCTGCGCCAAGGAGATCTCATCGACGGTCTGAATGGGGTCGACGTGAACAACACTCTTGATCTCTTTGAGGTGGTCCGCCAGCTCCCTGCGGGACACGGAGCCCTGGTCAATCTCTTCCGCAACGGCCAGGGTCTCCGGGGTCAGCTCGTGCTGCGCTAATGGGGTATGCTCCCAGACCTCTTCACCCTGACCGTTTCGACACGCCCCGCGAGCCTCTGCTTTGAATCCCTTCTTGAAGTTCTTGAGCGAGAACAAGGTTTGGTGGATCACCCCGATCGTGGTTGTGCTGGGCCTTGTGGGTTGGCTCGTCTTGTCCGATGGCGCAAATGACGGCGACAGCGGCACGGCCGACCCATTCATTTACGACACGAACTGAGTCGGGGCGGTCAGAACTGTGACTGAGGCCGTGGCCTGGTTAGGCGGGAGTTTCGACCCCGTCCACAACGGGCACCTGGCCATAGCGGGAGCTGCTGCAGAGCAGCTAAAAATCAGCAGAGTCTTGATGATTCCCGCTGCTATCCCGCCCCATAAGCGA
>JBLIMM010000309.1:0-5740 GCA_047638635.1 Pseudohongiellaceae bacterium | reverse complement strand
CTGTTCGGCGAAGACGTCGATGAAGATCTTGCCGATGATCTTGCGCTTCTGCTCTGGGTCAGTGACTCCGGCAAGCTCGCTGAGAAACTGCTCACCCGCATCAATGTGGCGCAGCTTCAGGCCCAGCCCTTCGCCGAAGGTGGCTACCACTTGTGCCGCTTCGTCCTTGCGCAACAGACCATTGTCCACGAAGACGCAGGTGAGTTGGTCACCGATGGCTTGGTGCAGCAGCATGGCCAAGGTGGAGCTGTCGACCCCACCGGAGAGACCGCAGATGACTTGCTTGTCTCCTACTTGCTTACGAATGGCCGCGCTGGCCTCGTCGATGAACGAACCCATCTCCCAGCCGTGGTCGGCGCCGCACCGTTCGTGCACGAAGTGCTGCAGCATCTCGCGGCCATGCTCGGTGTGCGTCACTTCAGGGTGAAACTGCAAACCCAAGAAGCGCCCATCGAGACCTTCGACCGCAGCAAACGGGCAGCCATCGCTACTGGCCAAAGCCTTGAACCCCTCGGGCAAGGCCTCGACCTGGTCGCCGTGACTCATCCAGACCACACTTTGAGCTGGTGCACCCGGGAGCGCTGTGGCGGACAACTCGGTGTGGCCATACTCGCCCCCACCATGGCCAGCCACAACGGAGCCACCCAGCAAGCGCACAGTCGCCTGCAAGCCGTAGCAAATCCCCAGGACAGGCACGCCTTGCTCCAGCAAGCCTTGCTGCAGTACGGGAGCATCGTCGTCGTAAACGGACCGAGGCCCGCCGGAGAGAATCACACCACACAGGCGCTCGCCCTCAGCGCTGATCTTGTCGAGAGACACGCTGTGATGATGAATGCGGCAGAACACGCCCAGCTCGCGAACCCGCCGAGCAATGAGCTGAGTGAACTGGCTACCAAAGTCGACGATGGCGATGGTGTCGTGACCAACGCCCGGCTGGGTTTGCATCTTGGCTCGTCGAACTCCGCGGCGAGTGATATGAAGTGATCTGTTCAGAAAAGCTTAGGGGCGCGACGACTGGTAGTTCGGCGCCTCTTTGGTGATCTCAATGTCGTGCGGATGGTTCTCCCGCAGGCTCGCTGCAGAGACCCTCACAAAACGCGCCTCGGTGACCAACTCGGGCAAGGTCCCCACGCCGAGATAGCCCATGCCCGATCGCAAACCACCGATCAGCTGATGGACGTAAGGCTCGAGGGGGCCCTTGTAAGGCACCAAACCCTCCACACCTTCGGGGACCAACTTGTCGCTCATTTCGACGTCGGCCTGGCCGTAGCGATCTTTGCTGCCGTCCATCATGGCGCCCAGAGAGCCCATGCCTCGGACTGTCTTGTAGCTGCGGCCTTTGTAGATCACTCGCTCGCCGGGGCTTTCATCCAAGCCTGCGAAGAGCGAACCGATCATCACCGCACTCGCCCCAGCGGCGAGGGCTTTGACGATGTCGCCGCTGTGCCGAATGCCACCGTCGGCGATGACAGCGACGCCGCGCTCTGCTGCCACTGACACCACGTCGGCCACGGCGCTGAGCTGCGGAACTCCCACGCCGGCCACGATACGCGTGGTGCAAATGGAGCCAGGACCAATACCGACCTTCAAGGCGTCAGCCCCCGCGTCGATCAGCTCGCGGGCTGCGTCCGCCGTAGCAATGTTGCCAGCGATCACGTCGATGTCGAAGTCGGCCTTGAGCTGCTGCACGGTCTCGATGACGTTGCGACTGTGACCATGCGCTGTGTCGACCACTAGCACATCGACGTCGGCTTCGACCAGAGCAGCGGCACGATCGAAGTCACGCACACCCACGGCGGCACCCACTCGCAAGCGTCCCTTGGGATCGCGGCAAGCCCCGGAGAAACGGGCGGCCTCGTTGATGTCACGCATGGTGATCAAGCCAGCCAACAGCCCCCGCTCGTCGATGAGCAGCAGCTTCTCAATCTTGTTGCGGTGCAAGGTGTCCTTCGCTTCGTCGAGGGACGTCCCGGGCAAACCGGTGACCAAGTCGCAGGTCATCACCTTGTGAATCGCCGTGTCTGGCGAACGGTGAAAACGAAGGTCTCGGTTGGTCAGAATGCCCACCACTTGCCCGTTGCTCTCGACGATGGGCAGCCCCGAGATGTTCTGCACGGACATGATCTCCTGCGCCTCACCGATGGTCGCATCGGGGGGCAGTGTGACCGGGTCGCCAATGATGCCGTGAGCCGAGCGCTTGACCTTGCGCACCTCGGCCACCTGTCCAGCGGGCGACAGGTTCTTGTGGATGATGCCGATGCCGCCGGTCCGAGCCAGAGCGATTGCCAGCTCTGACTCAGTGACCGTGTCCATGGCGGCAGACATCAGCGGAATGCCCAGAGCCACTCGAGGAGTGAGCTGGGTCGCCGTGCACACCGCGCTAGGCAGCAGGTCGGATCGACGGGGCACAAGAAGCACATCGTCGAAGGTGAGTCCGTCAGCCACAACACGTTGGTCGAGGGACGGGACGGATGTCGGCCGGGCGGGGGAAACAGAGAGGGCCGAAGGTGCTGTTGTAGTTTCCATTGGGCAATTGGACCAAACCCACCTCCCCCAGGGAATCCCAGACCTCTTACAATTACCCCAAGCTCACAAAAACAGCCCGGCAGCCTGGGGGCGAACCCCCGGACCACCGAGCTGCGAGAAGAAAGAGAGTTCCCCTTATCGGGAGCGACTCACAGCGACTTGAACGGAGCCCTCAAAGGGGCTGGAGCGGCTCAGCGGAAACTTCGCGGAACAGGGGGCCCAGCCACCTCATCCCAGCCAGGAAAGAGTTCCTCGCCCTCACCATCCACGGCGGTCCAAAGTGCCGCGCTGGGCAGCCCCCAGCCACCTCCAGCACGAAACTCGTCATAGACCGACCACCAGGACTCGGGCGCTCCCGGCAGGCTCTGCAGTTGGTGGGTCATATGGCGAAACTCTCGATTCCATTCTGGGAGGGTGTCGGGGCTACCGTCCTGGAGCAAGACCGCATAGAAGTGCCGGCTGGCGATCCAGGCCAGCACCTGTTCGTCCCCCAGGAGTCGCTCGGACTGCCGCAAGTGCAAGCGAGCCAAGAACGCCACAAACTCCGTGGAATCTACAGGCCGTGACTGCAGCCGGTAGGTGACCCGATCGATGGCCTCAGGCAAGCGCCCCGCCTGAGCCAAGAACAAGACGAGCCTTGCCTGGACGGCCCGATCAGTGGGCGTGAGGGCCACAGCCTGCTCATACACCTCGACCGCCTCCGCGCTGCGCCCCAGCTTGATCAGTGCCTCCGCCTCCAATTCGAGCAGGCTCAGGCTATGTGGCCAAAGGCGCAAGGCCGACTGAAAGTGCTCCAGCGCGGTGGGCCAGTCGCCCAACTCCTCAGCCAACTGACCCAGCTGAAGATAGGGGACGTGCATCCCGGTACGAATCTCAGCCAAGGCGGTCAGAGCCCGGCGCGCTGCGTCCACTTGGCCCAGCTGTCGAGCACGCTGGGCCTGCTCATAAAGACTGCTGGCGGGCAAGCGCATGACCAGCAAGCCCGTGAGCGTGGCGAACAGAGCCAAGGCCGTGGTGGACAACAGCTTCAGCCCTCCCGCGGGCAGCTGCATCGCGCCAGCTGACAGGGGCTTCGCTGCTCCGGCGAGGCGGCCAGAAAAAGCCATGAATAAAGCGAAGTTGCCAGCTGTGTCGCCCAGGGCAAAGGGCACTTCGAAAAGGCCGCCGACGATGAAGACTGTCACCGCCCCACCGAGTCCCGCAGCCCACATGACGCTTCGACGAACAGACTCTGGGACAGGTCCCTCGCCCCCGGCCGCCTCAGCAGAAAGGCCAGCGCACACTTGCCAGAGCACAGCGCTCATCAGGCCCAGGAACAAAAGCAGCCCCACGAGTCCCAACTCAGCCAAGATCTGTAGCGAGTCGTTGTGAGCGTGAGGAATCTCTACCGCTCGCGGATCAAAGCGAGAGTAGCCCACAGGAAAGTTGCCCAGTCCGACCCCTCGTATGGGCGCCTCGGCCACGAGTTCCATGGTGCGCCGGTAGATGCCCGGGCGAAAAGAGGCGTCGGCAATGTCGCCGATTTCCAGTTCTTCAAGGACGCGGACGCCACTGTAGAAAGCCTCCTTGGCTAGCCCCCGAGCTCCATCGGATGACGGCAACACTGCAAAGACCACGGAGAGCACCGTGAGCACCACAGCCGCTCGCTTGCCTGGACGTCTCAGGCGCTGGCGCACCACGATCAGCAGGCACGTCACAGCCACACCCAAGACCGTAGAGGCCAGGCCCGCGCGACTGTGCAGCAGGACCTGGTAGGCGAACACCCCGGCCACCAGCAAGCAGCCCATCACACGCCCTCGCCAAGACCTCGCCACGATGGCCATGGCCGCCGCCAAGGGAGCCAACGCTGCGGCGTAGTTGGCCGCCATGTTGTTGTGCTCAAAAAGCCAAGAGGCGTGCTTACGGGCAGCCAACTGGAGCTCTACGCCCTCTCGCGCCACCACCACGCCGTCGACCACGAAGGCCACCAAGCCCACCCCAAGCACCGCGGCGATCCAGCCTCTCAGAGAGCCTTTTTCGCTCAAGGACTGGCGCAACCCCCGGGTCACGCCGAGCATGCCGAAGAGCACCCCCACCCCCACCCAACCCAAGGCCGGGTTGGCCGCCCAGAGCAAAGAAAAAGCTCCCCACAGGCCGAGAGCCCCGAGAAGCCACTCGGCCACAGTGGGCGCTAAGAGCTGGCGCCGCAGAACCAAGACCTCAAAGGCCTCCAGGGCCAGAGCCGCCGACCCGAGGATTCCCAGGGCCAGCTTCTTGAGCGCCAGAGTGTCCCCATAGGGATCAACACACAGCGGCACCACGATCGCAGAGGCAACCGCGAGCCGTCGAGCGAGAGAGGGAAGCGAGACGGGACGGGACACGTCGGCATTGTGTCTCGACGCAGCCCCGGTTGCCACCGGCTCGGCAGGCAAGCGCTGCCCCCGGGACAGCGCTTGCGTAGGACTGCCTCCCAGGGCATCATCTGCGCCGTTCGACCTCTCTTTGTGTGTCCCGTTCGATTCGAGAGGTCGCCGCCCTCGTCGGGGTGTGGCTCAGTTTGGTAGAGCGCAGCGTTCGGGACGCTGAGGCCGCAGGTTCAAATCCTGTCACCCCGACCACTCACTTCACCGCGCCCCAAGCTCCTCTTGGCTCAGGCGGTTACGGCGTGCTCTCGAAGGTCTCAGGCTCGCGCAGGGTGTCGATGCAGTGGTCGAGCAGGTCGGCCAAGGTCACGATGCCCACCACGTGCTTCCCCTGCACCACCGGCAAGCTAGAGATGCGCTGGCTGACCATGCGCTCGGCCACCTTGCACATGGTGTCCTCCTCGCGAACCACCAGCGGGTCGACGTCCCCATCGAGCAGCCCGGCCTACCATGCGCTCCAGTAGGCCATGGCCATGTCCATCTCGGTGACGATGCCTACGAGCTTGCCATTGTCGACCAAGGGCAGGCAGCAATGCCTCCCACGACGAACTCAACCGCTGCGGTCACCACGCTGTCGTCGCTGGACACAGTGGTCACGTTGCGGTGCATGCCTCGGAGACCAAGTGCTTGCCCCCAGCCTCCTTGCGCGCAGCCCGCTGTTGCTCCGTGATGGCCGGCAACCATCTGAGCTCCGTGACCAGGTCACGGTCAGAGACCACAGCGATCACGGCGCCGTCTTCGACCACAGGAAGATGACGAATGTCTTAGGAGTCCATCAACTGAAACGTCTTGTCCAGGTCTTCGTCGGGGGC
>JBLIMM010000308.1:0-5779 GCA_047638635.1 Pseudohongiellaceae bacterium | reverse complement strand
CGGTGGTGCCAGATCGAGACGGCGAACCGGATTCGAATCAGTGGATTCGTTGAGGATTCGGCAACGAAGAGCTGGCGCCACCGAGGCCTGCTCGGCGCGCGGCACTTTACGCACAGGCTGCTAGCCTTTGTCTTGCTCTGCTCCGCGCGAGACCGGGAGGCGCATCAAGAAACGGCTGCCCCCAGACTCGGAGCTCTGCACCTCGACCTCGCCCCCATGGGCCAAGACCACATTCTTCACGATGGACAACCCCAGGCCCGTGCCGCCCAACTCCCGGGAACGCACCTTGTCGACCCGGTAGAAGCGCTCGAAGATCCGCTCCCGTTCCACGACGGGCACGCCGGGGCCTTCGTCGTCAACGGAGAGGGTCAGCCAAGCGCCCTCGGGGATCAGCTTGACCCCCACGAAGCCGCCCTCGGGGGAGTACTTCACCGCGTTGTCGATCAGATTCGAGACCGCGAGAGCCACGGACTGCTCGTCGCCCCAGATCGTTGCCTCAGCCGGAGGCTCCGCGAAGGCCAGGGACACCACCCGGGCTTCAGCGTCTTCTGCGGCGGCTCTCACCGTGTCCCCCACGAGCAGTCCCAGCTCAATGGGCTCCCGCTCGATTTGACCAGCGGTCGACTCGATTCGGGTCAGGTTGAGCAAGTCGCTAACGATGGCCGAAAGGCGCTCGGTACTGTGCCTCGCCTTCCCTAAGAAGTGCGTCCGCAAGTCTGCCGGCATCTCCGGATCTTCGAGAATCGCTTCAACAAAACCACGCATGGACGTCAGCGGCGTTTTCAACTCGTGAGAGACGTTGGAAACGAAGTCTCTGCGCACGAGTTCCAGACGACGCATCTCGGTGAGATCACGCACCGCGACAATGCACAGGCCCTCCGGCCCCGGAATCGGGCTGGCGATGATGCGCAGAACACGGTCGTCATCGTTCTCGCGCACAGTGGTTTCGTAGAACACCCGGCCACCAGCGGTGCGAGCTTGACCAATCGTCGTGGCCAAGGCGGGCAACGTCGACACCCGCACCAAGGGCAAGCCGATGGGACCGTCTACCACGGCGCCTAGAAACCGCCGCGCGCCACTGTTGGCCAAGATCACATTGCCCGAACCGTCCACACCGAGAAGCCCTTCGTCGAGAGCTTCGAGCAAGCCAGCGTTGCGCGCCACCTGGGCAGCGAGATGACGCCGGCCGCTGGCCAATCGCTGAATCAACAAGCCTGTTCCCGCGAGAGACAGAGCCAAGAGCAAGACGCGCTCCGCACTCCACCAACCCGCGCTGGAATCGAGCGCATCATTGCCCTCTGTAAACGCCGTGGCCGCCGGCAAGACGACCAACAACAACGACATCAACAAGAGTGAGCGGCCAAGCTGGTTCACGTGTTGTCTGCGAAGCGGTAGCCGATACCGCGCACCGTCTGTACGAGCTCACGCTGTGCGCCCAACTTCTGCCGAATCGCGCGCACATGAACGTCGACGCTGCGCACCGTCACCACCGCAAGGGGGCCCAAGGCATGGGACAAGATCTGCTCGCGACTGAAGACCCGCCCGGGGCTCAGGGCCAAGTAGTGAAGAATGCGAAACTCGGTGGCGGTCAGCTCGATCTGCGCGCCGTTCCACTCCAGCAGGTGACGTCCGGGGTCGATGCGCAAAGCACCATGCACCACCGTGCGCTGGCGATCGTCGTCGTCGGAGGCATTCACCCGACGTAAGACTGCCGAGATGCGGGCGATGAGTTCCTTGGTGCTGAAGGGCTTGGAGACGTAGTCGTCCGCCCCCATGCTCAGCCCCAGGACCACATCAGCTTCATCGCCTTTGGCGGTGACCATCACGATGGGGACCGAGCGGGTCGACGCATCTTGTTTCAATCGTCGACAGACTTCGAGGCCGTCGAGCCCCGGCAGCATCAAGTCGAGCAGCAGCAGGTCGGGGATGCGCCGGCGCGCCTCGGACAACCCGACCACCCCGTCGCTGGCTACGTAAACCTGGTAGCCCTCGCGCTTGAGGGTGTATTCGAGCAGCTCCCGGATATCCGGTTCATCTTCGACGATGAGTATTGTGGGTTGGGCCATGGCGCGTCACAGCACCATCGGGGAGTGAGGATTCCATGAAGATCCCACCAACATACGACCTGTCCGCGCAAATGCTCAGCTTGCTGATTCTGGACGATCAGCTAAACCACAGACGGACGACGCAGCTCTTCGATCCGAGCGTCAGCCAGCTCGACCGCGACATGGTGCGGGGAGCTGCTCCGTTCGGCCGCAGCGAGCAAGATTTCCGTCATCCGCGGCCCCACCGCAGCCAGGCGCTCCGCGATGAGTTGGCTCTCACCGAGCGTCGCGCTGGCTCCCACAATGGCGGCGCCGCAGTTCGCCACCATGTCTGGCACGTACACGATGCCCCGCTCATGGAGCCGTTCGATGTCGTCGGCGCTGGCGCAGGGGTTGTTCGCTCCGCCACAAATCACCCCACACTGCAACTCGGGGATCGTCGTCTCATTGAGCACAGCACCAGCCGCGCAAGGGGCAAACACGTCGCACTCTTGCCGATGAATGGTCTGCGGGTCGAGGAGTTCGAAGCCCGCGACCGGGCGCACGTCTGCGGCAAGCACTTCGACTCCTCGGGCCCGCAGCAGTTGGGCCAGGGGCAGCCCCACCGCGCCCAGGCCTGCAATCGCTACCCGGCGGGGCTCGGGACAGGCAGCGAGCATGGACGCGAGCACGCTGTTGGCCGTGGACGCCGACATGCCATCCGCTGCCACATGACTGGTCGTCGAGCGTAAAGCCACGTCGTCCGCGGCGCTGAAGCCCAGGTCCGGGCCGCAGCAATAACGGCCGTCAAGGCTCTCAATGAACTCGCCCAAGGCAGCAACGCACGCAGAGCGGTCGAGGTCGGGGCCCGGAGCCATCAACACTGACTTGCCGCCCCCGCCCTCGATGCCGGTGAGCACGACCTTGCGACTCATGGCCCGAGACAAGGCCAGCGCGTCGTTCAGTGCCTCTTGCTCTGTGGCGTAGTCAGCGATGCGAATGCCGCCAAAAGCGTGCCCCCGCAGGACGGCATGAAGCGCAACAAAGGCCACGGCACCGGCGCAATCCACACGCCACACGGCTTCGTAACCGGGAACTTCAAGCACTTCTGAGGTGGGCATGGGCCACTCGCGACAGGCAGGAAACACGGGTTCGTTAGCAACGTTTCACGCGGTAGCACTTCAGCGGCCCAGCATGTCACCCCAGGGGTTCGGTCCAGCGGCGTCAAGGAGTTCAGCCTCGTCGGGCAGCAGCATCTGGACCACGTCCCCTCGCACCGCATGCAGCGTCTGAGTCAGTGCGTTCACCACCGGCGCCGTGCCGTTCACGTCGGGCTCACCGAAGTAGAGCACCAACGGGTCGCCGTGGGTGGGCTCGATGACCATCCGAGCTTTGAGGCGATTCATCACGATGGCCTCGGCTCGTTCTGGGTCGAGCATGTCGGCCCAAGTCGCCAGGCGCAAAAACACCGAGAAGGCGATCACGTGGTCGGGGGATGGCGCGACCTCGGTGCCATCCGCATGGACGCTGACCCACTTGTAGGGCAACTCCCCTTGGAGCTGCCGGGCTTCGGGCACGTCGACTTCCCGACGTTCGAGCCGATACTGGGCGCCATCAGATCGCTCAACAAGCACCCGCGACACCCGCGCGCCTCTACCGGGCCAGTCGGGAGGCACCAAACGGGCGTCTAGCATGGGCGGCAGCCACGAGCGAGCTGGGTCCCGTGCCAACAGCGTGCGCGGGTCACTGTCGATGGCCCAAACCGCCTGGCTATCTCGCCCGGCAGAATCGGCTGGCAAGCGCACGAAACCGCCGTCGAGGGCTTTCAAGCTGTCGCCCACTTCGACCTGCAGCAGCACATCACCATCCGGGTCCGACAGCGCTTGGGGACCGTGCAGTGTGACCATCCACGAGGATGCGGTGCCAAGCCCGTAGTCTGCCGCCCGCTCGGGGACATCGCTCTGCAGCAAGCCCTCCGATTGAAGCAGCGTGTCGACGAGTTTGATCAGCGCCTCACCGTTAGCCACGGCAGCGAAAGCCTGTCGGCAGCGCCAGCGCCCCTTCGAACGGAGGAACTCAAACGTCAGTCCCCCGGCCTCTTCGCCACCGCCTTCTTCGAGAGTGACCATGGCCACGGTCATATTCTCTCGAGCGTCCTCTGGGACGAGAGACTCGACCTGAGTGCTCGCAGCGCGCGCCTGATCTTGCTGGGTTGAGAGCTCTTGGTCCCAGGCAAACAGGCCCGCGATGATCAACGCCAAGAGCACCTTCGTCACTGTGGATCGCACCATCATCAGGCAGCTCCCCGGAGAAGACGGCGGCCTAGGCCGAGCAAGAGGTAGGCGGCCGGAGCCGCCAGCAACACCAGCGCGCGCCACTGCAATCGATCGTTCTCTGCGGGCGCATCGAAGCCCCTGGCCACAGGGCGCCGCGCCATGAGCTGCGACAAACCGGTGGGCAAGACTAAGTCTGCTACGGAGTTCAGCAGCAGTTGGTCCCCACGATATTCAGGGCGCAGGTCCACCAAGCGATCACTCTTGAAGAGCTCAGACGATCCCACCAAAAGCAGGCGGCCCACAGCTCCCTCACCCACGGGTTCCTTCACGGGATAGGGCGGCACCACGAGGGCTTGCTCGTCGGTCGGGCTCGGCCCCTGAGCCCCGGGGGCGCCGAGAGACTCCGCCGCACGAAACGCGTATTCGGGCCAGGGAAAAGTGCCCTGCACATCGATCATCAGCGCTTTCTGGCCTTCGAAGGCAGGCTCACCCCCTGGCCCAGGGGCCGGCCCCTCGAACAACTCGGGTTGCCCGTCTGGCGGCAGGTAGCCACCGACCCAATTGAAGCTCCAGCTGTGCTCGCTCGTCGAGATCAACGTGGTCGCTGTGAGGCCCAGCTGATCCAGCCGCTCTTGGTCGACTTGCACCGCGCTGGGCCAAATGAAGGCTTGGTCACCCAGCCCCCGAGTAATCGGCGACTCGCTGTTGAAGTGCGCCCCCACGGCTCGAATGACGAAGGGCAGCGACGATTGCATGGTGCGAAAGTCCCGACGATCACTGGCGTTCAGCTGGGCTTCGTCGGTGATCGGCAAGTTCAACTCGTCGAACAGCACCTCGCGCACGAGGCGAATGCCCAGTTCCGGTAGATAGAACAGGCCCAGGTCATTGGACTGTGGCTGAGGCCAGTGGACAAAGTCGAAGCCACGTCCGCGAAACTGTCGCGCTTGCATATTGAAGTGCTGGGCTGCGACCAACGCGCCACCGCCTCGGTAGAGATGTTCAGCCAGCAACGGCAGCACTCGTCCCACGGGGCGCCGAGGTTGCAACCAGACCAGCGCGTCAAAGTGCCCCGCTTGCTCAGGGGACCGGGAGTCCAGGTGATGCACCGAGAAGTCTACGGCGCTCAAGGCTTCCCGCGCGGTGGAGTAAACGTCTTTGCCCAAGGGCGCGATGAGCCCTTGAGTCTGAAAATATTGGTGCGCCTCGGCCGCTGACAGTCGCGGCGTGTCTGAGACGAAGGCGACTTCTGGGCGCTCTCCCGTGGTCAAGCGCCACAGGGCAAAGGCCACGCGGAACTCCAGGTTCTCGAAAGCGTCCGCGTCGTGGAACGCGAGCACTTCGCTGCGACCCGCAGCCGAGATGCGCAAGGCCGACCAGAGCGTGCGTACGGTCGTGACTTCTTCGTCCAGGCTGGCCAACTGAAAAGGCTGCACGCCCCGGTCGAGCCACAGCTGCTCCTCGTCTTCTGAGAAGTCTTCG
>JBLIMM010000307.1:0-5789 GCA_047638635.1 Pseudohongiellaceae bacterium | reverse complement strand
GTCGGCTGCCGCGATGAGTTCGGCCAACTCGGCCACGTGACTCTTGGTGCCTCCTTCGACGCCACCGCTGAGCAAGATCATGTCCGGGCGCAGGTGGCGAATGCGCGTGATCTGCTCATGGGGCTGGCGCTTGTCGTTGCTGCAGATGACGTCCATCACAATCGCGCCCGCGCCGAGGGCAGCGCGCTCAGCAGATTCGGCGGTCATGGAGCGCACCACGCCTGCGCAGAGCATCTGCAAACCACCGCCTGCACTGGAAGTGGAGAGGTACAGGTCAACCCCTTCGTCCCCTTGCTGCGGAACGATGATGCGCCCGTCGTCGCCCACGAGCTTGCGGCCGACGATTTCAGCCACTTCTGTGACCGCGTTGACAACTCCCACAGTCACATCGTCGAAGGGCTTCTCAACGGTGGTCGGAGCTTCGCCGCGCACCTTCAGGCGATAGCCTTCGTCGGTCAACTCGATCAGGATCGCCTTCGTCGTCGTACTACCGCAGTCGGTAGCAAGAATCGAACGGATAGTCTCGGTCACGAACGGGTCCTTTCGGTGGACGCTCAGTTGTCGGAAGAGTCTGCTGCGAGCTGTTTGTCGGCGATCTCTTTGCGCCTCCGATCCTCGTCAGCCTTGTCGATGAGAGAGATGAAATAGGGGACGGATTCTCGTCGCTCAAGGAGCGTTGCGAGTTCGTCGATCTGGGACGCCGGCAACACGGCCCGCCACATGGGCGAGAGAACACGCAGCATGGACGAGCCCACCATGTTCATCGGGCTGACCGTCTCAAGAAACATGATCGCCGGGACAGCGAAGCGTCGCTTGACCAAGCCGTCCGCCGCTCTCTGCATGAGCTCCTGTTCTTTCTCGCTGAACTGGATCATATGAGTGAGACGTGTCGGGCCACGAAGTCTGCGACTTGCTGCTGCCGCCGGGGAGCGCGTAAGAACAGACCCCGGTCCGGGACCAGTCGCGAGCTGCTGTGGAGCAGTGAGAGGTGCAGGCCGAGAGGCCCTGGGCTCACCCGTCGGACTGACTCCCAGGACAACGTGCGCGGGGTGCAGAGCGGGCCGGACTCACTGGCCCCGTTAGTGTCGAGCCGGTAGCTACGAGGCAAGAAGAATGAGCGCAGGCTCGCGCCCAGGAACACCAGCCCCAGTGAGGACAACACGACCGAACCACTCACTCGCCAACACAGCACGGCCGCTACGGCCATGATCGCAGCCAGGGCAAAGGCTTGGGCGGGATTGTCCCCAGCGGGGTGGACCACCCAGCGCAGCTCGTTCGCCTGTAAGCCTTGGCCGCCACTGGGGTCGGGGCCGGCTACGTGGGGAGGTACGGGCTCGGCAGACTCGGGGTTATCCAGGAGGGCGCGGTGTAGGGCGCTGCTGTGGACGGGACATCGTACCGGCCATCCCCGAAGGGGCCAACGGGTCACCGTGGTGATCTGCTGCGGCCCTTGCTCTGGTGCTTGCCGCCTCGTGGGCTTCGTTTACCTGGGCTTCCCTCTGGGGCCCCGGGTTTCTTGCCCAGAATGTCTTCCTCGTGGACGTAGCGATCGACTTCCTTCTCGCGGCGCTTGGCCCGAGCCTGGAGTGCTGCTTTGGGGGCCTTGGCCTTGATCAGACATTGCGGGCCAGAACCCACCAAGTCATCCCGCCCGGCTTCTGACAGGGCCGCTCGCACTTCGAACCAGTTCTCGTCCTTGAAGAACTGCATCAGAGCACGCTGCATGCGCCGATCCCGGATCTTGGTGGCCACCGGAGTGGGCTCCATGGTGTGCGGGTCGAGGCCTGTGTAGTAGACGGACGTGGCCAGGTCCATGGGAGCTGGGATGAAGTCTTGCACCTGACGGGGACGGTAGCCCGCGCCCTTCAGGAAGACGGCCAGTTCGATCATGTCGTCGAGCGTGCTTCCCGGGTGGGAGGCGATGAAATAAGGCACCAGGTACTGCTCTTTGCCCACCGCGGTACTGGCTTCTTGGAAGGCCTCAGCAAACTCCTCGAAGTTGGCCTGCTCAGGCTTCTTCATTTGCTTCAGAACTCTCTTGCTCACGTGCTCCGGGGCGACCTTGAGATGCCCGCCGACGTGGTGTCCTGCCAGCTGACGAAGGTATTCCGGGGAGCGGGCGGCAAGATCCATGCGCACGCCGGAGGCCACGTGCACTCGGCGCACACCGGGGCGCGTGCGAGCAGCCTCCATGAGCTTGACCAGGGGACCATGGTCCGTCCCTAGCTGGCTGCAGATCGACGGAAACACGCAGCTGAGCCGGTGGCACTTCGCTTCGATCTCGGGGCTCTTGCAACCCATGTTGTACATGTTGGCCGTGGGCCCGCCGATATCGGTGATCACGCCCTTGTGCTGGGGGTCAGCGGCGATGCGATCGACTTCAGCGATGACCGAGTCTTGGCTGCGCGACTGGATCACCCGGCCCTGATGGGTGGTGATCGAGCAGAACGAGCAACCGCCGAAGCAGCCTCGCATGATGGTCACGCTGGCTCCCATGGTGCGTTCGGCAGGGATCTCATCGCGGTAAGACGGGTGCCGCTTGCGGGTGTACGGTGCGTCGTAAAGAGCGTCCATGCCAGCACTTGTGAGCGGCATGGTGGGCGGGTTGCAGACCACCTGACGGCGCCCGTGCAGCTGCGTGAGGCGCAGGGCGTTGAGCGGGTTGGTCTCTCTGTGGATATGGCGGGTGGCAAGAGAGAAGGCCGTTTTGTCGCCACGCACATCTTCAAAGGAGGGCAGCGCCAGGGTTTGGGGCTTGGAGGGGGACTCGGCTGGTGCCTGAGGACTCTCGTCGGCCGCAGATGGCTCGCTGGGCCAAGGAGGCAGGGCCTCTTTGGCTCCCAGGAAATACGCCGTGCCGCGAATGTCGCGGAGCTCGGAGATGGTCTCTCCCCCAGCCAGGCGCTTGCAAATCTCGACGATCTGATTCTCGCCCATGCCAAAAACTACGAGATCGGCTTTGCTGGAGACGAGCACGGACGGGCGTACTGTGTCGGACCAATAATCGTAGTGAGCGAGTCGCCGCAGCGAGGCTTCTACTCCTCCGGCCACCACGGGGACGCCCGGGCAGGCCTCTCGGCAACGCTGGGCATAGACGGCGGTGGCTCGGTCGGGGCGCAGGCCAGCTCGCCCTCCCGGCGAGTAGGCGTCATCACTACGGGGCAAACGGCTCGCCGTGTAGTGATTGAGCATGGAGTCCATGTTGCCGGCACTGACCCCGAAGCACAGCTTGGGGCGCCCTAGTGCGGCGAATGGCTCCGCTGACCGCCAGTCTGGCTGGGCCAAAATGGCCACGCGGTACCCAGCGGACTGCAAGGTGCGGCCAATGAGCGCTGCGGCGAACGAGGGGTGGTCAACGTAGGCGTCGCCACTGACCAACACAACGTCCGGAGCATCCCAGCCCAGGGTGCGGATCTCTCCCGCAGTCATGGGGAGGGGCTGGGGAGGGCGTGAAGCCAAGGGAGAGTCGAGCGACTCAGGCGGCCGGGATCAAGTTCTCAGAGAGAGAACCGTGTTGGCCTAGCCTGGCGCTGATCAGACCTTCGTAAGGGCAGCGCCCTTTGCCCGACGGCGCTTTAGAATACGGCGGCCGCCAACGGTCTTCATACGGCTACGAAAGCCGATCTTGCGACGGCGCTTGGTGTTGCTGTTGCGCAGTTTGATCTTGGTCATAGGATCGGTCCAGCAGTCAGTGGTCTAAGCGCCCAATGGCGATCGGGCATCTTACTTAAGGGGGCGTAGGCGCCGCAACTGCTTCAGCAAAACATCCATGTCCTCAGGCAGAGGGGAGGTGACTTCTCGCCCCTGCCAGCGAAACGTGGAGGCGTGGACAGCGGGCCGGTCGAAGAGGGCCCGCTCGGGGCGCCCTCGCTTGGAGCGGTAATGCAGCTTGAGCTGGCTGAGTAGGATGCGGTCATCCTCGCCATAGTCCCGGTCGCAGAGAGCTGGAAAGCCCTGGCAGGCGAGGTGGGCTCGAACCTGGTGGCTTCGCCCGCCCTCGGGGGTCAAGGTCAGCACCGCAAAGCCACGGAGGCGCTCGCTGACCCGCCAGTGGGTCACGCAAGCACGGCCGCGCTTGGGGTCTGGCTGCAGGATGGCTTCGCTGCGCTTGGACTTACCCAAGGGGATGTCAATGGTGCCCTCGTCGGCCTTGGGGGGCCTGCGCACCACGGCTAAGTACTCCATGGTGGCAGACCCATTGCGGAAGGCACCCGCGAGCTCGGCTTCAGAGCGCCGGCTCAAAGCAGCAACCACCAGACCCGACGTGAACTTGTCGAGTCGATGGGGAGCTCGGGGCCGGGCGCCTCCGGATTGCTCACTCAAGCGCTCCATTGCCGAGTCACCACGGTTGGCCCGTCCCGCATCGAAGGCCACACCCGTGGGTTTCACAGCGATGATCAGCTGATCTTCTTGAACCAGGATAGGCAGCGCTTCAGGGCTCTGGCGCTGAATGGCTTCTGTGGCCAGGAGCAGCTCGACTTGGTCGCCAGACTTGAGTGTGACCGAAGGCCCACCCAACTCTCCGTTGAGCAAAATCTGACGGCTCTCGGCAGCCATGCGCACAGCAGGGCGGTCGAGGGGGCCTATGGTTGCGTCGAGAAAGACGAAGAGCGAGGCGCCGTGATGCTCACGGCCCACCTCGAGCAGGATGGGGTCTGGCTGAGCGGAACTGCTAATCGATCCTGAACCCCCAAAGGTTCGAAACGCTGAAAGGAGTGTTCAGTGAGTCGAGGGCCATGACTTGGATGGGGATGCGAATGCCGGAGAAAAGCGGGTCGTTAGGAATAGAGGCCAAGAACGACGTGCCGCCACTCGCATCGAGAGGAAGCAGGATAAGAAACGCCGGAGGAATAGGCGAGGCCGTCAAGGTGACTCCCTGGATGGGCAGCAGCAGTTCTTCCAGGGCGATGACCATCCAGGCGTTGTCTGCAGTGCTCGGGCAGTTCACCACCACGGTGCTTGAGTTGCCGATAGTGACCGGGTTGGGCGCGCTGGCAAGGGTGCTGGTCCATTGCGGATCGTAGATCACGTCTACATCGAGTGAGCTGCCCCCGGCGATCTCCACGATGAGAGAATCCATGGAGGGGTCGCTGTCTACTAGGGGGATCAGGGCAGCAGTGGCGTGGTCGAGGAGGTAGCTGGGCGGGTTCCCGCTATCACTGAGACGCAGGCTGAACGGCTGACCTACTGCGGCGCTGGCGATAATCCGGGGAGCGGACGTGATGCTCGTTGCTCCGATGTGAACCTCGACTTCTGCCGCGTTGGTCACGTTGTCGATGGTGATCGTGCTGCTGGGCCGGTCTGCGACGCCGTTGACGTAGGAGAACGCGTCTGCTGCGTTTTGGGTCGTGGACAACCAGGACACCTCGCCGCCCAAGTCTTGTTGTGCTTCGACTTGCTCGGGGTAGCGATCGACCGAGAGGCCGTCCCAGAAGTCAAAAAGTTCGGTTTCATCGAGGACGGACCAGGAGTGTTCTGCCGGCAGCCCGTCACCATCGACGGTGCCGCTTTGGAGCACCTTGGTCGGGAAGGAACCCAGGCCGAACAGCACGTTCTCAAACGCTTCGTTTGTTCCGGCGATCTCTGGCAACGGGTCACCTGTGTCATAGGTGATGTAAGTCGGTATGCTGCCGAGGTTTGTGGCCATCGACTCGATCGTGTCGAGCGTGCCCGGGTACGGAGGGTAAGTGCCTTCGGTGAAGTAAAGCCCGCTGGATTGGCGGTAGGCGAAGGCCTCTGCAATGGGAGAACCGTTGAAGTTGTAGAAGTTCTCCAGCAGCACCTGAGTG
>JBLIMM010000306.1:0-5810 GCA_047638635.1 Pseudohongiellaceae bacterium | reverse complement strand
GAGGGACGACGCTTCTATGAGAAGTGCCCCGAGGTCCAGGACAACCTGCCGCACCTGCAGCACGCCTGGGTGACCAAAGATTCCATCGACGCGCTGATCGTCGCGGCGGGCTTCGAGGGCGAGATCGAGCTGCTCTCTATCGACCTAGACGGCATGGATTACTGGGTCTGGGATGCAGTGAAGTCGGTGCGTCCCCGGGTGGTCGTGGCCGAATACAACAGCATCTTCTCGGCGGACAAAGCAGTGGCCGTGGCCTACGCCGACGACTTCCGCTGGCCCGGCAAGGTGCAGCCCGGCGCCTCCCTCGGAGCCTTGGTGAAGCTGGCAAAGGCCTCCGGCTATCGCCTAGTGGGCTGCCAGAGATCTCAGTTCAACGCCTTCTTCGTGGACAACAACGAAGGCCTAGATTGGCTCCCAGAAATCTCTCCCGAAACCTGCCTGGGGCGGCGCTTGCTGAGCGAAGACGAGCAGCAGAGTCAGCTGGTTTCTGGACCCTGGGTGCACGTCTAAGACCCTGGTCCCTAGGTTGGGGGTAAGGTTCTGCTGTTGGCGATGGGCCCATCGCTCTAGAATCCTGCCGTCCCATCACTCCTGACGCCCCGAATCTTCCCACCCATGCTCGCTTGATGTCCGCCTAATGGAAGATGCCGTCTATCAGGAGTTCCTCAACCTCGAGGCCGATCACTGGTGGTTCCAGGGTCGCCGGGCCATCTTTGTCTCGCTGCTCGACCGCTTCGTGGGTCGGCGCGAGGACAGCGACCGGCTGCTCATGGACCTGGGCTGCGGGGTCGGCGGGATGCTGTCCCCGATGGCCGAATACGGCCAAGTCATTGGCACCGATGTGACCTTCAAGGGCCTGGAACACTGTGCCAACCGCGGCTTCCCCCGCTTGGTGGCCAGCCACGGCACCCACAATCCCATCCGGGACAACTCCCTCGATTGCGTTACGGCCTTCGACGCCCTCGAGCACATCGAGCACGACGTGGACACCATGGCGGACATCTACCGGGTGTTGAAGCCCGGTGGCGTGCTCATCGCTTCGTGCCCGGCGTATCAGTTTCTCTTCGCCCAGCAAGATCGCATCACCCACCACTTTCGCCGCTACACCCTCGGCGAGCTGAAGCGAAAAACTAGATCTGTGGGCTTCGAAGTGCTTCAGGGTAGCTACATCAACTTCTTGCTCTTCCCTGGGATTCTGCCAGCGGTGCTCTCCATGAAGCTGCTGCAGATGATCACCAAACCCTCGGACGACGGAGCCGGAAGCAACGTGGGCATCAACATCCCCCACTGGCTCAACGCCAGCCTGGCGGGCATCTTCAGTTTCGAGTCGAAACTGCTGCGGATGTTCTCTGCTCCCGCCGGACACTCGGTGATCATTGTGGTGCGCAAACCCGAGAAGTAGCGGCGCTCTCGACCTCCTTAGCGTGGCCGAAAATCAAGCGCCTTTCCGTGCATATGCAATCGCTTTATGCACGCCATGAACAGGGGCAGCTCCGCCGCTCAGGGCGTGATAGTCTTCAGTGCTCCCCCCACTCTTCGGCACAGCTGCTCTCCACAGCTGGTCTCCCTTGCGCGTCCTCTTTCTTTACAACGAAGTCGAAAGTCTCGGCCTGCAGTATCTGTCGTCGGCCCTGCGCCACGCCGGGCACGAGACCGGTTTGGTCTTCGACCCACGGCTGTTCGATTTCTTTCGGCAGGAGTACAACAACCGCCTGCTGAAGAAGATCTTCTCGTTTGAGAAAGAGATCCTGCAACGGGTCGTAGAGTTTGCTCCCGATGTGGTGGGCTTTCAGGTACTCACAGCCAACGCCGACTGGTGCACCCGCTGGGCGAACAAGATCCGCGAGGCGCTGCCCGGAGTGACCATCGTGGCCGGGGGCTATCACGCCACCGCATCCGGCGAAGCCCTCACAGAGAGCGGCGCCTACGATTGGATCGTTCGGGGCGAAGCAGAAGACGGCCTGGTCGAGTTGGTCAACTCCCTCGAAGACGGCGCCGTCGAGACGTCCATCCCCAACTTGGCTTGGCGTGATGACGACGGGGTCTACAGCGAAAACCCGCTGCGTCCCTACGAGCAAGATCTCGACCGCTACCATGCACCGGACAAAGAGCTGTTCTGGCAGCTAGGCCCGCCGTTCACCGTGGGCCATCTGGTCGAGTGGCGCCGCGGCTGCCCCTGGGGCTGCACCTTCTGCGGCAACAACTTTTACCGGCGCATCTACTACCCGGACCAAAAAGACTACATGTACACGCGCAAGTTCTTGCGCAGCCGTTCCGTGGACAACGTGCTCGCCGAGATGCGTCACGTGAAGGCCACCTACAACCCGCAGCTCATGCGGGTCAACGACGACGACATCTGTGCCGACGAAGAATGGCTGCGGGAGTTGTCCGAGCGCATGACGGATGCGGAGCGCCTGCCCTTCAAGTGCTTCGCCATCCCCAACAACATCAACGAACGGACCATCGTCTATCTGAAGAAGATCGGCTGCGATCAGATTCAGATGGGCGTGCAATCGCTCAACCCCGAAGTGCGCAAGCTCATCGGACGGCCCAACAGCGACGCCCAGATCTCCAACGCCATTCATCTTTGTCGGCAGCACGGCATCAGCCTCTTCGTCGACCAGATCTTCGGCCTCCCCGGAGAAAGCGAAGACGACTGCAAGAAGCTCGAGAGCTTCTACGCCGAGCATCGCCCGGACTGCGTCTCCGTGTACTGGCTCGACATCTGGGCCGGCGCAGAGATTCTCGACCAAGCGGTGAACGCCGGTTCGCTCACCCAGCAAATGGCCGATCGCATCAAGTCCCAGAGCGAACCTGGGGATATCTCGACTCAGCGCCAGTACCACAGCGACTTCGCCAAGCCTTACGCAACGCGCCTCGAAGTGCACAACAACTACTCACCCCGCTTCGCCAAGCTTCTCATCAACACTGGTCTGTGGAAGGTTTGGGGCAAGCTGAACCTGTTTCGCTTCACTCGCATTTTCTACGCCTACAAGCACGCTCGGGCACTGAACTTCCCCCCGCCTCGGGAAGGCTACGACCTGAGTTGGGCCAGGTTCCCAAGGTTCTTTGGGCACTACCTGCGGCTGCGGGTCAAGGGCTGGTGGGCGTCTGCAACGGGCCGCGACAACGTGCTCGCACTCATCCGTCGCCCACCCGTGGGATTACCGCGGTTGCAGCGCAGTGAGGCCGAGCGCCGAAACGCCACGCCCGCCGTGGCTCCTGGCGACTTGATCGTCCCTAAAGCAGCAACGCCCGCGGGCGCCGACGACAAGGCCAAGCACGCGGCAGCGTAGGTCTAGCTGCTGGCGAGTTCATCGTCCCACACGAAGGGTCAACGGCATCCGGCGCTGACGACGGGGCCAAGCACGCGTCGGCGTAGAGCGCGGCTCCAGCAGCAAGGCCAGCCGCCGTTCAGCTCTCCGACGCGCCTAGTCGCAGCAACTCGCGGTAGAACCCTTCGGCCAGCTGCACGTAGGCCTCGCTGGCCTCCGTCTGAGCAGCCAACTCTGCGATGGTGCTACTGCCTCGGGTCTCTGCAGCCGCGAGCTGGTCGGCGACCTGGCCTGCCGCTTGCTCAATGGCCTCCAGCTGATCGCGGACGTGTTGCGACGTGGGCCCATCGAACAGCCACGCAGTGTGGCGATGGGCAGCGCTGTCGTCCCGCCAGTAGGCGCCGATCAGCGGGAGCGACAAAGCGGCCTCCCCAGCAGGCTGTTCGACTAAGAGAGCCGAGCCCCATTGATGCAGCGTCTCGACGCTCTCTAGCACCGCAAACCACTCCGGCTCAGTGATGCGGCAATGCTCGCCGGGCTGCAACAACTCGTGCTGAGATTGCACCCGCTTCACGACGTCACCTGTACCAGTGTGGTACCCGTCTCGTCGGTCAGTGCATAGGGGAAGTTCGCGTTGACGCTTGCTCCGCCCACGCGACCGTGGCGGTCCATGGCGACCATGCCGATGAAGTGGCTACGCCCGCCCGCTTTCATCTTTCGCTGGACCCGCGCCAACACCTCGGCGGCTGCATCTGCTGGGTGCGCCCCACGGCGCATGGCGTCGACCACCGCAAAGCTGCCGCAGTGACGGATGACCTCTTCGCCCATGCCTGTGGCCACGCAGGCTCCGGCATCGTCGTCGCAGTAGCCCCCCGCGCCCACGATGGGCGAGTCGCCCACGCGGCCGGGCAACTTGTACGCCGCCCCACTCGTGGTCACCGCCATGGCGAAACGCTGGCCGTCTTTGACGATCATGCCAATGGTGTCGTGGTCGTCTTCGAAGGGCGGACGGGCGGCGTTGCTTTCCTGCCACTTCAGCCAAGCCTTGTGAGCGCGGTCCGTCAGCAAATCTTGGGTGTCGAAGCCTTGTTCCAAAGCGAACTGTTTCGCTCCCGCGCCCACGAGTAACACGTGGCGAGTGCGCACCATCACGAGGCGAGCCACTGAGATCGGGTGCAAGATCTCTTCGAGAGCCGCGACCGAACCGCAGTCGAGGGTATCGCCGCGCATGATCGCTGCGTCGAGCTGCACCATGCCCAGAGCATTCGGGTTGCCACCGAATCCCACCGAGTGAATCGACGGATCCGCCTCGCTCACGTGCACGCCCAGCTCACAGGCATCCAGGGGGTGGGCAGATCCCGCGAGCAGGGTCTCCCAGGCCACGGCGTTGGCTGCTTGACCGAAACCCCAGGTGGACGCGATGGCCCGCTCTCGGTGCGTTTCGTCCCGCGAGACTTCTGGGTCGGCAGGCATGGGAGCAGAACCGCCCTCCGCCCCTTGCTCAGCGGCTGATGCCCCCTCAGCGCTGGTGCACCCGGCGACCAACGCGCCGCTGACCAACGCCCTCCCCACTTGGCTCAAAACTTGGCGACGACTAGGCGGGACAGTCATGGTGCGCTCCGAGGCAACGGGGGGGCTGGCTCCTGGAATGTGGCAAACCGCATACCTCGCTGCCATGGCGCCGTGGCAGAACCTTCTCGAAGTGACCAGACACCCTGCAAGCAGCAGACGGAAACCGCTCAGCGAGCCGCCCTCGATGTGCTGCGAGAGTTGCTGAGCCGTTCGGTGGCGGCGCTGCGGGAGGCGCTCGAGTGAATGAGGTGCGCCCCAGCCAGGGCTGCTCTCCCCTTCTGCTCAGCCCGACATGTCACCCAGACAAACGGCGGAGAAAATGGTGACCCCAACGGGATTCGAACCCGTGTTGCCAGGATGAAAACCTGGTGTCCTAGACCTAACTAGACGATGGGGCCAACCTGCCGTACGCGACGGCGAGGCGGGATGATACGGGACGGAGCGCCACGGAATCACCCCCCTTCTGGGAGGGTCTCTATCTCGCAGATGAGCTTGGGGGCGAAGTCGATGAAATCGCAGGCGGTGCAGTGGTAGGTCACGCCACGAGCCTGCCCGCCGATCTCTGCCTCTCGTGCCCTGTCCAGAGAGTGCAGGTGGCCGAAAACCACCTGAGAAACCCCTGCTTTCTCGAACATGGCGGTCATCTCGTTGGCCGCCAGACCTGGGGAAACAGGCGGGTAATGGACCATGGCCAAGCGCTGGGTAGCGGCCTTTGGCAGGGACGCCAAGCACCGTTCTAGCTTGCCGATTTCTCGGCGAAAGACCTTCTCTGCGGCGGCGGCTTGATCGGGGGGCTGCTCGGCGGAGATGGGCTCTCCTTGCCAGACGATATGCTCATGGTAGGTCACCTGGGGCGTGTCCCAAAGGCGCGTGCCCGTGATGGCTAAGCCGCCCAGCTGCACCACCTCGGCGTCCAGAGCCAGCACGCCCTCCGGGAGCAGCGGCTCCAGCTTGGCCTTCTTC
>JBLIMM010000305.1:0-5820 GCA_047638635.1 Pseudohongiellaceae bacterium | reverse complement strand
GAGTTTCGGCATCGACGCGCTCGCTCACGAAGCCATTGTGAAGACCGCGGTGGGTGCGGATCGCCTGGGCAATAACCCGGGCAGCCTCGACGGCGCCGCTCTCACAGGCATTCTTGAGAGCATCGCGTGATGGCTGTGAGCGACCTTACTGTGAGGGGGCCGAAGCGGGCTGTAGTGCTGGCGGCTGGTCGAGGTTCGCGCCTGGGCGAGTTGACCGCCGAGACGCCCAAGCCGCTGATGACCTTGGGAGACACCACCTTGCTCGGGAGACAGCTGCGCCAGATGGAGCAGCGGGGCGTCGCCAGGGTCACCGTGGTCGTGGGATATCTCGAACACGTCCTGCGCGAGTGGCTGTCAAAGTGGCCTGGGCAGCTCGACGTGCATTGCGTCACCAACCCGGACTGGGCCGTCACCGGCTCGGGGGCCTCCCTGCTCTACGCCATAGACGAGTTCACCGCGGGCGACGGCGTGTTGCTGACCCACGGCGACATCGTCTACGACGACAGCATTCTCGACGAGGTGCTGGCCTCCGGCGGCACGGTGGTCGCCGCCGACCGCAGCTGGAAGAGCCTCACCGGCGACGAGGTGGTGGCTTGGAGTGCAGGCGGCCGGCTTGCGGGGGTGATCAAGGGCGCGCCGCCCGAGGGCTGCGAGGCCTCTGGGGAGTTCATCGGCGTCTCTGTGTTCAGCGCAGAGTTTGCCGCGGCGTTCGCTCAGTTCTGTAAGGGGCGCAGCGAGCACTCGCGCACAGAAGACTACGAGCAACCGCTGCTCAGCGACTTCGTGGGGGCGGGCGCCCAGGGAACGGTCGCCTTCACCGACCATGTGCATTGGATGAACGTGAACTACGAGGACGACCTGGCTCATGTCCGACAGCACTTTGCCATCACCGCAACCCGCGACTGAAGCAGACGGACACCCTTCGGGCTCTGGCTTGGAGGCGTCCTTAGGGTTGCTCGGTCGGGCTCGGGCGATCTTTCGATTGTCGGACAAGCCAGACGACTTTGCCTGGGCGCGCTGGGGCACACGGCCTTACGCAGCGCTGATCTTGGCGGCCATACATAAGCGAGCCATCACCCCGAACGCCATTAGCGTGGTGAGCTTGTTCTTGGGCTTGGCCAGCTGTGCGGCCTACGGCTTCTGGCAAGGGTACGTGGGGCTGTGGATGGCTTGGCTTCTGGGGCAAGCGTCCTACACAGTCGATTGCATGGATGGCATGCAGGCTCGCTACAAAGGCCTGTTCTCGCCCAGCGGCACGTCGATGGACTTTCTCGTCGACGCCATCAAGCAGATCTTCTTGTTTCCTGCGGTGGGCTATCGCCTTTGGGTGGAATCTGGTCGCCCTCTCGAGCTAATCGACGGTTGGCCTTTGTGGACGGCGTTGCTCGTGGGACCTGTGGTCGCAGCCGGCTTGGCCACGACGGTCTTCTTACGCAGCTCTGAGGTCACCGGCGAGGTTGAGCGCGAACATCGCCAAGCCCACGACGTGAGTCTCGCCGGCCGAGTCATGGCGGCAGTGGCTTTCTTGATGAACTACCCCAGCTGGATCTTGATCCCGGTGATCTTCGATCGCATGGACGTTTTCTTGCTGATCTCGGCGCCGCTCTACGGACTTTACGCGGTGTACTCGTGGTTGCTGGTCTGGAAGCGCGTCTGCGGCCTAGACCATTACGAGCGTGTGGCTCGTCGTGGGTAGTGCCAGCGTCACTGACGTTCCCAGTGCGCTTGAGCCTGTAGCTGCGGGGTCAACTGCCGGCTCTGCTGTGCCAGACGCCGAGACCGCGCTGGACACCGTGACCATCGTGATCCCTGCGTACAACGAGGTCGAGACCGTGGGGCCGCTGGTGAAGGCGCTGGTGGGCATGTCCCCCGAACGCCCCTACCGCGTGGTGCTTGTGGATGACGGTTCAACGGATGGCACCGGCGATGTGGCCTTGGCGGCGGGCGCCGAGGTCATCGTGCATCCACAGTGCCGGGGCAACGGTCGCTCGATCAAGACCGGTTTGGCGACGGCTGGCGGCGGCACCATCGTGATTCTCGATGGGGACGGGCAACACGACCCGGCCATGGTGCCCACCTTGCTGGCAGCCCTCGACGAAGGCGTTGACCTGGTGGTTGCCGGACGGACCGCGTTTCGCGGATCGGGCTTTGTGCGCGATGCAGGAAACCACCTGCTGTCAGCCCTGGCGTCGTACATGACCCGCTCGCCCGTGCCCGACTTGACCAGTGGCTTTCGCGCTTTTCGTGAAGAGGCCATGCGCCCGTTTGTGCCTTTGTTTCCCGAGGGCTTCTCCACGCCAACCACGTCGACCTTGGCCTACTTGCACAGCGGTCTCTCGGTGCGCTTCGTGCCGATCGCGCCGCGGCGCAGAGGGGGCAGCGGCAGCACGCATACTCGTTTGCTGCGGGATGGCCCGGGCTTCTTGACCATCGCCGTGAAGGTCACCAAGTTGTTCAGACCTTGGCGGGCCTTGGGGCCTGTGATGCTGGGGGCAGTGGCCGCCGGCGCGCTGATGGCTGGGGCACCCGTGTCCTTGTGGTGGGCTCTGTTCGTCTTCTGCTTGGCACCCACGTTGATGGTCGCCGACGGAGCTTGGCGCCTGCGTCGGCGGGGCCTCGGGCTTCGTTGATGTCCACATCGCTGCTCGAAGATGACCACCCACGGCGACAACTGACCATGATAACTCCGGAACCGACACGTTGACCAACCACAACAGCGCATCCGTCGCAGCGCCGAGCCTCATCAAAGTGGCCAGTTTCGGCGCGTTGCTGGGAGGTTTGTCCGCAGCTTGGCTGGTGGCCTTGCAAACAGCCTCCGCCGTCATGGCAGAGATGCTCTGGACTGTGGACGACGCAGGGCTCAACGGTGTGGTCTACCCGTTGGCTGGCGCGCTGGCAGGCGCGTTGCTGAGCCTCTTCGCAGAGTTATTCCGCCGGGTGGCTTTACCCCGTGTCGATGCCTTTGCGTTCACTGGTGGCTGCCTTGCCCTGGCCGGATATGCGGGACGAGCGGGGGTGACCGCACTGCTGCGTGGCCGTCAAGATTGGTTCGGCGGGCGCGTGGGTGCCTTGGTTGTTCAAGGCTTGGTGGTCGTCATGCTCGGCGTGGTCACGATCACTTGGATGCATCGCCGCCAGCGTCGTCGAGAACACTCGCGCCTGCTTCCTCTCTTGCTGGATGGCCTGGGCATCGCCCTTTGCACGGTGAGCGCCGCCTTGTTTGTGCACCTGCACTGGCTGGCCATCAAAGAGCAGGCCTTGGTCGATGGCCTCCTTGGCCCTATGGCGCTCGTGCTCACCGCATTGGCTGGCGCGGTCGGAGTGGCCGCCGGCTTCTGTGTCGCGGCTCCTTTGGCGAACTGGTCCCTCGCCGCTCGTGGGCGCGTCGCTGCTGGTGGGGTGATGATTGTGTTCTTGCTGGGCATTGGCCTGGCGGATCAGCGTCCACCCACCGCGAGAGCGTCCTCTGCACGCAAGGCCAGCGGCCCCAACGTGATACTGATCGTTCTCGACACTCTGCGCCGGGACGCTGTGAGTGCCTACGGCGAGGTCGAGGGCTCCACGCCGGTTCTCGATGCCTTCGCGGAGGACGGCGTCCTCTGGGAAGACTGCCTGGCCAACGGCAGTTGGACCATCCCCAGTCATGCGTCGTTGTTTACAGGGGCAGAGGTCGGGCGCCACGGTGCAGGGCATGCGCGCAAACGTTTGCGGGAGCAGCCTGCAGGAGAGGGCACCATGCCCTTGTACACCCTCGCCGAGATGATGGGGCGCAACGGCTGGCACACGGCAGCGTATGTGAGCAACATGAACGTGAGCCGGGCCAACGGATTCGATCGGGGCTTCGCTGAGTACCAAGAAATCTGGCGCGCTCGGCAGGGCGACTACGACGTCCTGGGCCCGGCGCGGCGAGCTTGGTTAGCCGATGGCGTGTTCGACAAGGGCGGGGAGTTGTGCCTCAAGGGCAGCCGAGAGTGGCTCGCTGCCCACCGGGATGACGAGCGCCCTTGGTTTCTGTTCGTGAACTTCATGGAACCCCATTCGCCCTACTACCAGGCTCCCGAACGGTTCGCTCGGGCTTACCTGAAAGAGGGCGAGCCCACGGCCAACGTTCAGGCGATCATTGGCGACACCATGGCTCACGTCTATCACTCAGGGGTGAGCGACGGGGACGCAGAAGAGTTGTGGCGGGTGTACCTGGGCGGAGTGGCCTACCAAGATTGGCTGCTCGGTGAACTGTTGAGTCAGCTCGAAGATCAAGGGCTCGCCGAGGACACGCTGGTGGTGATCACCAGCGACCATGGTGAGACCTTCGGTTGGCATGGGCTACTCGGCCACGGTCAAGATGTGAACGAGGCTCTGGTAGCAGTGCCCCTCATGGCGCGGGGCCCTGGAGTTCCGAGCGGTGTGCGCGACCACACACCGGTCTCGTTGGTCGACATCATGCCCACGGTTTTGTCTCTGGTAGACGGTAAGACCATGCCCCCCGATCCGGGCCGCACTGGCGTGGCCTTGCTCGGCGGCGACGCTGTGAATACCGCTGAGCTGAGCGACCGCATCCGTTGGGTGGAGAAGTACCCGATGTTTCTCCACGAGTTGGACGAGTACAGCAGCGACACCCGCGACGGCGAGCTCGCCTGGGCCTGGGGCCGTCGCGGCGTGTATCACCGGGGCACGAAGCTGGTGCTGGTCAACGGCGATGTCTCTGAGGAGCTGTCCCCACGGCTGACATCCTTGAGCGACGAAGCTGTGGCGCCCCTCGACGATGGACGGCGAGGGATTCACGACAAGATGATGCGGCCGCAGCTCAACGAGGCCATCAACGCACCGCCGTGGACTCCAGCGATTGAGCCGGATGCGCTGATCCTCGACGACGAAGACGATCTCGCAGGGCTACGCGAGTTGGGCTACGTGGGAAACCAGAAACGATGACAAGCGCTGCAAACGTTGAGGCCTCAGAAGCGAGTGGCTCGGCGACGGTGGTGCGCGGTGGCCTGCTGTTGATGCTGGCGAAACTGGTCCACACCATCGCGGGCTTCGGCCTGTTCTTCTTCCTGGCTGCGATTTTTCAGAGATCCATGGGCGAGGCGGGAACGGCGGCTTTCGGGATCTACGGCACGTTGCTGGTGATCGTGAACCCGCTGAACATGATGTTTGCCCAGGGGACGATGCAGCTCGTGAGCCGCACGGTGGCCAGTCGCCCAGACTTAGACCCCGCAGACGTTTTTCGGGCCTGTGCTCGGGTGCAACTGCCGTTTGTGCTCTCGATTTTGGCTCTCTTTCAGCTGCTGGCGCCGTACATCGCTGAGAACATGCTGAACGATGCGTCCTACACCACGGGGCTGAGGGTGGGCGGGGCGATCCCGCTCTTTTACGCCGTGCGTTGCCTGTACCAGGGTTACTGCAACGGCACCCGTCGATTCAAAGAGCAATCTTGGATCGACATGGGCAGCTCGATCCTGCGCATGGTGTTGGTGCTCGGTGGCGCCGCTGCGGGGTTCGGTGCCTTGGGCGCGTTGCTCGGCTTTGTGGCAGCCGCCTTGATCATGATGATCGTGGCCATGGTTTGGGTGCGCCCCGCAGCGGCGAGCGACCAGCTCAAGTCGCTGAACACCCGTGAGTTGTTCGGCTTTCAAAGCAAGGTGCTCGCGGTCACGCTGGTCACCTTCTTCTTGATGAGCCTGGATCAAGTGGCGGTGAAAGCCCTGGCTCACAGCGACCCGGCGGTCACAGATCGTCTTGCGGGTTATTTCACGGGCAATCAGAAGATCGCGCAGATTCCGTGGGGCATTATTTCAGCGTTGGTCTGGGTGTTGTTTCCGC
>JBLIMM010000304.1:0-5846 GCA_047638635.1 Pseudohongiellaceae bacterium | reverse complement strand
ACCCCACCGACCGCCTCTGCGGGCCCCCAGGCCCCCTCTCGTCCGCCGCCCTTGCCACGAAGCCTCGCCCAACGCCCCAGCGCGCCCGCATCAGACCCCTACCCCACCCAGCGGACGGACCCTCCCGGGGCGCGCCGTCAGCGCGCCCAGGCTCTGGTCGCATGTCCAGCTCGCTCAGAACAGCTCGGGCGGACCCCGCGCCGGAGGCACCAACGGGGCCTTGGTCGGCAGCCCGAGCGAAGCCAGCAAGGACTCCACGACTGCGGTTGTGTGATCTGCGCGATCAGCCGACGCCGCCCCAAACACAGCCCACAGCGCAGCACGTCGACGGCAAACACCAAGGGCCAGCGGCACCGGCCACAGGCCGTCTCAAAGAACAATCACGCGAGCTGCTCGACCATAGCAGGCAGCCCCAGCGCTCGAACCCTAGGCTCAGACCCGCACTTCGCCCGACAGCCCGGCGAGGGCCTGCTGATGCTCGGCCAGATTGGGATCGATCTCAGCGGCCAGGTACTCCTCCACCTGCTCCGGGACTCGGCCCACGAAGCGGCTCGGATCACACAGGCCGTCCAGGTCGTCCTTGACCAACTGAAACGCGGGCTCACCCGCTAAGCGCTCCAGCAGATCGTTGTCGCAGTCCTCTTGATTCACTCGGCTCGCAGCCTCCATGGAACAGCGGCGGATCACCTCGGGCAGCTCTTGCCGATCACCTCCACGACGCACCGTCTCCATCAAGACCGTCTCGGTGGCCATGAAGGGTAGCTCTGCCGACAAGTGCCGGGCGATGACCGCCTCGTGCACCACCAACCCCGAGCTCACGTTCAGTCCCAGCTGCCAGATGGCGTCAGCGGTCAGGAACGCCTGGGACGTGGTCAGGCGCCGATTGGCCGAGTCATCGAGTGTGCGCTCGAGCCATTGGGTCGCCGCGGTCTCCACCGGGTTCATCAGCAGCCCGCGCAAGAACCTCGACAGGGCACAGATGCGCTCGCTGCACATGGGGTTGCGCCTGTAGGCCATGGCCTACATGGCGTTTTTCGAAATCCCAGCCACCCGAGATGCATGACAATGTCGATGCCAGTCATGCTCGATCACTCGGATTGACTAAACGGGAGGGACGCGGACGCCCGCCCAAACGAGAGCCGGGCGCCCGAGGAGAACCCTCGAGCGCCCGGCTCGTGATGCTGCTTGTGACGTCCTCGCCAGGCTCGCCCCCTGCGTCAGCGCGGGAACCCGACCTGGTCGAGCGAGCGCGTCGTCAAGCGATCACTGTGAGATGCCGCGCACCATGTTGGAGGCGGAGAAGCCCACCGGGCCACCCGCATCGCTGACCCAGTGCTGAACCCAGATCGTGAAGCCGGGACCGACCGCCGGCCAGACGAAGGGCAGGTTGAAGTCGCCGGCGCCGCTCACGGGCAGGCTGAAGAACAGGAAGTCCGGCGCCGGGCCGAGCACGCCGCCCTTGAACGGGACGTTGAACAGAGACAGGCCGATCACCAGGTTGGTGGTCGAGCCGGCCAGGGCGTTGGACAAGTCGACTGAGTTGGCCGAGCCATCGGTGAGCGGGCCGCTGCCGGTGAGTAGTGGCGTCGTCGTGCCGGCCAGGGCGCCGCCGAGGTCGGTCCAGGCGCTGCCGCCACCCACGTTGCCCACCTCGATGACCTCGGGCGCGCTCACGTTGCCCACGTCATCGGAGGCCTGCCAGGTGACGCGGATACCGTCGGTCGAGGCCGTCGTCGCGATGGGCGCGCGGTACTGACCGCCACCCTGGAACCAAGCCGAGATGCCCGAGCCGCTGCTCTCCGAGCTGCCACCGGCGAAGCTCTCGTAGTCGTAGCTCATGAGCGTCGGGCCGATGCCGTCGTCCATGTAGTTGTCCTGGATGACGGCGTGGAACACGGTGGTACCCGCAGAGATGGCAGGCGCGTCCGTGTTGGTGAAGACCGGCGGCAGGTTGTCGATGGGGCCGGTGTTGTCGTAGATCTTGTTGGTCTTCGTGCCGGACTCGCCCTGGGCCGTGACCACGTCGTGGCGACCGTCGCCGTCGAAGTCGCCGAACGAGAAGTCGAGCGTAGAGTCGGTCAGCTGCGTGAAGATGTTCACGCGGTTGAAGACGTGCGAGGCGTCCTGCTGATAGACCTTCTCGCGGTTGGCGCTGAGCGAGCCGACGAAAGCGTCCATGTCGCCGTCCATGTCGTAGTCCATGGAGGCCAGCTCGTTGTCGTCGTTGCCGTTGCCGC
The DNA here is from genome assembly GCA_047638635.1 of Pseudohongiellaceae bacterium. Lineage (GTDB taxonomy): Bacteria > Planctomycetota > B15-G4 > B15-G4 > B15-G4 > CAZIAK01. The sequence continues at coordinate 3,609 of JBLIMM010000304.1, read as the reverse complement.
CCGAGAAAGTCGTCTCGGTTGGGGGCGTCGAAATGCCGTTGTTGCGGCCCCAGCCCTCGTTGGTGCTGGCGACGGACTGCACGAAGGCGTCCCAGTCACCGTCGCCGTCCGCATCCGACCAGTCGATCTCGTAGGTATTGGTCGTGCCTAGGCCGTCGAGCACGGTCGAGACCGAGAAGTTGCCGCTGCCGTCGTTGACCCACAGGCGAGCACGCTTGCCCGCGGCGCCCTTGCCGGACAGCGCGATATCGATGTCGCCGTCGAGGTCGTAGTCGAAGCAGATGATGTCGTGGCAGTTGTAGGTGTCGGCCGGCATGTTGCCGCCGGTCACGTCGGTGTAGTTGCCCGTGCCGTCGTTGTAGAACACGTGAGCTTGAGCGACGGCGCCGGAAAAGCCCAGGCAGCCGTCGGTGAAGCACAGGTCGTTGTCGCCGTCGTCATCCAGGTCGGCTGCCACCACGCTCCAGCTCGACATGGTCGTGGCGGGCATGCGCGCGCCGGACTCATCGGCGAAGTTGCCGCTGCCGTCGTTAATCAGGATGCGCGCGGTCTTGGTGGTGCTCGGATAGGGACCGGAGGGCGCGTAGATCAGGTCGAGGTCGCCGTCCAGGTCGCAGTCATCTGCGATGACCATCTGGGCGTTGAAGTTGGCCACGTTGAGCTGGCCCGAGGCGTCGCTGAAGTTGCCGCTGCCGTCGTTCAAGTACATGCGCTGGGGCTGCGCGCCGCCGCCGCCGTAAGTGGAGCCGTTCGAGAAGGCCAGGTCGTAGTCGCCATCGCCGTCCAGGTCCGCGACGGCCACGCCGTTGGTCCAGGTATTGGGCGAGGAGAGCGCGGCGGCGTCGCGGCTGAACTGCTGGCCGACGGCCGTCGGGACCAAAGCCGCCAAAAGGGCGCAGGTGGTCAAGGTGGAACGGGACATGCAAAGACTCCAGAAGCAGCGATGGCGTGGGGCGTGGGAGATGCCCTCCTTCGTTCAGATCCTGGGGACGAGCGTCCCGTGGTCCAGGGCGTTCACGAATCGGAACCAGGTAAGCGTACGCGAAATTCTGGGATCGAGGACGAAATGCCGTCGGCTGAGTTTGTGGACAGGACGCTGCTCGACCAGGTACTCGATGGCCTCCTGCTGGCGGCGCCCCATCCAGCCTGGGACGTAGACGAGGAGGAGTCACCACGACCTGCTGCGGCCGTGCCTGGTGAGAAGCCCAGCCTAGAGGTCATTCAGGATCGAAAGCAGGGCCTCGTGGCGCGCAGGCCGTTCGAGCCGATCCAGCCCAGCTTGCCGGTGGGATCCTACGGCCAGGACTGGAACCAGATGTTCGTACCGGTTGGGATGCCGGCAATCCAGGGCACTGTGGCGGACCACACGCCTTCCGTGTCCCTGCCGAAAGCGAGGATGACGTCTGGCGAGGGTCCAGGCACGCCACCCTTGAAAGGCACCCAAACCGCAGTCGTCGCCAGCACGAAGGAGACCAGGCTGCTCGCGTTGCCGTTCGTCAGCGAGCGCGTCAGCGGGTTGCCCGCCACGAGATCGCCAGTGCCGCGGATCTGCGGCACGCAGCTCGTCGACGCTCGTGGCGCCGCCAAGCCCAAAGTGCGCCGAGAGTTCACTGGAACTCCGGTAGTTATCACTCCTGACGACATGCCTAGTGTTGGGTGGACGTGCCGACCGTGCCGAGATCACCGTGCCGTAGCCGTCCGCGGCGAGGTCGTCGTTCACCCTCGTGTCCAGGAACACGCGCAGTGCAGTGTGCGACGGCGCTTGGCCTACTGGACAGTGAGCTGGACGGCGTCGCTCGCGGACCAGCCCACCGGGCCGGCGGCGTCGACGATCCAGGCCTGCAGGTGCAACAGCTCGCCGAACTGGATGCCCGGCTGCCAGATTGCGTTGTGGCTCCAGTGCCCGCTGCCGTCGGTCCGGCCCAGGAGCAACACGTCCGCACGGGGGACCATCAAGCCGCCTTTCACCGCGTAGTCGAAGACCACGTCGCCGACCACCAGAAACAGCGTGCTGCCGGGCAGGGCACCATCCACGTCGACCTGCAGCGTGTCGCCCGGACTCGTACCGCCCGTCACGGAGATCGCGGGGACACCGAATGTTCCACCCAGCCCGCCCGCGGACTTCGGCAGGATGGGTATGTCGACGCCCGAGTAGATCAGCGCGACCTGGGGTCCGTAGGTTTTCGTTACGTGGCCGCCGCCGGGTGAGTGGTTCCAGGCAGTGACGAGCAGCTCGTCCGCGCCGTCGCCGTTCAGGTCGTCGAAGCGCCGCATGACGCCGCCGAGCATGATGTGCCCCTGGTCGAAGGGTACGACGAGCAGCGACGCGCCGCTGGCGGACGAGACGTAGGTCACGACGTTCCTATCGTTGAAGGCCACATCGGCCAAGCCGTCGCCGTCCCGGTCGGCCACGAGGGCCGCGGAGTACGCCTTGAAAGTCTCCTCGATCTTCACGAAGTGCAGCTGCTGGCCATTGGCGCCAGAGACGAACTGCACGAGGTGCTTCAGCTGCCCTGGACGGTTGACCAGCAGAGCGAGGTCTCCAATGCCGTCACCGTCCACGTCGCCACCGATGGCGATGGCATCGATGCCGATGGCACCGAGGCCGATGCCACCGATGTCTTGTATGTCGTGGACCGCCAGCAGTCCGCCCGCATCGTCGAACAGTGACACCAACAGAGCGCAGCCCACGCCGCCCTCGGTCACCGCGAAACGCACGGCACCTGGCGGGTTGTCGGGCAACGTGCGCAGGTCCGCGCCGAAGTTGCAGCCGGGCACACTGCCCACCAGCGTCAGCAACTCGATGCCACTACTGGGCGAGACGACCCGCACCTCGCCCGTGCCGCCGGCGCCGGGCATGGCGACGGCCAGGTCGACCAGGCCGTCGAAGTCTAGATCGCCGGCCCGAGCTAGCCGTGTGCCGAGAAGATCCTGGTCCGTCAGGCCGCTCCACTCGGTGATCAGCGAACGGTCAGCGCCGGACAAGACACGCACGCGGCCCCGGCGATCGCCGATGCAAGGACCGTAGGGGCCGCAGTACAAGTAGCCGGGTGCCCCCACGGCCAGATCATCAACACCGTCCCCACCCACGTCGTCCAGACCGCAAACGGCCTCGCCCAGGCGCCACATATCGGGCTCGAAGTTGTGGACCACATCGAGCAGCCGGCCGTCGGCCCCCGAGTGGATCACCAGCTTGCCGGGGACCGCGCCGAAGAGCCCCGGTGCACCCACGGCGTAGTCCCGCACGCCGTCACCGTCCAGGTCCCCGAGCTGCGCTGCGCTCTTGCCGTAGTGGGCCGGAAAATTTCCGGGCAGCACTGCGGGGCCAGTCTCGCTGTCGAACAACAAGGTGTGCTGGGCAGCGACGGGAGCTCCCGCGAGCAGCAGGCCCAGGATCGCAAGAATGGCTGGCTGGGCGCGCTGCCTCGCGAGGCGACGGCTGGATGGAAGACGGGACGGGGACACGGCGCTCTCCTGGCGGTGCGGCATTCGGCATTCGGCGGGCTCGGGACGGGACGGAACGCTTCGCAGGCCGGGAGCATCGCGCCATACCAAGACGCTCAGCGGTGACTGGCCTGCCCGTCCCGCAGCGTCCGAAGCCTCGGGATC
>JBLIMM010000303.1:0-5873 GCA_047638635.1 Pseudohongiellaceae bacterium | reverse complement strand
GCAGAAGAAGATTTCGGATTCATGAACTTGGGCGCCGACACCGACGAGCCTGAGCAGCTTTCTCAACGGCTCATGACTGTGCTCCAAGAGGCACAGACCGAAGGCCTCGACAGCGCCGCGTTTGGGAGAACGAAGAACAAACTTCAAGGGCTGATGCTGCGCGCTATGGACTCACCAGAGAGTGTCACTTTTGGTGTGCTCTCTGCTGACTTCCGCGACGTTCAACCGTTCACCTCGGTGGACCAGATCGAGACCATCGACCCAGACGAGTTGCTGGCACGCCTGGCAGAGCTGTGTGTCGAGGAAGGTCTGTCCACGGTGACCGCGAGGCCTCGATGACAGCGATTCACCGTGTGCTCGTCGGAGGAACGGGCAGCGGTAAAAAGAAGGTCGCAGCTGAGTTGCACCGCCGTTTTGGACTGCAACTTCTCTCGATGGACTCCATGAAAGTCTATCGCGGAATGAATATTGGCACGGACAAGCCGGACGCGGATCTCCTAGCGAGAGCCCCGTTCGGCTTGCTCGACCTTTCAGGGCACGACGAGGCATTTTCTGCGGGTCGTTGGGTAGAAGCTGCCGTGTCCGCAGTGGCATCTGCGCCGGCCCATGTGCTCTTCGCTGGTGGGACGCCCCTATACCTCCGCCTGCTCTTGCGGGGGCTCTTTCCAGGCCCCCCTGCAAACCTCCCCGTGCGCCAGGAAATCGAGCAGTTGTGGGACGACGGTGGTGAGGCGGCAGTCCGCGCTGAACTCGTGGGTGTCGACCCCGAGATCGAAGGACGCTTGCTGCCTGGTGATCGTCGTCGTCTCGTGAGAGCGCTAGAGGTTTGGCGTGTGAGCGGCCGTGCGCTTTCGTCTTGGCAGCGGGAGGAAACGCGGCCGCCCATCGCTGGAAAGTTTGTGGTGGTCGCCCTCCGTCATCAAAAGCAACACCACGGAGAGCGCCTCGCCCAGCGAGTGCATTCGATGGTCGAGCGGGGCTTGGTCGCCGAGGTAGAAGCTTTGCTAGAGAAGGCGGCGTTCGCCAAGGAGGCTGGTGGCTCCATTGGCTACGCCGAAGCTCAAGATCATCTCCAAGGCACACTCGATTTGGCGCAGATGATCGAGCGCATCACCGTGCGCAGCCGTCAGCTCGTGCGCAAGCAGCGCACGTTTCTTGCGAGCCACGACGAGATTCGCTGGATCGACGTGGGCCCCGAGGAGCCCCTCCCCGAGCTGGTCGAACGGGTGGCGGAGGCTCTAGAGCTCACCACGGACTGATCGCCAGCGGGGCCTGCTGCGAACTCAGCCGGAGCTGTCTCAACCCGGTACAGCCTGCTACGGCTGCCTGACAGCGGCGTCGATTTCGGCCCGAAGACGGCGTTCGAGTTCGTCGAGAAGGCCGTCGAGTTGGGCAAGAGTTCGGCTGTCTCTGAGGTCCACGTAACGGCGAGCCCTCAGCATCCGCTGCAACATCTCTTGGTCGGACGGCACTCCTAGACGCGCCCAAGTCTCCTGCAGCACGCTCAAGGCCGGGGCATCGAGCGGTCGCAGGTCGAGTTGCTCGTACAGCACCGACAAACCCTCGTCGATCTGGCCTTGAAGAATCAGCAGCCGGGCCCGCAGAGCCTGCACGTCCGCAGAGAGTCGGGTAGGCAGGGGACTGGGAAGCTGTTCGAGGTTTTCAGTCGCTTGCGCGAACCGTCCCTGTTCCATCTCGTCAATCACGATGGCGAGCAGCAGGTCTGGATCGCCGGGGTGCCGCTGACCGGCCTTGTCTCGGAGGCTGCGCGCAGCGGCGAGAAGTTCCGGGTGGAGAGCTGACTCTTGAGCCAAGGCGGCCAGGCCATTGGGGCTCAGGCGCAGGCTGGCGTCGAAACATCGTTGGGCGTCATCCCCACGGCCCACAGCGGCGTAGGCCATGGCCAGGCGAGCCCAAGCGTCGGCAACCATCGCCGGCTGGACGTCCCGCTCGCCACCCAAAGCGATAATCTTTGGCTCAATCTGATCCACACGCCCGAGCGCCAGCAAAGCTCGAATGGCTCCCATCCGGAATCCGGGCCGGACAGGTTGCTGCGGCAAGGCAGCGAGAGCCCAACGAGCACGGTCGAGGCAATCGTCGTAGCGGCCCAAACCGCCCAATAATTCAATTTGAGCCGTGAGCAGTCCCGGGTCGGTGGGATGGTAGGAAAGCCCACGCTCGACAAAGAGGAGCGCTTGCTCGGAGGACTCCACCGCCGCAACCCGGGCGGACTCTAGCCACAGAAATGGCTGACCTGCCTCAGCACCTCGAAGGGAACTCAGGGCGCCAGGGTCGCTGTAGACAGCAGCGAACTCCTGGCGAGCGAGCACCGCGCGACTTGCCGAACCGCAGCCCGCAAGGGCAGCAAGCAGGACGCTCAGGCCAGAGCACGCAACAAAGCGCCAGCGCGGGGAATGCCCGCACCGACGCCTCTGAGTGGTTTCCCTCAGGCGATTCGCTTTCAGCGAATGCGTCCGGGGCCACGTGCGTAGGACTCATCAACCCACTCGATGCTGGGATCATCCCAGTCAAGGTTGTTGAAGTAACGGTCCCAGCGGCGATGGGCGCGTTCGGCGCCACGGAGCCAAGACGCGGTCACGTCTTCAGAGTGATCAGAGAACGGCAACAGGCAACCCGTAAACAGGGTCAACCCGCCACAGAGAACGAGCACGGCGCGAAGGGTCTTGCGGGGCATCGGAGGCAAATCCCATGGGATCGTCGGGGTCAGGGGGCGCAACGTAGCAATGCCTCAGGGCAGTGTCAAAACACGGATACAGCATGAGTCCATCGAGGCAACCAACTGAAGCTCAATCGAGCCCATCGATCGCGTCTCCATCATCGCTACACTGAACAGCCTCATGCGACCAAGCCTGCTACCGACTCTTGCCATTCTCGTTCTCCTCAGCCTGGTGTTTCTGTTGCCCAAGCGGCAAGAGAACATCCCATCCGAGGCTGCTTTCTTGCTTCCGGGCTCAGCAGCGGCGGGTGCAGACGTGGCCACCGTATTGGCTCAGCTGCCGCGACTAGAGATGGCCGAACCACCCAGTTGGGCCTTGTCCAGGGGCACGGATGACGTACTCCGTCATTTGGATCGCATGGGCTGGGGGAGTCACGCCGCCATGGTGACCGCGCGCCGGGCCCTGGAGCAGCAAGCGGGTTCTCTGATCCCCGAGGTGCTGTCCAGACTGGCTGTGCTGGGTGAGGCGGACAGCATCCTCATCTCGAAGCTCATCGCCCTCTTGGGGGCCAAGGACACACCAGCGGCCTACGCGGACCAGGCGATTGAAGAGTTGGTCAGGCGAGCGCTGTCCGAAAGTGCATTGGTGGCGAAGGCCGCGCTGAGAGTGCTGGCTTATCACCCTTCGCCGGCCGCATTGGGCGGCATCTTGGAGCGGCGCAACGACGAAAACCTCGAAGTGCAGACCTTCGCCCGGGCAGCGCTGGCTCAGCGGGTGCGCCAAGGAGATAGCGCTGCACTGGGCTATGTCGTCGACGAGCTTGAGTTGACGACGTCATCCCCTGACCTGGCCTATGTCACGGCCCTCGGGGAAGCCGATATCGATGACAGGGCTCGGGCAGTCCTCCGAGAGATTGTTGAGCAGGGCGACCAGAACAGTGTGCTCACGGCCCTCGCCTCGTTGTTGGTTCACCAGGACCCCATGGCCTTCGAACGGGTGGGCAACCTGATCGAGCATGGCGATGAGGCCTCTCGGCTGAACGGCGTGCGCATGGCGGCTCTCAGTGGGCAGGTCTTCTTGACAGACCAATGGGAAGAACTCGTGCGTCAGCGCCAGCGCCCCGTTGTGCTGCCTTTGATGAGCATGATGGAACGGGCCGTGAACGAAGGACACAGCGAGGCACTCCTCGCGGTGCAACTGCTCGAGACGATTGCTCTCGACTCCTCGCACTCGTGCCACCAAGAAGCGCTCGATGTGCTCTTACGCCAAGCCCATCCCATGGCTGTGGAGCGCACACGAACAGATCTGGCCAATGGTGTGGGCGCCTACTTGAACGTGGCTGTTGACCGTGTGGTGCACGTTGGCGGAGAACTCGCTCAGCAGTACGCAGACCTGGCCGTGCTGCGGCTGCAGAACGAAGACCTCGTCCTGAGTGAGCGCATCCTGCTGTGCCGCCTCGTGGCCCACGTAGACCCTGCACAAGCTGTGGACTTTGTGATCGCTGGGATTCTCGACGACGGGGGCCCGGGGTTCCTCAGCCTGCTCTCTCGTTTGGGCGGCCACGGCCTGCAGCACTTGGCCATGAACCTCGACGATGATCGAGAGGCGGGCCTGTTTGTCTTTGCGGCCGCTTCCACAGGGGCTGCAGAGGCCTTGCCTTACCTAGAAACTATCGTGCTCAACACCCAGAGAGACAGGGTGATTCGCATGCAAGCGCTGGACTGCATCGTGCGCTTGAACGCCGGACCACGGGAGCAAGCCCTGCGCCGATTAGCCATCGCGTTGGGGGATGCTGAGATTACAGAGCGGGCGCGGCTACTCTTCTGGAACTACTTGTGAGCCGCAGGAGCCAATGGCTCTCGCCACCAACCGGCGCCCCTTGACCCAAGGTCGGTCGCGGGAAACGGCGGCGGGAAGTCTACTGTGACTCCCGAGCGCCCCTTGTTGTTCTGGCCCTGAAATGAGTTCCCTCGCGAGTCGGCGTGGAACTGTAAGTCGCCGGTGACGCCAAACTCTACAGGCCATGCGCGGAGGATGAATCCGTGCCGAGGCCCCTTGCCACTCTCGAACGGCGCGGTGGTTTGGGCGAGGCCGTAGACGTAGACCGAGTCTGCTGCAAACTCGACGCCTGGTTTCGAGAGAGACTCAAGAAAGGCGACGTCAGCCAGTTCTGAGGCAGAAAGCAGGGTGGCGAGTTGAGCTTGCTCCCCGATGCGTAGTTGCCCCTTGGCCAAGCTATGGATCTTTGCCAGTCGCTCCTGTGCCAGATGTTCCCCAGCGATCAAATGGCCCGCTCGCCATGTGCTGCGTTGATGAAGAGCCAAGCAGAGCAAGGTGAGCAGAATGGCAAGCAGGTAGCCGACAATGCGCATGGGGATCACAGTCGCGAGGTGCTGAATGAAGCCACACTGTACAAAGCGCCGAAGGAGATTGCTTCTGTGGCGAAGTGCCCTTGCTACGACGGAGGAAAGCTGCGCAGGAGCCTACGACCCAGGGCAAACAGAACGAGAATCGTTCCACCAACAAGGGGCTGTCCGAGGCCAGCAACAAGCCCTCCGTGGAAGAGCTGCAGCCCGGAGAGAGCGGTGCCTGTGACCGCTGGTGGGGGCAGACGCCGCGCCGCCGACAGGAGTCTCGTACCAGCCCAGAGCAGCAGCAATGGCCCAGCCAAGTCGAGGGGCTGAGTGTGCTTTGTCAGCAGCCAGCCGGCGAGGGTCAGCAAGGTCGCCAAGCAGAGCCCCAGGCCGAGTGGCGAAGCCCGATTTCCTTTGGGCTCATCGTCCGTGGACGCATGCAGTGATGCCCCGGTGATGTAGAGACCGTAGAGAGCGCAAGCAGGGAGGGCAATCCCTCCGGGCCACTGCTGAGTGGCGGCCACGACTCCGAGGCTCATGCTCGTCGCGCGCAACACTCCTAGGGCGAGGCAGCCTGCAAGGCGTTGGCGCTTGAGCAACCAGTGGTAGGCTGCCGTGAGTCCCACAATGATGAGAACAGGGGGCCACAAAAAGGGAAACACAAAGGCCAAGGCCAAGGGGATCGCCGTCAGCCCCATGAACCAAAGCAGCACCGTTCTCGGAGTCAGGTCTCCCTGAGGCAAAGGACGTTCGGGCTTGCGCAACCTGTCGTCCGCTAAGTCCGCCAGTGCGTTCTGCGCCATGCCCGCCCCGAGTAAGCAACAGCCCGCCAAGGCCGCAG
>JBLIMM010000302.1:0-5887 GCA_047638635.1 Pseudohongiellaceae bacterium | reverse complement strand
AGCTCTTCGTTGCCGAATCCTCAACGAATCCACTGATTCGAATCCGGTTCGTCGTCTCGATCTGGCACCACCGAGGCGCACTCGCCATCACGGCACTTTGCGCACAGGCTGCTAGAGCGACGCTTTTCGTGGCTATCCCCGTGATGCCTCACACGCACCAGTGCTTGGCGATCTGGGCGCCGTCGGGGCAGCCGGCTAGCAGCTACGATTTTCTTGGCAGGGTCGGGCAACAGCCGCCGCAGATCGAACTCACGGGCCCGTGAAGCAGTCCGAGAAACCGTGTTGCTCGGCGCGGTACTGGGTGGCGGTGACGCCGGCCAGTTGCTTGAACTCTCGGGCCAGGTGTGACTGATCGGCGTAGCCCATGTCGAAGGCCAGGCCAGCGAGATGGCTTGGTGAATGCTGGGGGCGCGGTGACACCAGCGAGACCCCGTCTAGGCGCTGCACCAGTTGTTGAAAGCGCTCGATGCGACACAGCGCCTTGGGGGAGAGTCCCACGTAGGTGGAGAAGTGTCGTTCGAGTGTGCGCGGGCTCCAGTTCAGCCGCCGGGCGATCTCTCGGGCGGCGATGCTGCCCTGGGAATCGACGATCCAGCCCATGGCCTGGCCGATCAGCCGGGAGGTTTCTCGGGGCTGGGGGAGCCGTGCAAGCAGGGCGTCGGCCAGCAGCCGGAAGCGGGCGCCGTCATGGTCTGCGGCAGCGACGCGCTCTTCGAGATGGCGCGCGGACGGGCCCCACAGATCGACCAAGGGCACGACCCGCGATGTGAGTTGCCGGGCGGAGTCTTGCATGAGCTGTGCCGCCGCCCAGGGTTGCAAGCGCGCGGCAACCATGCCGGTGGGGCCGCTCGCCCGCAGCACCATGGCGGACGGCAGCTGCCCAGCGACGATCGTGCGGGCCTGGGTCTCGAAGGAGCCGTCGTTCAGCTGGCGTTGCATGGGTGAGCCGTAGTGGGCGACGACCTCCATGCAGCCATCGGGGAGCACGCGCTCTGGCTGCCCGCCTCCGTCGTGTTCCAGCAACCACAGGCAGCGCACCGAGGGACGCAGGGCCAAGGGAGGATCGATTTCGAAGTAGCGCACTCCGCGAGTATAGAGACTGCTGCAGATCTTGTGGCGGGGCACGGGTTTGAAAGCGGCTTGGCAGAGCCCGCGAGACGTTCTGCTAGACGTCCTGCTTGGTGAGCGTCATCAGGAAGCTCGCGTCGTCGCCGCCCAGCGAGCCTTGCAGGGTGATCTCGAGGGTCGTGGCGCTTGTGCGCTGATAGACGAAGCGCTTGGGGAAGTCGTGCTCAGGGTTCTCGAAGACGGCCATGCGCTCGGCAGCATCGAAGTCGGTCAAGGTGAACTCCACGCTGGGCTTGCCGAAGGGATAGGGCGTCATGCGCATGGAGCCGTCGCGCTCGTAGAAGTGCTCGAAATCCATCATCACCACCTTGCCCATGCGCATTTCCTTGCTGGCGCCGACGAGCTGGCCGCCGGCTCCCGTGGTGTAGCTGCTCTCCCAATCGCTCTGTCCGTCGCTGCCACTCCAGACTCCGGCCAGGAAGTCTAGATCGGTCACCTGTGGCTGCATGTCCGCTCGCACGCCGTCGGGCACTGGCACCACGGGCAGAGCAGCGTCCTGGGTCGAGAGAGGAGACGTCGGTGGTGTCGCGGGAGTCGCTGCGATGAACCAGAGGGCCAGGGCAGAGAGCAGGGCTAGGGCTGTGGGTGAGGTCTTCATGGTCGGGATCCGGCTGTGGGTAGAGGGCGAGGGCAGCAACGAGAGGGAGTTCCCGTTTCAGAGTACCCAGGCACAATGACCGGCTGCGGCGACTCAGTCTTGTACAAATGCGACATGGCGGCGCGGGCATCGACTGGGACGCTGGACGGGAAGACCGGGACCGGGGGCGGGGGCGTCCCCGGGTACACTCCCCGTCCTGAACGGAGAGACCCATGACTCGATCGCTATTGTTCCTGCTCACCTCGCTTTCCTTGGCCTGTTCGGCTACTAGCCGCGAGACGACCCCTGCCGACGCTGTCCTGCTGGGCGCCGGCGAACACACTTATGTTTGGGTCGACGACTGGTTGCAGGTTCCCGGTGGGGGCGAGCTGGGCAACACCCACGGTGAGATCGTCGTCGACGACGGGGGGTTGATCCATCTCAGTGCCGATGTGGGCCAGGCCGTGATGACCTTTCGCGCCGACGGATCGTTCGTCTCGGCGTGGGGCGAGGAGTTCGCCAACGGTGTGCACGGCATGGTGCTCGGCCCCGCCGATGAGGGCGTGGGACAGGTGTTGTACTTCGTGCACTTCAATCGCCATGAGTTCGTCAAAGCGACCCTCGACGGAGAGGTGTTGTGGCGTCGCGGGGCGCCCATGAGTTCGGGCTTGTACGAGAGCGAGGATCAGTTCCGGCCCACGAGCATCGCCGTGGCTCCGGACGGCGGGATCTACGTAGCCGACGGATACGGCCGCCACTGGGTCCACCGTTACGACGCCGACGGACGCTACCTGGCTTCGTTTGGCGGCCCTGGCAGCGAACCGGGTCAGCTGTCGACGCCCCACGGGTTGCTCGTCGACACGCGCAGCGAGTCGCCGCGGCTGCTCGTGGCCGACCGTGAGAATCACCGGCTGTCGATCTTCGATCTCGACGGCAACTTCCACAGCCTGGTCGAGGGGATGCTGCGCCGGCCCTGCAAGATTCAGCAGCGGGGTGAGTTCTTGGTGATCCCCGACCTGGCCGGACGGGTGACTATTCTCGATGGCGACAACCAGCTGGTGACCCACTTGGGTGACAACCCCGACGAGTCGTTGCGAGCCGTGAATGGTGTGCCCCGAGAGAGCTGGGTAGACGGTCTGTTCCTCGCGCCTCACGCGGCAGCGTGGGATGCCCAGGGCGATCTCTACGTGATGGACTGGAACTTTCTGGGGCGGGTCAACAAGCTCCGCCATGTGCCGAGCCAGTCGTCTCGGTGAGCGGGCTGTTCGGCGTCTTGGTGCTGGCTTGGCGAAGGACAGCTTGCATGGGGCCGTCGTAGCCGTCTGATCTCGCCGGATCTGCTGTCGGCTGCTACCGTGCGGTCAGTCCATGCTGGAACAGTCCGGAGGGTCTTTGCGGTAGGGACGTCGGGAACCACTCCAGGAGACGCCGCGATGATTCACCGAAAACTCTGCCTCGCGCTGATCGCGGCCGTTTCGGGACTCGCCGCCGCGCCGCGGACCGCCCCCTCGCCTCCTTCGACCATCGAGTATGGCCTGCAGGCCAACCCGGATCCGCACCCTGCGTACAACGGCCAGACGTTCGTGGTGACGAATCAACAAACGCTGAACCAGGCGAACGCCATGGCGCAGCCGGGTGACACGATCGATTTCGCCGACGGCGTCTACGACAACGGGACGTTTACGCTTACCGCGAGCGGCGACGCCAGCCAGAAGATCATCGTGAAGGCGCGCACGCCGAAAGGCGTGACGTTCACCGGCGCGTCCCAGATGATCCTGCTCGGTGACCATCTGTGGGTCGAGGAGTTTCGCTTTGTCGGCACGGTGAGCTACGCCCTCGTCGTGAGGGGCAGCCACGGGCGTGTGACGCGCAACTACTTTTCTGGCAACGGCACGTCGGCGGAGGAGACGCTGCGCATCGAGGGTTCGCTCACCAACCTTGAACTCGACAACAACGAGATCACCGAGAGCGTCAGGCAGAGCATCATTGCCTACTCGCCCCAACCTGGTGACGTGACGTACCTGCAGCCGCAGTCCCTCAACTTCCACCACAACTTCATCCACGACATTCCCAACCCGGGCGTGAACGGCGGAGAAGCGCTCACCACGATAGGCGGGACCAACAGCCCGCTGGAGAACTACCAGAACCGGTTTGAGTACAATTTGATCCGCGACTTCGACGGTGACCCCGAGGTCCTCTCGATCAAGAACGGAGGGTGGATCATCCGCTTCAACAAGATCGAGAACGCCGCCGGCGACCTGACCCTGCGAGCCACTCATAACTCCGTCGTCGAGGGCAACTGGATCGTGAACTCCGGCGCCATTCGCGTGGCGGGGGCGAACCACACCATCGTGAACAACCACTACGACGGCGTCGGGCCCGCCCTGTGGATGCACCACGGATACGATAACCAGGATGGAACTCCCAGCTACGTCGCGGCCAGCAACAACCTCATCGCGCACAACACCTTCAGGACCAGCGGCGATCGGGTCGTCGGCATGGTCACGAAGTCGGCCCCGCTCGTCTTCACCGGCCTTTCCTCGGACAACACGATCGTCAACAACGTGTTCTGGCGGACGCAGATCGGCCCGTGGTTGGGCGGTGGGCTCTGGTTTGACTTCATGGGGGCCAGCACCTGGCGCCACGACATCTTCTGGAACGAGCAGCAGTCCTACGGCAGCGGGGTGCTGCCAGCGGGTGTGGCCATGCTGAACGTGGACCCGCAACTGTCTGCGGTGGGTGGTCTGCTCGAGCCGATGTCCTGTCAGTCGCCGGCCGTCGATGCCGGCGAAAGTGGGCACACGCAGATCGACGTGCGGGCCCAGGCCCGTGACGGCTCAGTGGACTACGGAGCGATCGAGTGGTCGGCGAACGCTGCAGCCTGGAGCGACCAAGCCAGCGGGCTGGCGGGCGTGTTCGGAGAACCGCTGCTCTTGAGCACCGGCTCCCTTTGTGACGGCGGCCTCACCTCGCTCGATCTGCTCAACGCCGCACCGTCGGCATTTGCTGGTTTATTCCTTGCCTTGTCCAGCGCGCCGGTGCCGTTCAAGGGCGGAACCCTCAAGCCGTTCCCCTTCCTTGCTCCCTTCAATCCTTGGTTCCTACCAACCACGGCAATGGGCACGATCAGCGTCCCATTCGTCATGCCCCCTGGCTTCCCCGCTGGAACCGAGCTGTGGCTTCAATGGGCCATCAAGGACTCGGCCGCGATCCATGGCGTGGCGCTGTCGAATGCGCTCAAGGGGGTCACGCCGTGACAATCCTGGGGCCAGGTTCAAGTTCTGGCCGGTGTTCAGAGCACACTGAGATGCGAGCACCCGACGCGGCAGGTTCGAGTGGCTACCGACAACCAAAGCGCACGCAAGCCCGAGCACGCTGAGCTTCGCTGTTCCCCTTGATGCCGGCGGAGGATTCAGTCTGTCTGTGCCCGGAGGCGGGGGCCCACTCACGACCTACGTCCAAGTTGTCTACGCCGATGGCGGACAGGTCAACGGCTCTGGATTCAGCAACGCATTGAGAGTTCAGTTCCTGCCCTGATCCGGCGGTACTGTCCCGTTAGGGTCCACGGTCGGCCCGGCCCGGTCGCGTTGCGGAAACGCGACTCGCTGACGGAGAGCTAGGTTCTCCAGCGCGAGGCGAGGGCGGTTGCGGAGTAGCGAGCAAGCAATCGTGCGCGCGTTCATGATGCTCAACAGCGGACGAACTTTACGGGGGGGGGGACGCCCGCCAGTTCGTGATCACGTTGACCCGGCTGCCGTCGGGCGGGGTCGGTTGCTTGATCACGAAGAGCTTCTGCCCGTCCGAGGTGACGTCGAAGGAGCGGCCGCCTGAGTCGACGAAGTCCGTCTCGAAGGCGACGAGCGGTGCGCTCCAGGTGAGCTCGGGTTCAGTCTGGATCTTCACGCTCATCCAGCGGTCGCTGTTGCGACAGAAGAGTTCGCCACAGGGGGACCACACGACCTCGAGCCCGCCGCCCTCGGAGACCTGATGCATCACCGAAAAGTCCGGGTAGGAGCACACCCAGATCTCGCTGTACTGTCAGTACGTCATCCAGGACGTCGCTGGCCCGCAGAGCTTCTCCATGAGCAACGCCGTGCGAGGAGACGTTCCGTAGGATATGTGTGGGTCGGGGGCACCCAGCGAAAAGGGCTGTCCCTCCCGCAAACTCGACCCGAGCGATCG
>JBLIMM010000301.1:0-5896 GCA_047638635.1 Pseudohongiellaceae bacterium | reverse complement strand
CCAAGCGATCACGGACAACCGCATCCCCCCGAGTGGCTAAGCGCCATGGCAATACGGACCGAACAGTCCCCTGGCTACAATTGCTACACGGCCGAAAAGCCACACGTTTGAGGTTCAGCGCACCCGATCGAAAATCAGCATGTAGCTCAACCGAAACTGGGGCAGCGAAACTTCCCGGGAGAGCTCGAAGCCCGCTGCCGTGATCTCATCGAGGAACACATCCTTGCCGGCACGCAGGTGGTCCATCACCCAGTCGCTGCTCACCCCTGGCTTGCGATCAAAGTCGATCACGACCAGACGACCCTCTTCGCGCAGGGCTCCACGCAGGCTGGCCAAGGTGTCCGCCGGGTAATCAAAGTGGTGGTAGGTGTCGCAGACGAAGACAAGGTCCACGGAGTCGGGCTCAAGGTTCGACGAACGCTCGTCGCACATCACCAGCTCGGCTTGAGAGAGCCCCTCGTCAGCGATGCGCCGCTCCAGGTGCTCACCAAAGCGCGGCGAGATCTCTACGGCGACCACCTTGCCGCTCTTGCCCACGGCCTCACACAAGGCGCCTAGAAACAGGCCCGTTCCAGAGCCCACGTCCGCGACCACCTCGCCCGGGCGCAGACCCAGAGCGGCCACGATTTCATCCCGTGCGAGGGAGACCTCCCGCGTCTCCGACTCGAAGACCTTGGTGAACTGATCTACGTCCAACTCCTCAGAGAGAAAACGTTCGTTGCGGCCCACAGGCTCGCCCGCCGAATCGGGCAGGGGCTTCTGGGGTTGAGCGCAGCCGGCAACGGTCAGCAGCAACATGACGAGGGCGAGAGCAGCAGGGCAGGTCTTCACGTTGGTGGATCTCCAAGACGGTGGATCCGCGGAGCCTTGGCCCCGGGGGCAGCGATTGTGCCGCAGAGAGAGCCTGAGGGGCCACGCCCCATGGACGAATCCCCCGCACGAAAACTCACGGGCCGAGCCAGGCTCTAAGCCTTGCGCAGCACCAAGTCGAGCATGGTGGGCGCGGCGATGAAGCCCAGGTTCTCGCGCTGGCGGCGTTGTAACTCGTCCAAACAAGCGAGGCGGGTGTCCTCATCGAGGAGCCCTCGCTCCACCACCCGCGGCAGGTAGCTGTCGTAGAACTCGGACAACCAAGTCCAAACCAGCGAACCCGGGCGGCCCAATCGCGCAACGGGAGCGGCGTATTCTACTGTCAGGCCGCATTGCGCAGCGAGGGTCGGCAGCTGCTCAGCGATGTCGATGGTCGTCCCGGAGTCCTGCCAGCTCGCCATGCACGCGGCCACCACACGGTCGTGCGCTCCATCTCGCGGGACCAACTTCATCGAAGCCCAGTTGAAGTACTCCTGACAAATCATGACGCCACCGGGGCGCAACGCCCGGGCCACCGCCGATAACACCGCAGCGGCATCGGGAAGCCAGCAAAACAGCCAACGGGAGTAAGCGGCATCGAGACTGCCATCGGCCAGCTGAAGCTCTTCGACCGGGCCGAGACTCGGCCGCACGTGGTCGATCCCCAGGCGCTCCAGCTCCGAGCGCAGGTGCGCGATGTACCCCGGGGACACATCTCGAGCGATCACCTGACCCTGGGGCCCTACGACACGCGCCAGCTGCACGGTCGTCGAACCCGGCCCACAGCCGAGATCGAGAACCGTCTGCCCTGAACGCAGCCCGGCCCGCTCAAGAAGGCTCTGAGCCTCTCCGACCCAGGCCTCATGCTGCTGCCTCAGACGATCGAGTTCCCTTTGATCAGTGCCCAGGACATACGCGTCGGTTTCTTCGCTCACAGTGCTCACTCGTCGGCCATGGGTGTTTTTCAGGAGCCGGGACCAAGCTCCCTTGCTGGCTGAGGTCCCTGGGCAATGCTCGATGCAGCATCTACAAGCCGCCCCGAAGGCGCAAGACGCACCACACCACAGGCTGAGCACTCCCCAGACCCCGCTCCGATGGGCATGATGGGCCGAACACACCTGCGGAGTTTTACATGCCTCTTGTTGCCGACACTCAACGTGTCTTTGTCACCGACATCGGCCAAGCCCGACGTTTCTACTGCGATGCCCTCAAGCTGCCGCTCATCGGCGGATCTGACGACGACGGCATCGCTGTCTTCGATGCGGGCTCGCTGACCTTGCTCGTCGAAGCCGTCCCAGCGGATGACAGAGAGGGCGCGGAGCTCATCGGTCGCTTCGTCGGCCTGTCCTTCGGCGTCGAAGATATGGACGCCACCATCTCAGAGCTGCGTGGGCGCGGCGTCGAGTTCGGTGGCCCCCCAGAAGTCCAGCCGTGGGGCGGAACCTTGGCGCATTTTCGCGACCCGGACGGCAACGTGCTGACGTTGGTGGCCTGACAAGACCATGTACTCCGTTCGCAGACGTCGAGAGGCCACAAGCCCACCTGTCTGGCGGACATGGCTCAGGGTCTGTCCCCTGGCGCCGGTGCTGCTTGCGATCACAACCAGCTGTGCCCCGCCCGCCGAAGCTCCGCATGCCGAGCCTACGCGCCCGAACGTTCTGCTGCTCGTGATCGACACGCTGCGTACGGACCACCTCTCGAGCTACGGCTACCGCTGGCCCACAACCCCAGCGATCGACGCTCTGGCCCAGCGCGGCGTGCGCTTCAACGACTGCACGTCCGGGGCCAGCTGGACCATGCCCTCCATGATCTCGCTCATGACCGGGCGACGCTTGCTGACCACGATCTATAAGGTTCCCGAAGAGCACACCATGCTGGCCGAGGGCTTTTCCCAAGGGGGATATCGCACGGGTGGCTTTGTGGCCAACTCGCTCTTGGCCAACAACGCGGGCTTTCATCGGGGCATGGACAGTTGGGCTGTACGCAAGACAGGAACCGGCCGCTGGGGAGCGCCCAAGGTGCTCACCCGGGCACAGAATTTTCTCTCGCTGGCCGACGATCGCCCGTTCTTCCTGTGGCTGCACTTCCTCGACACGCACACGCCCTACCAACCCAAAACAGTGCCCTGGAAACGCAAGGCTTCCGAGCTTTTCAACGACGCTGAGCAAGCCACCATCGCTGCCGTCATTGAGTCCACTCCCCCCGCTGAGGCAGAGTGGCTGTCCTACCAACAGGACACCCTGGCTCAAGAGGTCGACCGCTACGACGGGGCCCTCGCAGAACTCGACGGCCACATCGGCTCGCTGCTCGCAGAACTCAAAGACAGCGGCCAACTCGAGAACACCTACGTCGTGCTCGTGTCCGACCATGGTGAGACGCTCTTTCGCCGAGCCGAGCATCCCACCCGGTTAAACACCATGCGAGACGTACGCAGCCGGAACAGCGAGAAGCTGCGGCTCACGGACTACCTCAAGCAAGAACACGACGGCACAGTGTTTCAGGAGCTCGTGCGCACAGCCTTTGTGGTCGCCGGGCCGGGGATTACCGCCGCCCCTGGCGGTCGCGTAGAAGAGGCCATGGTCAGCAACCTCGACGTAATGCCCACGTTGTTGGGTTTGGCCAACCTGGCTCCGGGCGCTAGCGACGGCCGCAACCTCGCCCCGTATCTGTTGCAGGGAGATCCTGTGCCCGATGCAGAGTGGGTGACCAGCGCCGCCAGTCACCAACTCACCGCGCGCCTCTCAGGCGGCACCAAACTCGTCCTGCCGTCTGCGAACTGGCAGAAGCGCTGGGGCGATCTGCCCGCCCTTTACGATCTCAACAACGACCCGGGGGAAACATCACCGCTGCCCTTAGGACCGAAAGGCGAAGCTCTGCAGCGACGCCTGGAGGAAGCTGCCGAGGGCGACGTGCACCGCAGTTGGGATGGCAGCCAGCCCGACGGAGAGACGCTCACAGTGCTCCGTGAACTGGGTTACATCCGCTGAGCTCTGCCCCTGCATTTTTTTTCCCGCCGTCCCGCACACCCCGTGGTCGATTCAGCGACACAGCGCTTTTCTCGAAGCTGCTCGTCACTCCTCGAGCTGCTCAGCACCGCCTACGCCGCTGACCTGTTGACCCGCTACGGCATCCCGCAACCCGGGCTAGTGACCCTTCGATCGAGCTTTCTTGGCCGAGCAACTCATCGAGGCCAGGCGAAGGGAAACCAGGCGTCTCGCAGGCGCTCACGCTTCTGGCGCCGGAGCGTCTAGAGCCAGGGCAGCGAGAGCCAGAGGGGCTCAAACCGGGGTGAGAACGAGCCCAGCGTTCAGCCGGCAAGAGCGAACTCAGAACGCAGGGTGAAGCTCTCCGGTCAGGAGCTCAGCTCTGCAGCGTGCTTCAGGCGCTCCCGGTAGCCCGTCTCTTCGAGAACCTCCCAGATGATCACGAGTTCGTTTCGCAGGACAGCTCTGCGATCGGCCAGCGCAGCCAAGTAGATGGCCAGCCCTTCTGCCGGCAGGTCGTGGCAAACCCGCGCTGCTTGGTGCGCAAGATCGCCCAGCTCGTCGGTCTCGCCCTCAGTCTTAACCGCATCGAGCATGATACGTTTTAGACCCTTTCCATGATCGCTCAGCAAGTCGATCAACTGGATCACTTGCAGCTCCCCGTCGTGCAATTCCCCAAGCACTTTTTGGCAGCGACGCAGTGGTTTGGTCAGCTTCCTAGGCTTTTGCTTGAGACAGGTACCGAAGGCCTCCAGCAAGTACCGCAAGCCCTTGCCCGCCAGCCTCAAATCGTGATAGCCGTCGTGCCCAGCCGGTTCTGAAAGCACCCATGTGAGCTGCCAAACCGACTCAACCTCCGCTTCGATCAAGCCCGGTAAAGCCTGCCCGACTGTGGGGTATTCAGCACCCTCAGCACTGATCGAACCTGTCCAGCTGACGAGGTCGACCGGCGTGGTCGAAAAGAAGTCGGCCAGGCGATCGAACCAACCTTCTGCGGCGAAGTTATCCAGAGCTGAAACAACGGCCTGATGTTCCCGGTTCCGAGCCCCCACCGCACGGTTCCAGAGCCAGCGAACAGCGCGCTCTTCTGCGTCGTGCACTCGGCTGATGCGCTCACACAATCGTGAAATTTCTACATCGCAATCCCGCGCCTGCCCCAGAGCCTTGGACAGCTTGGCCACGGACTTCCGCAGGGGTTTGAGCTGCTTTCGAGGCCAAACTCCGGCCACTCTCGTGAGCAACACCCTCAGGCGTCCACAGGCCATGCGCAACTGGTGCACGCCGGCAACACGCTCTCCCACCAAAGCCAGTTCGTGACACTTCCCCAGCGCTCGCAGTTGCCGCAGAGCCAGAACCTGAGCCGCGACCTCAAGTGGCCATGAGGGCTCGATCGACTGATCAATGACGGGCGGCAAGTCAGACAGGGCGGTTCGCAAGAGTCCAGTGTATCCCCTCCAAGCCATACCGACCCAAGGGTGAGCCGCTCCTCCTCACAAAATCAGCCCTACGGATATGGGGGGGCAAATGCCGAAGACATCATCTCCCAGGACGCCTCAACGACCGCAATTGGCTGCCATGCGCCTCATATCTCTTCTCTTCGCTCTCTGCTGCCTACCTGGGTGCGTGCTCTCCCACAAGACGGTCAACGAGCCTCTCTCCACCACCGACATCGAAGCTCTACAACCTGGTGTGACGACCCAGAGCGAAGTGGCCAGCCGCTTCGGAGCCCCCACCGAGATCGTCCAACTCGGCTACCGCTCGGCGTACATGTACGAGTACAAAGTGAGCAAGTCAGCGGGCCTCTTTCTGGTCATCTTCACAGCATCGAACGAGGACAACCGCACCGATCGCATGTGGGTTTTCTTCGACGAAGCGGGTGTCCTGACCCATGTGGGAGCAACGCTCGCCGCCGAGCGAGCTGAGTACAAGATGCCGTGGACGGACAGCGACCACGGCGATTCATGAAGCGCTTGGTCTGGCTCACCGTTGCCCTGCTCTCGTTGAACTCCGTCGCTTGCATCAGCGGAAACTGGGTCCGTGAATCCGCCGATGCTCCGCTCTCG
>JBLIMM010000300.1:0-5917 GCA_047638635.1 Pseudohongiellaceae bacterium | reverse complement strand
TCGTTGCCGCATGAGGGAAGCCACAGCAGTCCCATAAGCAGTGCGGTGGGGAGTGTACAGCGCTGCTTGACTCGCTCTCTGAACGAGGCTTCTGTCGGCGCACAGAGTTCGACTTGCGATCGCGGGAGCATAGGCGCAACGGTTGACCGGTGACGATCCGCCTCGTCCTGAAAAGAGCCCGGGCTAAGCAGTGACGGGGCGGAGCCGTACTGCTTTACCCCAGAAGAGTAACGCACAAGCCACGGATCAGCCACAAAGCGGTCACTATTGGATTGGCCATTTTTGCGGCTAAGCCTGGGCTTTAGCCCTTGGCCGGCAACCGTGCCCCGGCCAAGGGCTAAAGCCCAAGGGCCGCCAGTGTGGCTCGCTCGTTGAGCCGCACTGGCGGCAACCGTGCTAGCGGCCGGAGAGCAATCCCCGGGTCACCGCGAGTTCAGCGGTGAGCAGTGCCCCTCCTGCCGCGCCCCGCACTGTGTTGTGGGACAGGGTGACGAATCGCCATTGCAGCAGTGGGCAGGGGCGCAGCTGGCCCACGGTGACGGACATACCGTTGCCCAGGTCTCGGTGCAGGCGAGGCTGAGGAACGTTTCGACCAGAGAGGGTGATGATCGGATGGGTGGGCGCCGACGGCAGGCATGCCACATCGTCGGGGCCGCAGAACTCGTTCCAGGCGGCGCGCACCTCGTCAGCAGTGACCGTCTGTGAGAAGCCCACGGACACGCAGAGTGTGTGGCCGTCCACCACGGGGACGCGAGTGCACTGAGCGCTGATCGTGAGCTGGGCGGGAGCGATCTCTAGCCCCTGAAGCTGTCCGAGAATCTTCGCCGGCTCTGTGGCCAGCTTCTCTTCTTCACCGGTGATATGGGGGATTACGTTGTCCATCGCAGACATGGCAGGAATCCCGGGAATCCCGGCGCCAGACAAGGCCTGCAAGGTCACCACGTGCACTCGTTCGACGGTAAAGGCCTTGTGTAGCGGAGCCAGGGCCAAGCTCAGGCCCATAGAAGAGCAGTTGGGGTTGGTGAGTAGTCGACCCGTACCAAAGCGCTTGGCCTGAGCCTCGGCAATGGCCAAGTGCTCGCTATTGATCTCAGGTACGAGCAGAGGCACGTCCCCGTCTAGTCGATGGCTGGCGGCGTTGGAGACCACCACAGCTCCCGCCGCTGCCATGCGCGACTCAATGGGGCCAGCCACATCTGCTCCCAGGGCGGAGAGCACCAGCGGCGGCGGGTCGCTGATCTCGCAGGATTCGAGGGTGAGCCCTGCGGCCTGTGAGGGCAACGGAGTGGTTTGCATCCACTGCACTCGTTCGCCGTAGAGTTGTCCCACGGAGTTTGGCGAGGCCATCACTCGCTCGAGGCGAAACCAGGGGTGGCCGTCGAGCAGGCTGATCAGTCGTTGGCCTACGCTGCCCGTGGCGCCCAGGACGGCGACGGGGAGCGGCGTTGTGGGTGGTGTCATGGCTTGCAGTCACTGAAGGCGCGGGGGCGAGGCCCCCCAGCATGGAGCGCTGCTCGGTGCTCGACAAGAACCCTGTGCTGGCCCCTGGGCTCAAGGTGCGCTGGGTCGAGTGGTTCTGGCGCAGGATGGCACGTGTCGTGCTCGCTGTGTGGAGGACTGTGGCGGCCCTCGGCGGTCCTCGGCGGCCCTAGGCGGCCCTAGATAACGGCTGGATCCCCGTCTGTCAGGAGCTACGATCGTCAGCGAATCTCGCAGTGAGGGGCTTGGCCGGGTTTGTTCGCCCGGGCTTGGGCTCGCTCACTCTCTCGGAGCTGTGGTTATGACTCGTCTGTCCGCCGTCGCCTTGTTGTTGCTGCTTCTGAGCGGCTGCTCCACGCCGCGCCCCGCTCCCTGGCAGGGTGCTGATTGGTTGGCCTCGACCTTGCCCGGCCTCACCGCCGAGTTTGCCCCCGCAGATCTCCCTAGAGCTTTGGTTGACGACGAAGACGAGGCCGATGACGACGATGACACGGTTCTGGGGACGGTCCTGTGGTACTTGCCAAACCGCTTCTTTGACGTCCTCGATATCGTGCGCGCTCGAGTCCGTCTCGGCCCAGGGTTCGGTCTCGACGTGCGCGCTACCCAACTCGCCGACCTCTTCATCGGCAGCTACTGGTCTGTCTACGTGGGCTTGCCCGGCCCCCGCGGCCGGGTGATCCCGGTGTTGCCCGCGGGGCTCGAAACCCGCACGGGCTTGCAGGTGAGCGTGGTCGACGCAACCCTCGAAGGCTTCAACGGCCCCGACTACGGCACCGCTGAGTTCGGCCTGGGTTTCCAGCTGGCCATCATCGGCGTCGACGTGGGAGTCGATCCCCTGGAGATCATCGATTTCGTGGTGGGCCTGTTCACTTTCGACATCCAGGACGACGACTTCTGAGCCTCCCGCGAGACGACTTCTGATCGTCCCCCGAGATGCATCTGGAGTTGCATCCCCGATTGATCCCGATCTCCGAGTTGCTGGAGCACGTCCCGACGCTCTGGGGACGGACCGTCACTGAGCAAGCGACGATCACGGTCGACGTGCGAGACCTTCGTGGTGATCCCGAGGTTGGTGTGTTGGTGGTTGCCCTCACCGCTTGGTACTTGGGAGGCCGGCTTGGACAACGGCCGCGAGAAGCCCGTCGAGATTGGGCTGCCCCGTTGGTTCGTGGCCAGGTCACGTCCGCAGGACAGCCAGTCGACGGTGACAGCACCCAGGCGCTGCTCGTCTCGACGGGAGCCACAGTCACGGGCCTCGTGGTGGATGACACCGACCTGCCCTTACGAGACGGCTACCGGGTGTTGCCTTTGGAGAGAGCGCCCCTGCACCGCTCGCCCCCGTGCGCACAGAGAGTGGCAAGTTCTGTGCGCCGGCGCTGGGCCCTGGGACATACCGGTTCACTGTCTTACCGCTGGGGAGTGGTGACGTCCCCGGAGATCTTACGGATGTCATCGTTGTCAGGCTGCGCTCCCGGAAAACCGCGACGGTCGAGTTGCGCCCTCGGAAGTAGAACCCGCTTCATTTTGTCGCTAGGCTCTCTTTCTTGCTCCCAGGGAGGGGCGCCCACAGAGAACCGGAGGAGGTGATCGAAGTGTCAGAATTTATAAATCGTCGTTTGTCCAGGGTTGGGTTCGTGTTGCTGGCGATGAGCCTTGCAGGGTGCGCAAGCAACGGTCATCGCGAGCTGATTACGTCGTTCGATGACCTGACTTCGGCCTCTGAGAGGGAGGGTGTCTCAGATGTCACCCAGAATCGGATCGTGTCCATGGCGGGTTCGCTTCCTCAAGCCATTACTGGAGCGGTGTATCGATACAAGAGTGCTCGGGCGGCATCCACTGCGTTTGGTCTGACTCCCGGAACGACGTATCTGCAGGTGAAGACGATTCCAGCGCCGAAGGATGCGGCGGACACCATGAGAAACGTCGCCAGTAAGTTGCGGGCTGTGCAAATGGGGGCCAGTCAAGTGGCCCAAGACACGATTGCAGAGCGAACGCTGAGCCGCCCGCGGGGAGATGGAGAAGATTCTGTGAGTTCAAGCTCGCTTCAAAGTGCAATGAAGGCGAAAAATGACTCTCGGCGGAAATTTGATCTCGCTGTCACCGACGCTCGTGATGTCATCAACAAGTCGGGATTGATGGTTGTTCGCTGGGATGTTCGAGCCGAGGACTCGAGGGGGTTCGCCTCGCAGCTCTTCTCGGTCGAAGGAGAATCGAGCAGCGTGATCTCGGGTTTCGCGATCTTCGCTGGCTTGCGTGAGACCACTCTGAACGCAGGGCGCGATCTCGATGATCTTTTGGATAGTTTGCATCTCGAGTACAGGCTCCAACCTCACTGGACCTGGCGAGTATGGGATTGGTACTGCCCTGACCGCCATACCCGGATCACAACCCGCACGGTCCAGGCTCGGCAGATTGCCTTTGTGCAAGACAGTGACTCCCGTTCGAAACTTGGCGTTCGCCTCGACGCAGAGATTGAAGAGTTGACGGGGGTCGCCCGTGATCTCGCCGAGTTGGGGCGCATAGAGGTTGACTTGATGTTCGAGCGCGCAGCCAGCCTATCCAACGAGGCTTTCTTGGCGAACGCCGAGTGGTCAACACACCGTGTCAACTACGGAGACGGGCAAGGGTGCGAGGAAGGAGGGCATCCCCAGGACGGTGAGGTTGGAAAGCCAACGGCGGCACATACGATTCGGTGCCTGATGAAGTCGTTGAACAACGATACCGATCCGGACAGAAACGACTCCGATGGGGGTGGCTGGCAGACTCTCTATGCAGTCGACAGTGATCTGGGTTCACTTGTAGATCTCTTCGACGACTGCGACTAGAACGCCGTGCTCAGTGCCCACTGTCTTCGCCGCCCATGTCGTCCTCACCCTCTACCGCCTCGTCATTCAGCGCCCGGGTGTGCTTGACCGCGTGTCCAAAGAAGAACGCGTTGGCGAAGAGCTTCGAGGCCCCTTGCCACACTCCGCGAAAGAGCGGGTTGTCGGTGATGCGAATGACTGTCCCAGCGCCTATGCGTCGGGCGGAAGCCGCCATGGTCTTGGCGATCTTGTCTACATTGACTTGGGATGAGTAACCACTTTGGAGCGGCTCGGCGGTGTAGACCGCTGCGTCTTCTAGTGGGTTCGACGAGCGGGCGAGTGTGGTCGTGCCTGACTTGAACAGGGACAGCTCATCGGTCCCGTAGCCAAAGCCCAGGGGGTGGGTGCGGTCGAGGCGCGTCGAGAAGATCGTGCCACTCACCAGGCGTTTTGCCCGCTCGCTCTCGTAGTCGGCGTAGCTCAGCTCAGGTTCGTCTTCTTCGCTGTAGCCCTCGGGGCTTTCCATGTCGTCGCTGCTGCTGTCAGCTTCGTCGCTGATGTTCAGCAGCTCGCTGGTGGCCCAGCTGGCCCCTCCGCGCAGGGCGATGACCACGCCACCGTCGGCGACCCAGTCTGAGAGCTGTTCCACGGCGCGATCGTCCAGGCCATTCCCTGCGCCGCTGACCAAGATCACGTGGGTGCGGTCGCTGAGATCGAAGCCGCCGAGCTGGCGCCCTTCGATCATGGCCACGGGAACACCCCAGCGCTGGTCCAGCTGAAACCACACCTCTCCTGCCTCGTAGCTGGACGTCGAGCCGCCCACGATCAAGAGCGGCTTGGGCTCGCGCAGAGCCACTACGCTGGGGCTGCCCAAGTCGACGCCGCTGGGAGTCAAGCCCGTGGCGATCCCTGAGATGTTGAGGCCATCCCGTCGGGCCCATTGCCCGAGAAGCGCCGCCAGTTCAGCGGGCGGCAGAGTCTGCACACCCACGGGGACGATCAAGGTGCCCTCGGCGAAGTCTGTCAGGCCCGTTGCGGTGACGGCTTGCAGGGGCCGCGTGGCCACGCTGGTGATGATGCCCGCGGTGGCGAGGCTCGCTGCGGTGCGTGGTGCGTGGTGTCCGTTCCAGGGGATCAGCCAAGCGTACGTGTCGGCGCCGTTGGGTGCGCTCTGTAGCTTGCCGCGCACGCGAGGGGCCCGGTCGATCTGGCTGCCGATGGTGTGAGCGGGGAGCTCTGCCCGGGACACTTCGCCGTGAGCCAGGCCAAAGGCCAGCGGCAAGGTCCAGCTGGAGACGTCGTAGAAGGTGTCGTCGAGAAACTCAGTGCGTCGCTCGAAAAGGCTGCGCACCAGGCGGTAGGCGTTCTGATCGTGGGGCACAAAGTAGGACGTCTGGGCAGGATAGCTCACGCCGTCCACGGTCAGGTCGCTATCCAGTTCGTGCACGGCGATGCGGTGCCCTATGAGCACCTCGACCATGGCGGAGACCCGAGCACCGTCGACCGAGTCACCGAAGATCCAGCCGGCAGCGGGGTCGGACGCAGCTTCGTCTAGAGCGCTGCGCACGAACTCTGCTTGGTAGTCGAGCAGCTCTCCCCGCAAGGCCTGGGACGCGGCTAACGTAGACAGGGAC
>JBLIMM010000299.1:0-5947 GCA_047638635.1 Pseudohongiellaceae bacterium | reverse complement strand
GAGGCGCTGCTTCACCTCAGCTCCCGCGGCACGGGAGGCTGGAGCAGCGAGCGCAACCGCCACGCCGAGGCGTGGGCGCTCTCCACCCTGGCCCTCGCTGATCGACGGGGCATGCTAGACGGCCTGCCGGTGTCGACAGTCATCGACGCGACCCTCACCCGCTGGCAGAACTCCGTCCCCCTCGAGTCCCTCGCCGGACTGTCCGAATCAGACCTGATCGGCTTGGCCTCCCGAGCCGCGGCCGGTGTCCTCGGCGACCCCGAGCTAGACCGGCCCGGCCACGCCGACCATCTCAAGCTGCTCATGCCCGCGCTCACCAAGGTCACCCCCGCGCTCGATACCACAGCGGGGCTGGAGGATCTCTACTGGATCAGCGGCGCCCTGTACCTGTGGGGCGGCAATGACTTCAAGACCTGGGAGCAGCGCATCCAGAGCGAGTTCCTCCCGGCCCTTGCCGAAATCGGGGACGACAGAGGAGACCACGCCGAGGGTGCCCTGGACCGGGTCGCCCTGACCGCACTGACCCTCGAGGTGTACTACCGCTACGACCACGTCCCGCTGTGGTGAAACGACGCGCAGCGAGCACACCGACCGAGCAGCTCCTGTCGCGCCTCTAAGGCAGTGTCGGTTCGGGCTGCAGCGGTCGTGCTGAGCCCAGCTCTCATCAACCTCTCATGAGCCTGGGGATAGTATCATCGAAGAATCCACTCCCACCGACCGAGGTCTCTCCCGCCTTGTCGGCCAGGACTCCGCGCTCCTCTCCCGAGTGACTCTGCCGTGCTGCGAACCCACATCACCACCCTATCCCTGCTCGCGCTCCTGGGCAGCCCCGCTTTCGGCCAGCTCACCATGCTCCGAGGCAAGCTGCTCAAGCGTCCCACTCCTGTGACGGCCCAGCCCAACATCGTGGTGATTCTTGCCGACGATTTCGGGGTCGACCTGATGAGCTCCTACGGCGAAGGGGCCGCGCCGCCCTGTACGCCGAACCTTGACCAGCTCGCCGCCTCGAGCCTGCTCTTCAGGAACGCGTGGGCGAACCCCACATGCTCGCCGACCCGCTCTGCCCTGCTCACCGGACGCTACGGTTTTCGCACGGGCATCGGCACGCCGGGGGGCGTCACCTTGCCGCTCAGCGAGACGCTGATCCCCGAGCTGCTGGAGAGCGCGGGTTACGCCAGCGCAGCCATCGGCAAGTGGCACCTGGGCAGCGGCTCCATGCACCCCAACGCCAGCGGCTTCGGTCAATACGCCGGCAGTCTCTCGGGGCAGCTGCCCGACTACGACATGTGGACCAAGACCGTCGACGGCAACAGCAGCACATCGCAGACCTACGCCACCACCGATACCACGGACGAAGCGAGCCTGGCCATGCTGACCCTGCCCGAGCCGT
The DNA here is from genome assembly GCA_047638635.1 of Pseudohongiellaceae bacterium. Lineage (GTDB taxonomy): Bacteria > Planctomycetota > B15-G4 > B15-G4 > B15-G4 > CAZIAK01. Next base: position 4,557 of record JBLIMM010000299.1, on the reverse strand, counting down.
GGTTTCTGTACGTCAACTACAACGCGCCTCACACACCGATTCACGTACCCGCCCTGGGCCTGTGCCCAGCAGGAGGGTGCAGCACGTCGTACTGTTCCAGCGCGGGGCCGGGCATGGGCATGACACCCGCCGAGCGCATCAAGTCCATGTGCGAGGCCATGGACACGGAGATCGGCCGGCTGCTCGCCCTGCTCGACGCGTTGGACCCCCAGGCCTACGTGATCTTCATGGGCGACAACGGCACCAGCAACCAAGGGTCCGAGCCGCCGTTTGTGGGCACGAAAGCCAAGGGCACGGTCTACGAGGGCGGCATCAATGTGCCCTTCATCGTGCGCGGTCCGGGAGTGACGGTGACCGAGACCCAGAGCCTGGTTTCCGTGACCGACCTGCACGCGACCCTGGCCGAGCTGGCGGGTGTGCAGTCCCAAGCAGAAGACTCGATCTCGATCGTGCCCGTGCTCAGCAACCCAGCCCTGACCCCGCGCCACACGGTCTACAGCGAGACCTTCTCGCCCAACGGTTCTGGGCCGTGGACCGACCACCGGCGCGCAGTCCGCGACGACCGCTACAAGCTCATCCGCCGCCTGGGACAGAGCGACGAGTTCTATGACCTGCTCGCCAACCCCTTCGAGACGATCAACCTGCTGCCCGGACTGAGTGTGGACGAGCAGACAGCCTTCGACGCCCTGGCCGGCGAGCTGGTGGCGCTGGGCGTCGACTAGCGCAAGGCTGTGAGTTGCTCGAGTCTCCGGGTAGCACTCAGCGCCTTCACCGCCGGCACCTCAGCGTCCACAGTTTCGACCCGCACGACTCCCCCAGCTGCTTGGAGCAGCTCGTGCACCCTGGCGGCTTCGTTCACGGCGCCTTGGTCGCTGCTGCTCACCATCACTGCCACGGCAAGAGCCTTGTCCGCAAACTCAACAACCTCATCGTCATCCCAACTCGAGAAGACCACGCTGTCGACCAGCGCCAAACCGCGCACGTAGCTCCGCGACATCATCGAGGAGATGGCCGCGGGACGAGCGCCGCTGCCCAAGCCCAGCAGGTGAAAGCGGCCCTCTTCGACCTTGTGATGCTTCTTCACCTCTTTCATCAGAGCATTGAGCGCGTGGTGAGACGGGTGGTTGATCTAGCCGTGACTCGGCTGCGCTGCGCACACGAGAATCCAGCCAGCGCGCTCTGACTCGTCCGCCCAGAGGCTGGACATGGTCCCGTCGGTAGAGCGTGTTCCCATGCCCCCGGGGGAGAAGACCACCGCAGCGGGGTAGGCCCGGGTCAGGTCGTAGTTCTCTGGCAGCAACACCCGGTAGGGAATCTCTACCCGATTGTGGCGCAGGATCTCGTACTCGAAGGCTTCTGGGAGGGGCAAGCGCCCTGCGTCGCGCAAAATCGCCAGGTCGCTGTCCTGGGCCATCACGTCGAAGTCGGCGAACCCAGCGGCCAGCGCTTGATCGAGACACTCCGCGGCGGCATCACTCCGGCCCAACAACGCCTGGGCGCAGGCCATGTTGTAGTAGGACGTGCCGCGGTAGTCCGGGAACCCCACGGCCAGCTCTCCAGCCTCCACAAACACATCCGCAGGCTCGCCCCAACGGAGGACGCCCCGCGCAATCTCTTGCACAGGGCGTGACCTATCGCCACGGTGAAGACCTCACCGCAACGAGAATGTTTGCGCCAGCCAGGAAGCCAGACAGCTTCGCTAAGCCAGCAACAACACTCTAGCTAGCGCTCTTCGCGCCAGCCGTGCGAGCGATCAGCGACTTGCGCCGAGCTGCCGTGTTGTTATGGATGATGTTGGCCTTGGCAGCCTTGTCGATGCGCTTGTAGGCCAACGAGACGGCCTCATCGACCTTGGCGGCGTCGCCTTCGGTCATGGCTTCGGAGACCCGGCGCAAGGCCGTCTTCATGGCGGAAGAGGTGGCACGGTTGTTCAGACGCTTCTTCTCGTCCTGACGCATCCGCTTCTTGGCCTGTCGACTGTTCGGCATGTTCTTGACTCTGTCTTTGCTGGTGAAATCGGAGGGCGGGGGTGAAAGCCCCCCAATATGCGTTTTACTGCGTTTTAGTGCGTTTTACGTACGTGATGCGTTGTGCGTTCAAGCTGCGATCGTGCTGTCAGGCGCTCAGCGCCTCGATCTTTAAGGCGACATCCTTGAAGTGGATGTCGATCTCGTAGATCTCCATATACCTCGCCAGGGCATCCTGAGTTTGCTTCAGACGCTCGCAGACGAGCCCCAGATGGTAGCAGATCTCCTTCCCGCGGTCGCCACCCACCCCGCCGGCCAACTTAAGGGCCGCGTCGAACTGCCGCTGAGCCAAGGGCATCATCCCTTTACGGAAGAAACAGGCCCCCAGACCTTCGTGAGCTTCGAGGGCCGCCCGAGGGTCAGCCACCACCGCCTGGAAGCTCTCGATGGCCCGTTCGGTGTGCCCCGCCCGGTAGCAGGCCCGGGCCAAACGAACCTGGGCCGCCACATCCCCCGGCTGCTCGACCACCCGCCGTGAAAACTCGGTGATTTCTAGCTCGGCTCGCTCGCTCCTGAGACGCTTCTGAGCCACCTCGTCCCGCGCCTGCTTGGCTCTGTCGAAGGCCTCAGCATTCATTGCGAGGGCAACCTCCCCTGCCAAATTCGTGAGAGAATCATCCCTTGGGAGAAGTTTCAGGCCTTCTGTCACCGTGGCCTGCGCCCCAGAGCAATCGCCAACTTTGAGCTGAGCCCGGGCCAGCCGCCTGCGCAGGTCGAGATCGTCGGGATGTTCCTCTAGCCTCTCGGCGAGACCGTCCACGTCCTCAGCCAGCTCGTCAGCAGTGCGATGGCGACGGCCAGCGCTCTCCGCCCGCCGCACCGCTTCCACGTCTTTCATCAGCTCGCGGGTCGAGCTCGCGGTCTCGAACTTGGTGCTGGCCAAGGTGCCCTCGGCCAAGAGCCGCTTGCGGAGCTTCTCTACCTCGGGGTCATGGCCGTCGATGGCATGGGCCCGCTCGAGGTAGTCGATGGCCACGGGCACTTGGCCCAGCTCAGAGTGGAGCCAGCCCGCTGCCTTGAGCGCCTCCATATCAGCTTCGTCGAGCTTCAGCCGGTGCTCCCAGCAAGCCAGCGCCTCTTGGTTGCGGCCCAGTGCGGTGAGGGCGTCCCCCAGCAAGCCCAGTAACGGCAGGTTCTCCGGGTTTTTCTCCAAGCCAGCCTCGCAGCTCTTCACTACCAGAGCGTGCTGCCCCGCCCGAGCCAACCCGGTGGCGCTCACCGCCAGAGACTTGGCCGCCCCTTTTTCGAGCATGCCCGGACCACCCTTCAACTCGGCCTTCCGAGCACAGGCAGCCAGCAAGCCAGCGCGAGCCCGTCCATGATCGGGGGACGCTACGAGGACCTGCTTGTACAGAGCGATCGCCGCAGGAGCCGCCCGTTTGGCCAAAGCCTGCTCGGCCTTGGTGATGAATTTCTCAACGTCCATAGGGCTTCAGGCTATCAGGCCAGCAGCCCTTTCGCCCAGCCCCACGCCCAGCCCGCACGCCCAGAGCTCAGCAGCCCAGCGCACCGCCCCATGGGCCCTGCGGGGTGCCTGTGACATAATCGGCCCCCCTATGGAACTCCAACTACGCCTCTACCCTGACCCCGTGCTGCTCAAGGCCGCCGCTCCTATCGAGGTCTTTGACGAAGCCCTGGCCGAAAAGGTCGCTCGCATGTGGGAGATCATGTACGAGTCAAAGGGTGTAGGCCTAGCCGCGCCCCAGGTGGGCTGGTCGGCACAGCTGTTCATCCAGAACCCCACGGGCGACAAAGAGGACGACAGCGAGTCCCAGGTGATCATCAACCCCAAGATCACCAAGCGCTGGGGCAAGAGCCGCGATTCTGAGGGCTGCCTGTCCTTCCCGGAGATCTTCGTGGACGTGCAACGCTCCGCGGGCATCCACCTCACCTGGCAGGATGTCGCCGGCGAGCCACACGAAGAAGATCTCACCGGCTTCGCCGCGCGGGTCGTGCAGCACGAAATGGACCACCTCACCGGCGTCCTGCTCGTCCACCGCATGAGCCCCGTGGACAAGATCCGCTATCGACAAGATCTACTGCACCTGGCTGCAGAAGCCGCCGAGCGCTGAGCGGCCCCATGAAACGGCTGCATCTAGAGTCGCTGGCGAGCTGCGAGCTAGCCCTGGCCGGGTCGGTCGTCACCGTAGGGGTCTTTGATGGGCTCCATCTCGGCCACCAGACCATGCTCGACCGGCTCACCGCTGCGGCCAAGCGCCGTGGTTTGCCTGCGGTCTGCGTCACATTTTCGGTCCACCCGAAGGCTGTTCTGCTGGGGGAAGGACCTCGCCAGATCGTCTCTCTGGATCACCGCCTCGAGCTGCTGGAGCGGGCGGGCGTAGACATCGCGGTGGTGGTGGAGTTCAGTCCCGATTTCGCCACCGTAGAACCTGAGACGTTCGTAGAGCAGCTGCTCGTGCGGGCCTTGGGAGCCCGGGAGCTGATCATCGGCCACGACACGGCCATCGGACGCCACCGCCGGGGCGACCAGGCCTTTCTCACCGAAGCTGGGCTCCGTTTTGGCTTCGAG
>JBLIMM010000298.1:0-6013 GCA_047638635.1 Pseudohongiellaceae bacterium | reverse complement strand
CCCTACGCCGGTCTTGCCAGGGTTCTGCCCTGTGTTGAAGACAGCCCAGGAAACCGGGCTTTGGGCCGGGTTCGAGGTCTCGAGCCGGCTGAAGAGTCCCGATTCAGACAAAGCCTTCAGGTTGGGCAGCAGGCCCTCGCCAATGAAGCGCTCGGTCAGCCCATAGTCCATGCCGTCGAAGCCCACAAGAATGGTCTTCGGGGAGTCGGCCGTTTGGGGCGTCGGTGCAGCAAGAAGCTCAGGGGAAGTCGAGGACAAGGTGCCCAGGACCAGAGCCAGAATCAGGGAAAAGCGTGGCATGATGTGTCGTTCCAGACCGTCAGTGTGATGGACAGGCCCGGAACGATAATCACCCGAGACGAATCCTTCCAGCACCCCATGCCCCGCCCTCGCCCCTTACTGACGCTCCTGCTCTTCCTCTTAGGCGCCGTCTCCGTGCTCGGGGTGGCGGTCTTTCTCTTGGAGGGCGACAGCCAGCGGTCTCAAAGTGAGCCGCAGGTGGTCCAAGAGTCTCCGGACTCAGGCCCCTCGAAACCGGCCCTAGAGGGCCTTAGCAAGCCTCCCAGCCCAAGAACTCGGGTCGAGAAAGCCCGGCCAATCCAGCCTGCTGTACGCCGGGGTCCGTTGCAGATCATCGTGGCCGTCAGTGATCGCGAAAGCGGCGAGCCCGTCCCCGCATTTCAGGTGACGATTCTCGATCACAGCACAGAAGATCCCCTTGAGCGCCTCGACCAAGGGGTCCCGAACGCCTTCCACCGCCGCATGGGCATCTTTCGGGTGCAGAAAGATCCGGGACTCTACGACGTCGTGGTGCGAGCCCCGGGCTTCCTCCCCGGTGTGCTCAGCGCTGTGCAGATCCCCGCCGAGAGTGGCACAGCTCTGCCCCTGCTCCTCGACCGAGGTCCGGGGATCGCCGGGACCGTCATCGACACGGAAGGGCTCACCCGCGCGGGTATCGACGTCTACCTCGACACCCTGTCCCTGCGCCACGAGGCTGATCAGCCCCCACGGCTCACCAAAGTCGTCACCGGACTGGACGGGCGTTTTTCTTTCTCGCCCCTGCCCCCGGGCGAATACGCCGTGACCCTGCTCTGGCCTAGCAACACTGAGGACCGTATCGCTGGCATCCGCGTGAACGACGGCACCATCGAAGTCCCCATGCAGCTCCTGGCTCGGCACCAGGTGAGCTTTCGGGTGATGAACAATCGAGGACAACCCATGCGTGAGGCCCGGCTCGAAGTCCGCGGTGCGGGACGCTATGCCTCGGCGGCCACAAACTCCACCGGCATCGCCGTGGTGGACAACCTCCCTGACGGGGAGTACCAGTTCGTAGTCCGCCAGGCCGGCTACCACGACGTCACCGAAGAACTAGAGCTGGTGGGCTACTTGGGCCAGCACGTGCGCTTCGTGCATCTGGTGAGTGAGGCGGAGGGCTAGGGGCCCTTCTCTGCTGGCGCCAACGGGCAGCTTGGCCCCGGTGGTGGCACTGGCCTATGATCCCCCGCTTGTTCTCGGCGTGATCCTTACGTACCCCAGACGAGTGTCCCCATGGCCAAGCCCCTCTGCGATCCCTCCCAGTGGATCGACGCCCCCCTTGAGGTCGACCTCGCTGGCGTCCAAGAGCTGATCCCCCAGCGCTTTGAGCTGGGTCTGCTTCACGGCATTCATCATCACGACGTCGAAGGCAAGCTAGCCATCGGTTTCCACCAGACTTCCGAGGATGACTTCTGGGTCAAAGGACACATACCCGGGCGGCCGCTCATGCCTGGAGTGGTCATGGTCGAGGCCGCAGCCCAGGTGTGCGCCTGGCTCAGCGCCAGCCTCATGTCCCAAGAAGAAGGCCAGATGTTCGGCTTTGGGGGCGTCGACAAAGTGCGCTTCCGCGGACAAGTCCTCCCGGGCCAGAAGCTGCTGCTGGTGAGCCAGGTCAATCGCTTGCGCCGCTCCTTGGCACGCTTCTCCACCCAAGCCTTTGTAGACAACGAAATGGTCTACGAAGGCGAAATCATCGGCCTCTCCTTCTAGGGGCCAGCTATGCATCCGATTCTTTGGAGCTTCCCTGAAGCCTGGCCCCTTGTGGGCGGCTTCCCCATTCGTTCCTTCAGCGTCATGGTCTTGCTCGGCGTGCTCGCCGGCTCCTGGTGGATTCGACGGCAGCTGTTCAACAGCGGCACCAAAGAAGACGACGCGTCCTTCGACCAGCTGATGCGCAACAGCCTCATCGCCGGCTTCTTGGGCGCGCGCCTGACCTACGTGGCGATTCATCCCGAGGTCTTCGACGGCAAAGATCTGTTCGATCGAACGGTCACGCTGATCGCAGTGTGGCAAGGGGGCATCGTCTCCTACGGCGGTTTCTTCGGGGGAACCGTGGGCATGTGGATGTGGTGCCGAGCTAAGAAGTTCTCCTTTGCCAAGCTCGCCGACGTCATGGGTCCCGCGCTCATTCTCGGTCAAGCCTTCGGACGGATCGGCTGCCTGCTCGTGGGCGACGACCACGGCAGCCTTTGGGTCGACGGCCCAGAGTGGCTCGTGGTGCGCTTTCCAGACATTGCCAACTCGCTGATTCCCCGCGAGCTCATCGGACAACCCCTGCACCCCAGCCAGATCTACCTGTCCCTGATGAACTGGGTGATCTTCTTCGTGGTCGCGGCCATTTACCGCCGGCGCCGTTACGAAGGGCAGACCGTCGCCTGGGCCATGGCCCTCTACGCCATCGGCCGTTTTACAGTCGAGTTCACACGAGGCGACTTCGCCGCCCGCGGAGGCTTCTCTCTCGGTGACTCTGCGAACATCGAGGCCCAGAGTTTCTTGAGCACCGCTCAGCTCTGGAGTGTGATTACCCTCGGCATTGCTCTCGCCGCCATGGTCAAGTTACGTCAGCGCACCAGCGCGGTTGAGGCTGCCAAAGCGTGAACCCAGGGACGCAGCTCCCTTCCTGCGACGGCCGCTCATGAGGCACCCCAACGGCCGTGGTCGATCGACGGTGATCGCTGGTATCGACGAAGCTGGCTACGGGCCTCTTCTAGGGCCCTTGGTCATGGCTGCTAGCGCGTACCGGCTGCAGCCGGGAGCCAGCGAAGCAGCACTCAACAGCCTGCTCACTGACGATTTGCAACAGGCGCGGGGCCTGCCCACCGCCGATAGCAAGCTGCTCTACAAAGGGCGCAGCTCCATCGAACGCATCGAGATCTCCACTTATGGTCACAGCGTCTTGGCCCGGGGAAGATTGCCCAGCACTGTGGCCGAGCTGCTCGACCTCGCCATCGACACACCCAGCAGCGAGTTGGCAGAGTTGCCTTGGTATGGGCAGCGCTTCTCTGAGACGTCGCTGCCCCGGCGTGCAGACGTCGAGGCCATCACCGAGCGAGCAACGCAGCACCGCAACTGGCTCGCTGAACGGGGCACTGAATTTGCAGAGTTGATCTTGGCACCCGTCCTCGTGCCCCGTTTCAACCGGATCACCTCCGCGGCAGGGAGCAAGGCGGTCACGCTGTTCGCTACCACGTGCCGATTGATCGAAACATTGATCGAACGATTCCCCGACGACGAGTTGATCATTCACATTGACCGGCAGGGAGGACGAGTGCATTACGGTGGGGTGATGCAGGCAAACTTCCCCATGGCGCCGGTCGACGTGCTGCACGAAGCCCGTCCCCAGTCGAGTTACCAGTTGCACTGGCCCGAACGCCCTCCGGTACACATTGACTTCAGCGTCAAAGCCGACGGCAACTACGCTCCCGTAGCCACAGCATCGGTGGCAGCCAAGACCCTGCGCGAACTCTCCATGGAGAGTTTTTGCCGTTGGTTTGGCGAGCGTCAAACGAACCTAGCCCCCACTGCGGGTTACGGCACGGATGGCCGACGTTTCTTGAACGAGGTCACTGAGCGACTCCAAGCGGAGTCGATCCCCCTGAACCACGTGGAGCGATGCCGATGAGCGAGCGACACATCCGCCAAGAACGCCTGCCCATGATCGGCGTTGAGGGCCAAGAAAAGTTGGCTCGTGCCAAGATCGCCATCGTGGGAGTGGGCGCCACGGGCAGCCACCTGGCCGAGATGCTCGGGCGCGCTGGAGTGGGCACCTTGCGGCTCATCGATCGCGATGTGGTCGAGCTCTCGAACTTGCCCCGGCAGACGTTGTTTACCACCGCGGACGTTGAGCAGGTGGTGCCCAAAGCCGTGGCCGCAGCCAAGGCTCTGCAGGCCATCGATCCAGGCTTGATCGTTGACCCCCAAGTGAAAGATCTCACCGCAGACATCGCGGCCGAACTGCTCGCAGACGTGGACCTCGTCCTCGATGGCACGGACAACTTTCCCACACGCATGGTGCTGAACGACTGGTGCGTACGCAGCGCTGTCCCGTTCATTTACTGCGGCGTTGTAGGCATCGAAGGACAGCTGCTCGTGATCACCCCGGGCGGCCCGTGCTTGCGCTGCTACGTCCCGGAGCTTCCCGCACCAGGAGCCTTGCCCACTTGCGACACAGCGGGCGTCTTAGGGCCCTGCGTGTCCTTGGTGACGAGCATGGTCGCCACAGAAGCGATCAAGCTGCTCCTGGGTAGCGACGCCTCGCGCCCGGGAGAAGTGTTTGTCATCGACTGCTGGTCAGCCACGGTGCGCGCCATCGGCCTGCCCCAAGACCCCGCCTGCCCTTGTTGCGGTGCGGGCGAGCACCCCTTCTTGGACCAAGCCTCCGCCGCCGTGCCCACAGAGCTGTGTGGCAAAGACGCCATTCAGCTCCCTGCCAGCGGAGCCCCGGTCGACCTCCAGCTGGCTGCAGAGCGGCTCGCCCCTCTGGGCAAGGTCACCGCAGGACCCTGGTTGGTGCGACTCGACACGGACGAACGGCGAGTGCTGCTCTTCGCCGACGGCCGGGTCGTGGTGGGCAACACGAAGGACGTGAGCGAAGCCCGCTCCCTGAAGGCGCGTTTGCTGGGGGACTGAACGCCAACAGCCACGCCGCCCTACGGGGCGTTGTCGCTCGTAGGGGCCTGGCGCAACTGCTGCGCTGCCTCCATGGCCCCTCGCCACAGCTCCATGGTGGGCTCGTCGGTCAAGCACTCCCGGAGGGTCTGCAGATCGATGTCACTGGTGCCTACCAAGGGAACCGCACGAGTGCCTCCCTGGTCGTCATTGCCCAGATCGAAACCCACCCAGCCTCCGAAGAAGTCCGCCAGTTGCACGGGATGCAACTCCAACCGGGCGCCTAGCAGAACCACGTGCGCAGAGACGCCCACAGCCCAATAGTCGCGCCACTCTTGGTAGATCAATGCCTCGGGGTATGAGCCACCCTCTCGCCGGGCACCACCGATGCGCCGCTCCCCCGTGCCCGCATCAAAGCCCCAATCAAAACCCGCGCCGTCGCTGCCAAGGCGCCAGCCCGAGTACTGGCCCACGCGCAGTCCCAAAGAACGCTGCTCATGCCAACCCACGCCGATGCCTCCCGCCGCTCCGGCTGCGAGCGCAGCACCCTGGGTGAGATGCAGATCCCCTGCGAGACCGTAGCCCAGGCGCACATCGAACGACAGCACATCGAAGAGGTCGAGCAGCCGGTCGGGCAACCACCAAGCCACGCGAGCCAACACTCCGCTTTGCTCGGGGCGCCTCAAGGCCACGTTCACTCCTAGCTGATCATGTCCGAACTGCTGACGTATCTCCGCAGGCGCTGCGGCAAGGCGCCCAGCGAAGTCGGCAAGGTCCGGGTCAAACTGGTCAATCCCCCGGGCAATGCGCAAGCCAGGCAAGGCTTCTCCCACCGCAAAGTGTGCGTCCATCGCGCGCTTCTGCTGGCGCACCACAGTCGCCACTTGTCGCGGCGAGCGAGTGGTCGTGCACGCCGGCAATCCACAGGACAACAAGGCGATCAGCCACAGCGCAGACTGCATACGAAACACCAAGTTTTCTTCAGAACAGCATGACGAGGGACGCATCTACGAGCCGCCCAGCACGATCAATGCAGCCCAATTCCGCGGATGCAGCAAGTCGTCACGAGACGCCGCGTGAGCCGACTGCA
>JBLIMM010000297.1:0-6013 GCA_047638635.1 Pseudohongiellaceae bacterium | reverse complement strand
CGGGCCCATGGGGTAGCCGCAACCCAGCTTCATGGCCGTATCGACGTCTTCGGGGGTCGCATCGCCACGTTCGACCAACCGCATGGCCTCTGCCATGTAAGGCACAAGCAGGCGGTTGACGATGAAACCTGGCGTGTCTGCAGCGCCGACGGGAGCCTTGCCCACGGCCTTACCGAAGGCCTTGGCTGCCTCGAAAGACTCTACGGACGTGGCCGGCGTGCGCACCACCTCGACCAGCTTCATCAGCTGAACGGGGTTGAAGAAGTGCAGGCCGACCATCTTGTCGGGCCGGCCGCTGGCCTCGCCCATGGTGGCCACAGGAAAGGATGACGTGTTGCTGGCAAAGATCGTCTCTGGCTTGCAGAGGGCACCGAGCTCTTTGTAGAGCGAGGTCTTGATCTCCAGGTCTTCGATGATCGCCTCGATCACCAGGTCGCAATCGGCGAGATCGGCCAAATCGAGGGTGCCAGTCAGACGGCCCTCGGTCTCGTCGGCCTGGGCCGCTGTCATTTTCTCCTTCGAGACCATCTTGGCCAAGCTCTTGGAGATGCGGGCCATGCCCTTATCGAGAGCCCCCTGAGCGCTCTCGCGCACAATCACGGTGCAACCTGACTGGGCTGCCACTTGGGCAATACCGTGACCCATCAAACCGCATCCGATGACGCCGACCTTCTGGATGGCCATGAAAACTCGCTTTCCGCTACTTTGGGAGTGCTGTGATTGAAAACAGGAGGTGCTCGGCACCGGCAAAGGTGCAAGGCCCTAGGGGCCCCTAGAAGCACCTATTGGCGCCAGCTCGGGTCAAATCGGAGCACCGACAGACGGTGTCCGGGCCCGGCATTTCGGCGCCAGATAGGGCGACCATTATGTTGATTGAGGCCGCTCGAAGCAAGTCGAGGCGAGGGCCCGAGAAGGCCTTCCGGCAGCTCTCAGAATCGGCCCGAAAAGCCCCGAGTTCTGCCTGACCCTCAGTCCGGCGAGATCAGGGCTTGGGCCGCCAGATCATCACCACATGCTCTCCCAGCCCTGGGATCTTGAACTCGTTGCTGTCCACCTTGAAGCCCTGGGCTGAATAGAAGGGTAAAGCCGTCATGCGTACGTTGGCCCAAACCCCGCCCCCACGCTTCTCAGCCACGGCCTTCACCGCACCCAAAAGCCGACCTCCAATGCCCTCGCCTTGGCGCTCCGGGAGCACAGCCATGCCGCGTACACGCCACACCTCACTCTCAACATCGCCCCGAGGGTCGTGAAAGAGCGAAACCGCACCCACGATGGTCTTCTCGTCTTTGAAGACCGCGTGCATGGTGCGGCTGTCGTCATCGCCCTCGTACTCGGACGATTTAGCGGCCTTCCCCGGGCGCAGCACCTGCCTGCGCAACGGGCGTACGTCTTCTGCTTTCACAAGGACAAGTTCGACCATGGGCGGAGTGTAACGATCCGCGATCGGTGAGCGAGCCGGCTCTGGTCGGCAGGAGGCAGGCTGTGGTCAGCCAGCGGCTCTGAGAGCACAGCTTGCTAGCCTGCCCCCCATGGCCCTCCCTTCCATCGACGTGCTCATGCCGGTGTACAACGCCTTGGGCACCGTGCCCGAGACCTTGTCTGAAGCCCTTTCTGGGGCCTTGTCTGCGGCCGTGGACGACATCCTGGCCCAGGAGCAAGTCGAACTGCGTGTGCTGGCGGTGGTCGATACCCACGGCACCGGCCAAGACGACGGCTCCGGGGACTGGCTGCGAGCTCGGGCTGCAGACGATCAGCGGCTCGTGGTCCTCCCCAGCGAGGGCTCGGGCCTCACCGCCGCCTTACAAACGGCCCTGAAAGCGGCCAAAGCACCACTTATATCGCACATGGAGGCAGACGATCGCTGCCCCCCGGAGCGGCTCTTCAAGCTGGCCATGGCCCTCGAAGGCAGCCTCGCCTGCGGGCAGCGGCCCCTCTCAGCGGTGACGAGCCAAGTCGAGCTGATCGGCGCCGAGAGCCGAGGCATGACTCGCTACATCTCCTGGCAGAACAGCCTGTTGTCCCACGAAGAGATGGCCGCTGAACGCTTTGTGGAGATCCCTGCGCTGCACCAGACAGGGCTCTATCGCCGGGACGACCTTCTCGCCGTGGGTGGCTACGTGACCCGAGGCCACTGGCCCGCAGACATCGATTTCTGGTTTCGCTGGTTCGAGCAGGGGCTTCCCGTGGCCAAGCTGCCCGAGAAGCTCTACCACTGGCGGCAACACGAGCGGCAGTCCACGCGCAGCAGCCCCCAGCATGACGCCCAACCCCTGCATGCCGCGCGGATCCATGCTTTGGCACGGCAACACGGTCTTCATGGGCAAAATCCCCGGCCCATCCGCCTCATCTCCATCGGCGGGACCTTGAAGACCTGGGAGGCCTCGCTGACCTCCGGGCCCTTCGATCTCGTCAGTTGCGAACCCTGGACAGCGAAGTCTCCGCCGCCTCGGGCCCCAGAGGGTGACGAGCTGATCTTGGCGGTCTACGGTATGCCCTCGGCCCGGGAGGCCTTGCGCCGAGCGCTGCCTGGGGTGGCAGAGCCAGCAACGCTGCTCTTCGCGGGATAGCCATCCAGCCTCAGCGATCGGCGCCTTCTCGCATTCGTTCCGGGGTGAGATCAGTGGGCGGATAGTCGCTAGGGGCCGTGGAGACCTGCCCTGCCCGCCGAGCCGCACCCTCCACCGCGGCCAGCCGCTGAGCCAAGGCCTGGCGATCGGCCTCTGGCGCCTCCCAGACTCGCTGCAACTCTTGCAGCCACCAAAGCGCTTCACCGGGCCGCCCCGCATCGAGCAGTCGGTCAGCTAGCCAGTGGTAGGCCGGGTCGGCCTGGGGCTCAACGCTCACCGCCTTCGCCATTTCGGCCATGGCCCAGAGCCGATGCTCCCCGGCCCAATAACAGAGCGCCAGATTGAAGCGCGTCTGCGGCGAGTTGGGCACGGCCAGGGCGTGTTGCTCAAGGGGCTCGATCGCCTGGTCATAGCGGCCCAGGGCCATTTCGCAGAAACCGAGGTAGGTAGCCGAACGAGCGTCACCTGGATTGAGCTGACGAAAGCGCAGCAGCTGATCTCGGGCAGCCTCGATGACCGCCAAGCCCCGCTCCATGCGAGCCTGATCGTCGGCCGGCCCCTTGCCCCCCGGCAGCAACAAGCCCTGGGCGCCATCGAGCGAAGCCACCGCCTGCTCGAGCATCACCAAATCACCAATGCGCTCTCGGGCAATGGGCAACGACTCATCAAAGGGATCACCACCGCCGCCCACAAGACCGATGTAGCCCAAGGCAACCAACTGCTCCCGATCGACCGTGCTCATGGCCTGCTCTTCGCTCCAGCCGAGAGGGCCATGACGCTGCAAAACGGTCTCCAGGCGACTGCGATAGAGAGCTAACAGTTCTGGCTCAGCCTCCGACAGATCGTTCTGCTCGTCGGGCAACGCGTAGAGCTCGGGCTTCGGCGAGTCGATCAGCTTGTGGCCACGCCAGATGATCCCGCGCAACGGATGCCAGCGGTGATTGGCGAAGGGCACCATGCTCTCGATGTAGAGACTGCGGTCAGCGCTCCGGCTCTGTCGCCCTTCGACGGCTTCGGCCCCCGAGGCCGGGGTGAGTTTGGCGTCGAGCAGCGAGGGCACTTGCACAGCGGGCATGGCGCTTCGGTCAACGCCCGTGGCCTGCAAGATCGTCGCTGGAATATCCGTGAGCGAAACAGGCGTAGACACCCGACGCCCGTCGCCGGGAACAGCCCCTGGCGGCACAACAATCAGCGGCACGCGCATGGTGGCGTCGTAGACAAACAAACCGTGAGAGCGTTCGCCAAACTCGCCGAAGCTCTCTCCGTGATCAGAGGTCACCACCACCAACAAGTCGTCGTCACGTCCCGCAGCAGACAGCCCGTTCAACAGGCGGCCTAGCTCGCCGTCGCAGGTGGCAATCTCACCGTCGTAGGCGTCGGCGTTCTGCGATCGATAGGGTTCTACGGGGGCGTAAGGCCCGTGGGGATCATTGAAGTGCAGCCACAGGAAAAACGGTTCGTCTGCGGTGACGGTGGCTGTCCAAGCTAAGGCCTCATCGACCACTTCAGCTGCCGGGCGTTCTTGGCGGTTGAGCGAGCTGCCACTCAACTCAGCAGCCGACGGAGCGCTGTAACTCTCGAACCCCTGGTCGAGGCCGTACTTATTGTGCAGCACGAAGCTGCCCACAAAAGCTCCCGTGCGATAGCCCTGGTCTTGCAGCGCTTCTGAGATCAGCACGCTTTGCTCGCCGACCCGATTCACGCCGTTTACGTGCACCCCATGGGCGCTGGGGAACACCCCCGTGAGCATGGACGTATGAGACGGCAAGGTCATCGGCGCAGGAGCCCAGGCCCGCTCAAAGAGCAGCCCGCGCTCGGCCAATGCATCGAGGGTCGGGGTCCGCGCGGCGGCGTGGCCATAGGCGCCGATACGGTCAGCGCGGGTGGTATCGAAAGAGACCAACAGCACGCTGGGACGAGAACGTTCGGCACCCTGCCGCACCCCATCCCCGGCGCCTTCACCGATGCTAGATTCAGCACCACCATCGCCGCAGCCCGGGCACAAGAGCGCCAAAGACAACAGCCCTCGACCAAGGAGCGTAACCTTTGTTCGTCCCAAGCTGTGGTTCACTCGCCGCGGTTCACGAGCGTTCGAAGGACGCCGCGATGCCCATGCCGCCAGACACGCAAAGGGTGGCCAAACCTCGCTGCACATCACGCTTTTGCATCTCGTGCAACAGGGTCACCACGATGCGCGCGCCGGTGCAGCCGATGGGGTGTCCCAAAGCGATGGAGCCGCCGTTCACGTTGAGCTTATCGTGGTCAAGTTTCAGATCGCGATCGCAGGCGATGACTTGGGCGGCGAAGGCTTCGTTCAGCTCGAGCAAGTCGAAGTCAGAGAGCGAGAGCTTGGTGGAGCTGAGCAGCTTCTCGGTGGCGGGCACCGGGCCAATGCCCATGATCTTCGGGTCGACGCCAGCGAGAGCATGACCGCTGAGCGCCGCCATGATCGGCAAGCCCATCTCTTTCGCATAGCCTGCGGTGGACACCAGTACGGCGGCCGCACCGTCGGTGATCCCCGAGCTGTTTCCGGCGTGGACCGTGCCGTCTTTGCGGAACACGGGCGGCAGCTTGGCCATGCCTTCAACCGTCGCGCCGTGACGCAAGTGCTCGTCCGTGTCGACGATCACTTCTTTGCGCCGCACGCGCGCTGTCACCGGCACGATTTCGTCGGCGAAGCGCCCGGACTTCTGGGCGGCTTCAGCCTTGTGCTGGCTGGCCACGGCGAACTCGTCTTGCTCGGCCCGTGAGATCTCGTAGCGGTCGGCGAGAGTTTCGGCAGTCCCCCCCATGGGGCCGTCGACGAGGCGGCAATGAAAGCCGTCGGCGTAGTTGCCGTCGAGAAGCGGCGCGTTGCCCAGGCGATAGCCCTTGCGCATGTCCGGCAGCATGAACGGGTTGCGGGACATGGTCTCGACGCCGCCTGCCACGACCAAGCGCGCCGAACCTTCGCGCAGCTCTGACGCGGCCAAGGTGATGCTGCGCAAGCCCGACGCGCAGGCCTGGTTCACGGTCATGGCCGTAGCGCTAACAGACACTCCCGACCGAAACGAAATCTGCCGCGCCGGGTTGGGGCCTTCGCCCGCCTGCCGCGCCATACCGAAGAACACTTGGTCGACGGAGGAGCCATCGATGCCCGCCCGCTCGAGCACGGCCCTGGTCACGGTCTCGCCCAGCTCCACGGCACTGACAGTCGACAATCCGCCCATGAACTTACCAATGGGCGTACGGGCGGCGGAGCAGATGACGATGGTATCGGGGTTCATGGCGAAACTCTCGGTAGCGTGCGGCGGGGACGATCCCTTGGATCGTAGCCGACCACAGACAACTGCCTGGGTCAGCTCAAGCGGCGCACTCTAGCAGGCGGCGAGATCGGGGAAAACGCCCCCCCATTGAATCGAGAAGCCGGGCGGGCCACCCCATCAGGGATTGGCTCCGCCCGGCTC
>JBLIMM010000296.1:0-6027 GCA_047638635.1 Pseudohongiellaceae bacterium | reverse complement strand
GCTCGATGGCGCCAGCACTTCGTTGCCGAATCCTCGACGAATCCACTGATTCGACTGGGGTTCGTCGCCTCGATCTGACTCCATCGAGGTGCACTCGCCATCACGGCACTTTACCCACAGGCTGCTAAGGCCAGCCGCTCTGTCGGCCGATGAGATCACGGATCTCCTTGGCCCTCACCTGAATGGAAAACGACCATGACAGCCCGTAGTCACTGGACGTCTCTTGTTGTCTTCTTCGCTTGTGGTGTGCTGATCGGGATGGCCGCGATCGTGGGGGAAGAAAGCCGCAGACAGGTCGAGTTTCTGCAACTGCTCCGGAGTGGGTCCTTTTTGTCCGTTTCCCAAGATCTTCAGAAGGACATGCTCATGAGGCACCTCGAGGCAGACGTGGTCTGGCTGGAGCTTAGCGCTGCGGGCCGGGTCGATGAGGCCAGCGCGAGGGCGGAGCAAGACGCCAAGGAGGTGTTGCTGCGCGCGAAGTACAACACGTCGGCCACCCTCTCATGGCACCACGAGATGCTGGCTGAGCGCTTTGCTGATTGGCAGGCCGGAGCCCCTTGGGTTCATGAGCAGTCCGCCGACGGGGAGTTGCGATTTAGCCGTGTCCGCCGGAGCGATGATCCCGTGCAAACAGGCCTCAACAAGAACTGAGTTTGCCAGGCGCGCACCGAGCGTACCGTGAAGGTCTAGACCTACGTCAGGCACTCAGACGCCCTGGCCATCAAGAACATCGAGCGCAAGCTGGGCATGCAGATCCCGCGTCTCAAGCTGCGCCCCCGATCGTTCGTCCATTGGGAATTCACTTCTTTTCCGCGCCGGCATCCAGCAGAGTCAGCCAGCTCGTCCCGCAGCAAGGAGATCTCCATGGCTTACGAATCTAGTCCCTGGGTTGGCACCCTTCCCGAAGGTACTTTCCGGCTCTGCGCCTGCGGTGAATCGGCTAACAAGCCGTACTGCGACGGGAGCCACGGACGCACCGGTAGCGAGAAGCGGCCGGCTCTGTTCGTGCAGGAGAACGAGGGCAAGGTCGCCGTATGTCAGTGCGGCCGCTCTGGCAACGCGCCCATGTGTGACGGGTCGCACAGCAAGGGCGCCTGAGTCAGGCCATTCAAGCAGCCCGTCCTGCTCGGGAAGCTGGAGTCACGAACTCCGCATGCCGGAGGGCTGGCGTCGTGTTGGCGCCCTCCTCCGCAAGTTGCGCTCGCGGAATTACCTGATGCCCCTTATGCCCTCGGATCCGAGCCGGCGATCGAGCCGTCAGGCAAACCGTTTCGCGAAGGGCTGAGCAACATACTGGCACGCCCGGAACACAGGGAGCAGCCGTCAGTCGTTACCCGTGGCGTCTTCCCGCAGGACGGCGACGAGGGCGCCGGTTGCCCGGGCGATGTCCCCGTAGAAGCCGCTGCTGGACGCCGCGACCCGTCCCAGGGGTTCGTCCGTCCAGGCCAAGTGTTGCGACGCGATCTCCTGGGCGACCCAGGGGGCACGCGCGCTCGTCGCCGCCCACAGGTGGAGTAGGGCGCCGAGGTGATCGACCGGCGCACCACGGGCCGACTCGGCGTCGAAATCAACGACGGCGCTCCGGGCCAGCACGCGGATGCGCGCCGCGACGGCCCCTTCGTAACGCCCCTCGGTCCAGAGGGACGCGATCGGCGGCGCACCGCCTCCGTGGGGGGCGATGAAGGACGCGTGGTACTCGGCCGCGAGCTCATCGAGCTGACGGCGGGCGTCGTCACCGTCCATGGCCTGAGGGACATCCACGCCGACTTCGGCGAGGGCAGCAGCGGCCTCCGGCGAGCGCAGCGTAGCAAGCTGCTCGGCGGTCAGCTCCCTCAGGAGCAGGTCCCCGAATAGCTTCGCCGTGTTCACCAGGGCCTGCAGTTCAGCTGCTGCGTTCATCAGCTGACCTTCTTCACTGTCACCACCGTGTCGTGGAATGCTTGCTGGCCCGAGATCGGGTCGGCGGCGATGGGCAGGATGTGGTTCTGTGGCCAGCCACTGCCACGGTTCTTGGTCCACTCGCCGGGCTTGCCGTCCGAGGTGTCCTCCCACCACATGTTCCGCTCCCAGTCCGGGTCACGGTAACCGGCGAGGTCCATACCCGCGGCCGCCGAGCCCACGTCGTCGTTACCCTTCTTCGCCTGGGCGACGCTGGTGTACTCCCAGTGTCCGAGAGAGTTCGAAATCGCGATCGCTTTCGGGTGCACCGCGGGCGTGATCCACACAGGGATGCGCAGGGTCTTCTCGAGCTCGCCGCTGCCGAGCCCGAGCCCTGGCGTGAGCTTCGCCAGGAACAGCGAGCGGTGCCCTGTCAGCTCGACGAAGTCGCCATCCGAGAGGCCGAGCTTCTTCGCCGTGTCCGGGTGGACCCACGCGGGGTTCGAGTGGACGATCTCGCTGCACCACTTCAAGTTCGCGGTCCGGCCGTGGTTGTGCACGTTCCACTTGAACGACGTCATCACGAGCTGATTGTCGGCCATGTCTTGGTGCTCGTCGATCGGCGTGTACTTCGGCCACGGGTGGATCTCGTAGTCGTTCCCCTTGTGGTGGGCCGGGCGGTTCTTGCCCTTGGAGTTCGCCAGCCGGGTGAGCTCTGAGGTGTCTTCGTTGCGACCGGTCTTCTGCACGAACTCGGAGTACACCTCCATGCGGCGGCTCGGCGTCTTGAACCCGATGACCGGCTTGCCCCGGTGCTGCACGCCGATGCCCTTGCCGTCCTTCGTCCAGATGCCGGTGGCCTCGTTGAGCTCCGCACCCTCGAGTTCGCTGGTGGTCAGAGGCTTGAGGTAGGGCTCGAAGTAGGGCTGCTCTTGCGGGTCTTCGAATGCGCCCACGCGCTCGAGGTGCGCCATGGGCGACGCGTCTTTCTGCGGGTCGTAGGGGACGTTTTTGACCCACTCCGCCATGTACTCGGGCGTGGGGGTCATGGGGTAAGCCTCGGCCATAGAGCCACCGACGCGCCGGGCGATCTCGGGGAAGATCTCGCGGACGTCCTTGGCCTCGCCGAGCGACTCGACCATGGGGCGACGCATGGAAATGTACGGCTTGAGGTTGTACGCGCCCCGGGCGTCCACGTCCCAGCGTTCCAAATACGTCGTCCAGGGCAGCACCATGTCCGCCAGCGCACCGGTCTCGTTGAGGAACGGGTTGATGCAAACGTGGAAGCCGATGGCCTCCTCGTCGAGCATCACACTGCGGGTGACGTCGGTCTCGGGCCACGTCAGCGGCGAGTCGAGGTTGTACGTCATGTACACCTGGATCTTTGCGCGCTTCGTCTTGAGATACCAGTAGACGATCTCGCCCACCTTCATGGTGTTCCACACGTTCGCGAGGGCGAACTCGGGCGGGTCGGCGAGGATCGACGGTGTGCTCGGCTTGCCGGGGCCCTTGGGCGGGGGGAAACGCTTTTTGTCGTAGCCGCCGGTGAACATCCAGCAGAAGCCGCCGGGCTTGCCGACGCTGCCCACGAGGGCGTTGAGCAGGATGATCGCCCGGTCGTTCCAGTAACCGTTGACGTGGGCGGACGAGCCCCGGTTGCACATGGTCGTAGCGCGCGGGGCGGCGGCTGCGAACTCTCGCGCAATGCGCTGAATGTCCTTCGCCGGGACGGTGGACACACCCTCGGCCCATGCGGGCGTGTACTCCCGGAGCTCGTTCTTCAGATCGTCCACGGTGACGTTGGTCCACTCCTCCATGAACGTGGCGTCGTAGAGATCCTCGAACAGAATCGTGTGGGCCATGGACAGCGCCACGGCGCCGTCGGTGCCGGGGGACGGCATGAAGAACTCGTCCGAGTTGCCGGCGGTGTTCGACATGCGCACGTCGAAGGTGACCAGCTTGGCACCGTTCTCGAAGCGGCCCCGCTGCACACGCTGGGCCCCCGCGATGTGACCCTGGTGGGCCTCGAACATGTTCGAGCCGAAGTTCAGGATGTACTTCGAGTTCTCGTAGTCGCCGAGGTCCCAGTCCGACTCGAACAGGTAGGTCAGGTTGGCGGCCCGGCGCGCCGCAGAGCACAAGCCCCGATGGTTGAGCGCGGTGTTCGTGCCGAAGGCCCGCAGGAAGTTCGCCACCGCGTCCTTGGTGCGGCTGCGTCCCTGGTGAAAGGCGAACTCCTCGAGCTTGCCGCTCTCCTGCACGCCCTTCAGCCGCTCCGCGATCTCGTCGTAGGCCTCGTCCCAGGAGATGCGGCGCCACTTGCCCTCGCCCCGGGCGCCCACGCGCCTCAGTGGGTAGAGCAAGCGCTCAGGGTGATACTGGTGGTTCAGCGCTGATTGGCCCCGAGCGCACAGCTTGCCCCGGGAGTTCGGATCGTTGGGGTTGCCCTCGACCTTGATGATCCTGCCGTCTTTCACGATGCCCGTGATGCCGCATACGGTCGAGCAGAGCTGGCACATGCTGTGCACGCGCTCGACGTTGCGGTACTTGTCGGGATCGGGAAACTTGGTCTTTCGGCCGGGGCCGGGGAGCGCGCAAACGCCCGGGGCCTGCACCTCGTAGGGCACCCCCTGGCCGGCGGTCCACACGTCCAGGCTTTCCTGCTTCGTGGGCGGCCGATCTGTCCACGGGTTCGTGTCCGTGGTGGGCCCTTTGGTTTGGTCCTTGGTCTTGTTGTGGGAGACGCACGCCGCGGCGGCTGTGGAGAAGAGTGCGCCCAGTTGTAAGAAGCGGCGCCGAGCGAGTTGGGGGGAGGCCTCTTCTTCGGGAGCGTCCATGATCTAGTGGTTCTCCGTCTCGGTGTCGCTGCTCGATGTGTCGCCGTTCGATGTATCGCTGCTCGATGTGTCGCCGTTCGATGTATCGCCGTTCGATTCGCCGGGGTGGGGGATGCGCTCGTGGGGTGGCGTATTCTGCTGCCACTCGTAGACGGAGTAGGCGTCGGGGTGATAGCTCTGGCCCTCACCGGGCAGCTTCGACTCAAAGGACGCTGCGGGGTGGTCTTCACTCGTGGCGTACCACGCCCGGGGCTTGGTGTCCTTCTGCGCGCGGAGCTGCTCAAGGGCGCCCTCGGACTCCAGCTCGGTTTTCATGCGCGAGATCTTCGAGGCGGGATCGTTCAGATCGCCGAAGGTCAGCGCGTCGCTCGGGCATGTGGCCACGCAAGCCGGCTCCATGCTCTCGGCTACGCGGTGCGTGCAGTTGTGGCACTTCACCGCCTGGTTCGCCACCGGGTCGATGTAGATGGCGCCGTACGGGCAAGCGTCTTTGCAGCTCGCGTGTCCCGAGCACGCATCGTAGTTGACCTGCACCGAGCCCCCGGCCCCCTTGTGGAGCGCGCCGCACGGGCAGGCCTTGATGCACGGCGCGTCTTCGCAATGCTGGCAAGACATGGGGATCATGATCCGGGCCTGGCTGCCGTTCGCCCGCTGCGTGTCGTGGTAGATCGTCTGGCGAATGAAGTTCCCCAGGGGGACGTCGTTCTCTGACTTGCAGGCCACCTCGCAGGCGTGGCAGCCGAAGCACTTGCGCGTATCGACGATCCAGCCGTATGCCATGCCGTCGTCGGGGGCTGTCATGCGTTCGCGCCAGTGCTCCTCGGGCATGAACAGGTCCGTGCGCACGCCGTCCGCCGGGGGGACCTGCTGTGCTCCCGTTTCCGAGGCGGCGAGTCCGCCCGCAGCGGCGGCCAGCCCGGTCTTCAGAAAGCGACGTCGGTCCACGGCGTCAGGACGATCTGCTTCGGCTTCGTCCGGGTTCTTCTCGTCACGCATGGGATTGATCTCACTCAACGCGCCCTCCTGGCGAGTGGTTCAGACAATGGACGGAGTGGCGCGTGAAGCCGGATCAGCTGGGGGTGGAGGGCGCGTCGAGTCTCAGAGGACCCCGTACGCGCGATTCGGACACGCCGCCACTAGGGCAACCTGTCAGCCAAAGCCCAGTGACACAGCGATCCAGCGCAAGTCCTCTCCCGGGAGCCCCAGGAGGGTGTCGAATCCAAGAGCGAATCCCTGTGCGCGAGTGGTCACAACCAGACGGTGACAACGGGCGGGTCGGGTGTCAAGGCACGCGGTGCGAGGGTGCAGACTC
>JBLIMM010000295.1:0-6066 GCA_047638635.1 Pseudohongiellaceae bacterium | reverse complement strand
ACGTCTCGAACCGTGCCGGCCTGATTCGAGATCAGCACCTCGCTCCAGCTGTCGCCCAGTCCGTCCATGTTCTCGAGGAGCACGAGCCGGTTGGAGATTTCCTCCGCGGCCACCACGTCGAGGTCACCGTCGAGGTCCACGTCCGCGGTGGTGAATGAGACGACCTGGGCCGTGCCCAACACGGGTTCCCGGATGGTCCGTGACGGGCCGAAGCTGGCGGCGCCGTCGGTGTTCTCGTACCAGTTGACCTGGCCGTCGTAGGCGGATCCGGCCAGCACGTCGAGATCGCCGTCGTCGTCCACGTCCACACCTTCGATCGCTCCAGGCAGGGACAGCGCCGTGTCGAGGAGTTGGGCGCCGCCGTAGCCCCCCAGACCGTCGGCGTTGGGGAACCAGACCAGCTGGTTGTTCTGCCCCGGCAAGCCGGGCCCCGCGCTGTAACCGTAGCCGGCCAGCACGTCCAGGTCGCCGTCGCCGTCCAGATCTGCCAGGCGGCTGCTCAGGACTCCCGAAGCGGACGAGCCGAACGTGGCCAGGACCGTCTTGGGGCCGAAAGTCCCCGCGCCGGAGTTGGCGTTCCAGGCGAGCTTGCCGGCCAACGCCAGGGTGGAGAGCACGTCGATGTCCCCGTCACCGTCGATGTCGCCGGACTCCACGCCGCTACAGGTCAGGGCAAACGAAACCACGGTCCGCTCCGGGCCGAATGCACCCAGGCCGTCCGTGTTCTCGTGCCAGACGACTTTGTCGAGCTGGACGTAGCCGGCGAGCACGTCCATGTCCCCATCACCGTCGATGTCGGCGGCGTCGATCGTACTGGCGGCAGGGTTCTCATCGGTGATCAGCTGGGCCGGACCGAACTCGCCGACTGCGCCCAGCGACTGCCACCAGTGCACGCCCACGGACGAGTTCGCCTTGGTGGCCAGCAGGTCTGGAGCGCCATCACCATTGAAGTCCGCCACGGCCACATCGTCGGACGTTGGCGAGTTCGGCAGCACGAGCTGGGCCCCGAACAAGCCGGGGGGCGGGACGTTGATGAAACCGGCCTTGATCACCGAGTCGCTGCCCTGGCTCGAGGTCACGGTGAGCGAGACCGGATAGCTGCCCGACGCCGTGTAGGTCTTGATCGGGTGCTGTGCCGTCGACGTGGCGGAGTCGCCGAAGTCCCACAGCCAGCTCGTGATGGGAACAGAGCTGGTCGACAGGTCGATGAACGACACTTGCAGTGGCTTGGCACCATGCTTGGGAAGAGCGTTGAAGTCGGCCACGGGCTGGGCCACGACGCCTATCGAGAAGCTCGCCAGCAGCAGTGCGGTCCTGGCAGCCGTGCTGCGGCGCGCTTGCAGCCACCTTCCGAGGCTCAAGGGCCATCGGGTCACTTGGACACAACTGCGGTTGAGTCGTCCGGTATTCATCTGCATCCTCTCTCTTCCTTCCAACTGGGTCCCCTGGATGCTGAGCATCTAGTGAGCCGGTTCCCGCATCTCACACAGTCTAGCAGCCTTTTGCGGCGGACAGGCAGCACGGGCAACCTGAGCAGCCCCGGGCCGTTGATCTGGTCGTAGCCGCGAAAGCTCATCAACTCGGACTGAGAGCCGGCCGGCAGCTGTAGCTGCACCATGCGGCGCCGTGCGCCCCTGCCACCGTGATCTTGTCGAGTGGCGCGGCCCCGTCGAGACCCTCGCGAGATCGGGATGCCATGACCAATCGGAATCAAATGGCGCGCCGCAGTGGAATGACCACAGCTCATGCCTAGCATCGGTCATAGGTCCAGGACCCGATGCGCTCGCCGGCGCTCACCCGGCCCCCTCTCCCACCAGCCGAACCGATGCCGTCCCATGTGACCCAGGCCCTTCCCCAAGCCGCCCCACACCGACACGTCCGCCCCCTGCTGGCGGCGCTCGTGCTGACCTGCCTGGCTGTGGCGGGCCGCGGGCAGTCCCTGCCGCGCCGCGTGGACTGCGGCGACCTCAACGGGTTCTCCACGGGCGAGGCGGGCTACGAGATGCTGAGCGCCTCCTCGGCGCCCCCCGGAGTGTCCCTCGACAAGCCGCCCCTGGGCACCGTGCACGTGTCGGGCAACCTGCCCAACTTCTACGGCGAATACCCGTTGGCGCCGGACGTGCTGTGCGTCGACCCCGATCAGCTCGACGCCACCCACCGCAACACGTCCCTGTGGCTCGCTGATCGCACAGCGCTGTCCATCGACGGCCTGTCGCCGGACACGCCCTACCGCGTGCGCCTCGAGCTCGGCGCCCTGGCGCCATGGAGCGAGCTGTCCGACTTCTACAACCCTCCCTACTGGGACTACGTGCCTAGCACTTCCCGGGACGTGCGCGTCGAGGTGCTCGACGCTGGGGGTGGTTGGCGCACCGCGGCCAGCGGCATCCGCTGCACGAGCGGGCACAAAGGCCCCACCTATCTCACCTTCGTCGGCGGCATCGTGCCCGTGTGGGTGCTGGCGAACTCCGACGCCAGCGGCCGGCTGTCCCTGCGCCTCTCGACCGACGGGAGCGACCCGCTCTACCTGGCGGGCTTCGAGCTGCACGACTTCAAGCAGCTGCCTATCTCCTACAAACGCACGACAAGCGGCCCGCTGCAGGGCCCGGGCGCCGTGGTCAAGGACTTCGTCACGGCGTTCAACGGGGGAGACTTCGATCTCGCCGAGACCCTCGCGTACGAGATCCCCTGGAGCTACCAGCGGGGTGTGGCCCTGGTCCACCTGGCGGGCTGGCTCGAAGGCAGCCAACACGGCCGCCTCCACCTGCTGGACGACGCCGCCGCGGACCTGGCGAACGCGGCCCTCAACGGCAAGCCCGCGGCGCGCTGGCTACTCGACGAGGTCACCTCGATGCAGCGCGCCCTCGACCACTTGGCAGCCGGGGGACGGGCCGCCGCCTTCGCCTGTGCTGAAGACGGCGGGCGTGGCTTCCTGAACACTGACTGCGCTGGTCAGTCGCTTTCGATCAAGGGCCTGACGCTGACCAACGCCAACGCCCACATTGCCTTGCGCGAGCTGCGCGGCATCACCGCCGCCGTAAACGGGTCGACCCTGCTCGAGGACCTCTCCGCGTGGAACGCAGGTGCCCTGGCCAGCGGCGACTGGGAGCCCTCGCCCCTGGCGTTCGCCGCCCTCAAGCTCACCGGCACCACGCTCGTCGCGATGAACCCGAACATGGGCAATTCGCTTACCGACCCAGACGCCGTGGCCATGGCGGCCCGCCGCGACGCCATCCTCTCGGACTTCGTCGACCTGGGCTTCGCCGCGACCGACTTCCCCGATGACCTCGAGCTGCTGCTGTTCCGCGAGGCGGTCAACCAGGGCAAGCTGCCTATCGGCTGGAATCTGGCCGACTTCCAGAACCTTCTGAGCGACGCCCAGATCGACGCCTCGTGGTGGGGCGACAGGGTGGACATGCCGGAGGACGACCCCAGCGCGCCGGACTGGGCCAACCTGCTGCGCCAGCAGCGCTTCCTGCTCAAAGCCCTCGCCGACTACTGGCTGGGCGAGCGCCTGGTAGACGGCGACCTCGGGGGCGGCTCCGGCGACGACATCGAGCTCATGGTCCAGCTGGCCAAGATCTTCGCCGGTCGCCAAGATCAAACCGACCGCCGCGCCCTCGACCACCTGGACGACATGGTGCGGCACACCCTGTACGTCTCGGGCGAGGTGCAAGACGGCTACTTCGCCGGTGAGCTAGCGGACGTCGAGCACACCGCCGAGTACACCACCAACGCCTGGCTCGCCACCCAAGCCGCCTTCGGCCACACGGCCCGGGCCTTCGACGTGGGCATGGGAGTGGCCGAGCACATCCGCTGGACCCAGGACCCGCCCCTGGCCTTCGCCGCGCCCACGACCCTGGGCCGGCTGCACTTCCGCACGGACCACTTCACCGCCGCCGGGCCGGACACGAGCGGCACCTTTGACGACGACCTGCTGCTCAACGGCCGCGCCATGCTGCCCGCCGTCGCCGAGGCGGGGCGGGCCCTGCTGCCCGACGGGCACCCCATGGTGGAGGACCTGGGCGACTGGGCCCTGGCCTGGATCCAAGACTCGTTCGACACGTCGAACGGCAAGCCGTCGGGGTGGTACGGGCCGGTGCAGTGGCCCAGCAACATGCTCGGTTCCACGGCCGGCTGGTGGACCCACACGACCAACCCCGCCGACACCAGCGAGCTCGCGGGGGGCGTGCACTCCTACACCCTCGACCTGCTGCGCACCGCGTACGTCAACTCCAGCGACTCCAATGCGTGGGTCGGCCTGCTGCCACAGGTGCGCATGTTCCGCTCGGTGATGGACTGGGAGGATGCCGGCTCGCCAACCTCGCCCGCGCCGGGCAGCGCCCTCTGGGCGGGCAAGCTGTTCAAGGCCAACGTCCGCTTCGGCCCGCTGGTCATCACCCACCTGCCTGTGCTGGCGAACGACCCCCAGCTCAGCACCCTCATCGACCCCCTCGGCTCGGGGGGCAGCTACGTCGACGCGCCCCTGCTCCAGCGCATGGAGAGCTGGGTCGAGGACGAGTTCAACGGCCAGATCGGGGCGATGCTCTACGCCTTGGAGGACGTGTCCACGTGCGGCGTGGGCTTCACAGCCAAGTCACCGCTCACCTTCGAGGGCAGCTACGGGAAGACCATCCCCTACCACCGCGTGCTGTTCCCGCTGCTCTCCAGCCACGTCATTCACACCGACCGCGTGCCCTTGGGCGGAGCGCTCAGCAACCTGACGGTGGCCGCCACAGGCGAAAACCTTGTGGAGGGCATCGCCTTCCAGCCCCTGGTGCGCTGGCGTGACCGGCTCGACGACGGCACCGACCTGGCGATCCAGTGCAACCACCGGGATTACGACGCAGGCCTGTACAGCGCGTTCGTCTACAACTTCGAGCCGCTGCCCGTGACCAGCACAGCCCAGCTCGACGCCGGTCTGGTGCCCGGCCGGTACGACGTGGAGTGGGGTGCAGTCAACGGCAAGTGCGACTTGTTCCACCCGGGCGCGCCCAGCACCACGATCACGGTGCAGAAGCGCGGCCTGGGGACGTCCACGCCGATCACCTTCGCCCCCGGGCTGACCCTGCTGCGCATCACCCGCCAGGGCCCCGCGGACTCGCAGCCCGCAGGCTACGATCTGGCCGTCGACCCACCGGTGGTCGACCGGGTGCTCTCGGGCGGCACCTTGTCCTACGTGGTCAACGCTCGGGTCACGAACCCCAGCGCCGTGGCCACACCGCCGGCCGTCCTCGACCTGTTCGTGGCCGCCATGAGCCCCGACGGCGCGCTCGTCGGCGAGGCCGGCGAAGTGCTCCTCGGCCGCTGGACCGTGCCGCCCCTCGCTCCCACCAGCGACTGGTCGGTGGACGGCTTCGAAGTCAGTCAGGCACTGACCCCGGCGGCGCCGCCAAACGACGCCGCTCCGGCGACCTCCGCGGGGCCCAACGGGGCGGCCCCCGTGCCATCCGCCTCGCCCGGTTCATCCACGACGCCCCAGCTCGACCAGCTGCTGCTGGCCCTGCGCGAGGCGGGCGCCGGCGTGCAGGTGCGCGTCCGGGTGGTGGCGGACCATCTGGAGAGCGACCAGCTCAACAACGACATGACCCGGGGTTGGCTGCCCGAGCAAATGACCTTGGTGGATCCCTGAGCCCTACAGATCGCGCCGGACGCGCGGGGGCCGAAGCGCCCTCCCGTACTGATCCGCTACCGTGTCGGCCATGAAAGCCAACCCGCCCCCCGCCAGCGACCGCCCGCAACTCGGTCCCCTTGCCCGATTCCTCGATTTCGTGGAGTGGCTCGGCAACCTGCTGCCCCACCCGGTCACGCTCTTTGCCCTGATCTGCGGTGGCGTGCTGGGGCTGTCCTGGATCGCAGCCTACTTCGAGTGGGCCGTGGTCGATCCCCGATCGGAGGGCGCGCCGGGTCGAGCCGCCGACGGCATGGTCCGCGCGGTGAGCCTGATCAACGCCGAGGGCCTGCGACGCATCGGCAACGGCTTGGTGACGAACTTCACCGGCTTCGCCCCGCTGGGGACGGTGCTGGTGGCTTTGCTCGGCGTAGGCGTGGCCGAGCGCAGCGGGCTGC
>JBLIMM010000294.1:0-6079 GCA_047638635.1 Pseudohongiellaceae bacterium | reverse complement strand
GGGATTGCTTGGCATTCATAATGGGGGCTCCTGAGCGTTGTTTGGTTCGGTCACATGTTGCCGGTGCTGAGTTCCAGCATGGGCATGACGACGGCCATCACGATGAAGGCCACCACGCCAGCCATGCCGATAATCATGATCGGTTCTAGGGCGGCGGTCATGCGTTCTGTGGCCACATCAACTTCGAGTTCGTAAGCTTCGGCGAGGCTGTCGAGGATCTCTTCGAGTTCACCGCTCTGCTCACCGATGGCAATCATATAGCCCACGGCGGGGGGGAAGACCCCGCTTCTCTTCAGCGGCGTGGCAATGTCGGCGCCCTTGAGAATGGCTGTATGCAAGTCGTCGAGGACGTTTTGCATGACCGCATTGGCGATGACTTCGCGGACGATCTTGATCGCATCGAGAATCGGCACGCCTGTCTTGAGCAGCGTTGACAGGGTCACAGCAAAACGCGAAATGGCCTGCTTGCGGAAAAGCGTCCCGAAGATGGGTAATCCCAGGAGCGCCCGGTCTGTCAGCAGTTTGCCCTTGGGCTGTCTGCGGAATGCTCCAAAGAGCATGTAGGAAGCGACGGAGCCAACGACGAGCAAGATCCAGTAGCCCTGCAGGAAGTCTGTGAGAGACTTCAAGATCAGCGTGGGAGTGGGCAGGTCGGCCTGGCGATCTTCGACCAAAGTGATCAGCTGTGGCACCACTTTGATCATCAAGATGCTGACCACCACGGCACCCACGACCAACATAATGATCGGGTACATCAGAGCGGACATCACTTTGTTCTTCATGGCCGCTTGGCGCAGCATGAAGTCGGCGAGTCGCCCGAGTACCACATCGTTATTGCCTGCGGCTTCCCCTGCTCGCACCATCGAGATATAGAGTCGAGGGAAGACCCCGGGGTGGTGGTCGAGGGCTTCGGCGAACGAAGAGCCACCGTTGATCCGCTCGCGGATATCTCGAAACACGATCTCGAGGTGACGGCTTTCTACCTGCTCGACCAGGGCTTTCAGGCCATCGTTGAGTGGAATACCAGATTTCAGCAGCGTGGACAGTTGCCGGGTAATCTGTGGCAACTCACGGCTGGTCTTGCGACGCATGCGCCGCTGACTCCACTGTGACTGTTTCTTGCCACCGGAAGAGCGCAGCT
Organism: Pseudohongiellaceae bacterium; assembly: GCA_047638635.1. GTDB lineage: Bacteria > Planctomycetota > B15-G4 > B15-G4 > B15-G4 > CAZIAK01. Next base: position 4,938 of record JBLIMM010000294.1, on the reverse strand, counting down.
CGTCGATGTCAGTGACATGGAGGCCCTTGCGGCGCAGCCTGAGCCGGGCTTCCCGGGCGGAGTCGGCGTCTTCGATACCACTCTTGATTTGGCCGGCTGCGTTGTAGGCCTTGTAGCTGAAGACGGGCACGTTAGAATTCGTCCTTGGTGGTAACCCGCAGCGCTTCGTCGATGGTTGTCACTCCTCTGACGACCTTCCTGAGTGCGTCGCTGCGCAGGGTGCGTAAGCCACTGTTGAGCATGGCATCGCGCTTAATGATGCTCGAGCCCACTCGCTTCATGATGTTGACCCGCACCTGCTCGTCCACGGGGAGCATCTCGTACAGTGCAGTTCTGTCGACATACCCGCTTTCGAAGCAGTAGTCGCAGCCGCGCCCCGAGGGCACTCGACCATCTTCGAACTGGTCGATTTCCAACCCGACGGAGAGCAGTTTGGCGGCGAGTTCAGCGTCCGGTACTTCGTACTCTTTGCACTTCGGGCAGATCACGCGCACCAAGCGTTGGGCTACGGACAGGATGACGGAGGACGCCACTAAGTAGGGCTCCACACCGATGTCGAGCATTCTGGTGACAGCGCTGGCCGCATCGTTCGTGTGCAAGGTCGAATAGACCAAGTGACCGGTGAGCGCGGCGCGAATGGCGATGTCAGCGGTCTCATCGTCGCGTACCTCACCAATCATCATGATGTCGGGGTCTTGCCGCAAGAATGAGCGCAGACCCGCAGAGAACGTCAGCCCCTTCTTGGCATTGACCTGTACCTGGCTGATGCCCGGCAGGTTGTATTCGACCGGGTCCTCGATGGTGAGAATGTTCTTCTCAGCGGTGTTGAGTTCGGTGAGCGCGGCGTAGAGCGTGGTGGTCTTGCCCGAACCGGTAGGCCCAGTGACGAAGATCACCCCGTGGGTGTACTCAACGTACTCCCGCAAAATGGCCTCGTTGTCTGCATCGAGCCCAATCTCACCGAGGCGGTACACCCGGGCAGTCTTATCGAGCAGCCGCATGACCACCCGTTCGCCATTGGTCGTGGGGACCGTGGAGATACGAACATCCACGTCGCTCTCGCCAAGGCGCAAGCTCGCGCGACCATCCTGGGGCAGCCGTCGCTCGGCGATGTCGAGTTTGCCCATCACCTTGATGCGACTAATGATCGCATCCTGATACTTCTTCGGCGGTGCCTCCATGTCGTAGAGCACGCCGTCGATGCGATAGCGCACCTGGAGCTTGTCCGGGAACGGCTGGATGTGCACGTCGGAGGCACGCATCTTCAGCGCCTGGAACAAGATCATGTTGACCAGCTTGACCAACGGCGCCTTGTTGCTGACGTCGAGAAGATCTTCGCCTCCCTCATCAACGTCGAGCTTAATCAGATCGTCGTCGTCGTCCATGTCGCCGAGGGCGGCGTCCACAACGTCGGCTTTGGTCTTGTAAGCCCGGTTGATCAGCGAAGTGATCTCGGCCTTGGGGGCCAATACGATGTCGATCTCGGCGCCCATGAAGGTGGCCAAGTCGTCCAGGGGGTGAAGGTCGAAGGGTGAGCAAGTCGCGACCTGCACAGTGCCATCGGTCTGCTCGATTCCGGCGAGATTGAACGAGCGAGCAAAGTGCACGGGCACCTTGTCCACGAACAACTCAGGAATCTCTACATCCCGTAGTTCTTGACGGAAGGGGTAGGCCAGATAGCTGCCAACGATGCGCAACATCTCGGCTTCTTTCAAAAAGCCCTTACCCACCAACAGGCGATCGAGACTCTGATCGCTGTCCTCCGCGAGGGCCTCGCAGTCTTGAATGTCCTGGAGACTCATGCCGCCATCAGATGCCAGCAGATCAGCGAGAGCTGAGTTCATCTCAGCGCTCCTCGCGAGGCCCTGACGTGGGCATGGCCGGAGTGGGCATGTCGAAGACTTCGTCCAGGCCAGTCAGGGGGAGGATGCGGTCGTCGTCCTCGGAGACGCTCACAGAGCCCACCAGCTCACTCAGATCGCCACCCAGGCGTTCGACGTCCTGCTCTCTTGCGGCGCTGATCTCGTTCAGCAACGCGAAGTCACCGTCAATAATGTGGGCCGTGATAAAGACGTACAGGTGGAGGTCGTTCTGGGACTCGTCCTCAGCGCGAAACAGCCAGCCAATCAAGGGCAGGTCGCCGAGCCAGGGGATCTTGCTCTTGGACTCACTGTTCGAGTGGGTGACCAGGCCGCCGAGGATGATCGTGTGACCATCGGGCAGCGTGATAGGAGTGTCGATCTCGCGCCGGTTGATGTCTGGTGGCGCGGCCGAGTTGCCCGATCGCGCGGGGCGGAAGTCGGAGATCTCCAGACGCACGCGCAGGCGCAAGTAGTTGCCCGCTGAGATCGTGGGGGAGACGTTCAGCCGGATCCCCGCCGTCACCGACTCGAAGTTGGATTGAGTCGTGTTATTCGTCACGGACGTCGTCTCATACGACGTTTCTTCTTCTGCTGAGAGCTCGGCCTCTTCGTTGTCGTTGGTCAAGACGGACGGGCGGGACAGCACCTTCGTTTTGGTGTGACCGCTGATCCACTGGAGGAACAAGGGGATCGGCACGGCGCTGCTGCTGAAGGTGGCGAAGTTACCGCCGTTGCTGCCCTGCAGATTCTGCAGGGAGGCGCCGATGTCCACGGCGCCCGTATCGTCGAATCCTAGAGGCGTACCGAAGTTCGAGATGAAGCCTCCGCCCTTTTCGTCTCCAGCAGTGACATCGCCCGTAGCGACACCCACGCCGGCCTTGAAGATCTCGCTGAGGGACTCTTGGGTCTCGACGATAGCCGCCTCTACAAGCACCTGCTTGCGGCGGATGTCGAGGCTGCGAATGGTCTCGATGAGGTCGGCGTACTTGCGGTCCGATGCGGTAATCACCAGCGAGTTGCTGATCTCATCAGCGGTCACGCTCGCGGGAATCTCCAGACTCGAGGCGCCGCTACCAGGCTGAGCGGCACGCCCTGATCCAGCGCTGGATTGATCGTCGGCGAGGACGTCCTTAAGGATCTCTTCCATGCTTCCGGCATCGGTGTTCTCGAGTCGGTAGACATGGGTGAAGCTGCGAGGTTCGACCTCGACGTCGAGAATGTCGATCCACGATTCGATGCGTTCGACCATCTCCTCTTCGCCAGCAAGCAGCAGGGAGTTACTGCGAGCGTCGAGAATGACCCGGGGCTCAATGCTCTGGCTGGCCAGGGCGCCCGCCTGCTGAGGCTGAGCTGTCTGTCCTGGGCGGAGGCCACGGGCTGCGGCGAGCAACTCTGTCAGCACCGTTTCGATTTCGTCAACCGAGGTGTTCTGCAGCTCGCGCTTGCGGATATGGGGTTGGGGCTTGAAGGGGGGCACGTCCACAAGGCCTACCAGCTGATAAGCACCCCAGACGTTCGTGCCAAAGCCGGTGATGACCAGGCTGTTGCTGTTCTCAACATTGCGGATGCCCTCGATCGTCGTGTCGAAGTAGGGCTGGAAAGACGCCATGGCCGACCGCGCGTCGATGTATTTCAGCGGTATGGACGTGGTGATCAACGTGGCCGGGTCTTCGGAGTACTCCTCCAGGCGGTCCATGGGGACGATGGGGGCCTTGCTCTTGATGAACGCCCCTCCTCCTCTGGCACCGGCGCCACCACCCCCGATTTTTTGAATCGAGAGGAAGCTGCTGCCCTTCGGACCGTAGTCCATGATGATGAAATCGTAGGCTCTGAGAACCGCCTGGAAGAACTGATAGAACTTCGCCTTCTCGACGGTGAGCGGTCCCACGATGAAGATCGTGACATCGCCGATCTCTGTGGGCGCATATTTGATCGGCCGCTGGAGGATGACCTTGGCGAGGTCAATGAAGTCGATCAGCTTCTCGCCGTTCTCCTCGTCAAACTGGAAGACGTAGCTGTCTCCTTGGCCCGTTCCTGGGGCTCCAGGAATCAATTGAACGTCTTGGGCAGTCAGAGGTCCCGCTAAGAGTGCGAGGCTGACAAGGGAGATGAGGATGCTCGAGCGCATGGGCAGGACGACTCCTTCGGCGTACCAGGACGGACAGCCCCGGATGAACGGCCGATGATGGAGGCTTGGACGGGGGGGATCAACGGTCTCTTCCCAGGGATCGTCGGCTGAATCGCTGAGGAAACATGCGCTGCACCTTGCTTCGATCGACAGGCGCCTCTATGGTCGTGCGATTCTGCTGGGGGCTGCATTCGGCAAAGAAGCCATAGCCCTCGACACTGACCAACGGTTGTTTCGCACAGAAACTGCTTTCCTACCCAGTCCCGTCTGACTTTTCTCTTCCATGGCTATCCGCTCGTGAAGCTCTCCGAGGTCCTGCCCCGCGCCGCTATCCGTCTGGATATCGATGGCCTGGATAAGTGGGCCCTCATCGAGACACTGACGGATTCTTTGGTCGAGTCGGGGCAGATAAAGGCAGCTCACAGAGATGTTGTCCACGGTGCATTGGTCTTGCGTGAGCAGTCCATGTCCACGGGGATGGAAAAAGGTATCGCCATCCCGCATGCCTCCGCAGCCGAAGCAGAACACACTGCCGTGGCCTTGGGGATTGCTAAGGATGGCATGGCCTTTGAGGCCATTGATGGGCAACCGACCCATTTGGTCATCTTGCTCGTGAATCCTAGTAATCAGACCAAGGCCCATATCCGGACTTTGGCAGAAATCGCCCGCTTGTTGTCCAATGCCGACCTCCGAGCTGCTCTGAGGGGCGCCGTCGATGCCGACGCCGTCCTCGAAGAGATTCGCTCGGCCGAAGCTGCGGTCACCTGACTATCCAATAATTGCGTTAGAGTGGGGCGCTTCCTCGCCCCTCCCTGGAGACCTCGAAGACTTGGCCATCCGCATTCAAACCCGTGACAACGAGCCCGTCGAGAAGGCCCTGCGACGTCTCCGCAAGCTTTGCAATAACGAAGGCGTGACACGCACGTCCAAGGCAAAGAAGTATTTCGA
>JBLIMM010000293.1:0-6105 GCA_047638635.1 Pseudohongiellaceae bacterium | reverse complement strand
TGGTGCGGGCCCTGCATCTCCAGCTTCCCGCACTTGTCCGAGCTGCAAGAGCAGTACGCCGATGACGTCGTCATCCTCAGCGTCAGCGACGAAAAGCTCGACACGGTGCAGGCGTTTCTGGCCAAGGAGAAGCACGCCTCGGTGACTCACTACACCATGGGCACCGACCCCGACCGCTCGATGTATGCGGACTGGATGAACGCTGCCAAGATGCGTGGCATCCCCACGGCCTTCATCGTCGAGCGCGGGGGTATCGTGCAGTACATCGGTCATCCCATGGGCATGGACGCTGCGCTGCAAAGGGTCGTCAGCGGAGAGGCCCCACCGGCTGCCGAGGCCGCTGACATCCCTGAGATGGACACGTCAGCGCTCTTCGCCGTGGAAGGTGCGCACAGCGAGGCCGCGCTCGAGCAGCTTGATGAGCTGCAGCAGCGCCTGTCAGCCCCCGGCGGCGAGCTGAACTTTGAGCAAAAATTCATACTCAAGGGAGCGCTGAAGACGGCTGAATCCGATAGCGAAGCGATGGACCTCAAGATGAGCCGCAAGGGTCGCGCGATCCTGGGCGGTGAGTTGGGTTTGCGTGTCGAAGTCACGAGCAGCATGGAACTACCCGGCATGCTCAGCCGCATGCCCGGCAGCACGGAGCAAAAGGACGTCATCATCGAGAAGGGCGACCACATCGTCGCCCGCCGCAGCTCAGCGTCGCGGTTCGGCATGCCCTCCCCGCTGTCCGACGGCTGGATGGGCCTCAGCAGGAAGGACGCCCAGTCGTTTGCCGACGAACGCCCCACGCCTCTGCCGGCGCAGGTCATGATGGACGATAACCCCGTGTTTGCCAGCCCCCTCCACGTGCTAGCGCGGGTGGTTGAGCTGAGCGCCCTGTCGGTAGCCTCCGAGGCCGGCAGTCCGCTCGTGCTCGAGGGCCAGGGCGCAGTCTTTCTGGGCATGCCAGCGCCGCCCGAGGATCCCACAGAGATGGGCGCGATGCCGAAGGCCTCGCCCCAAGACGTGCGCATCACCGTGCTCGCCTCTGGCGTCAGCGTGATCATCGGCGATCCGGCGGCACCTCAGTTCAGCATGACCATCACCCGCACTGAGGCCGTGATCGACGAGGCTGTGTTCTCCACGGGCGACGAGCCGGTCGGCGATCTACTGAAGACTCTGCGCGAGCACCGCGAGCTGACGAATTCCATGAGCGAAGGCATGGGTAGATGATCAAAAAGCTGGCGTGGGCGATGATCATTGCCGCACTGAGCAGCGCCTGCGCCAGCGCCCTCAGCACTCGTGGAGCGAACGACTGAGGGCCTCATGGATTCGCTCGATGCCAAAGACGAGCGCCTCCGTACCCGCAGCCTCCAATGCCCCTGCGGCCGCAGTGTGCCCATCCCACAGCTTGCTTGCCGCAGCCTGCTGCAGTGCGTACTCGCGGTAATCAGAGAATGGCACGCGCTCCAACGCCTGAAGGCTCTCGAGCCACGGGCTTCTCGAACGCGAACGCGAACGCGAGTGCGCCGACGCCGACGCCCAGCGTGAGCCGGTGAACCATGCGCGCGGTCTTGAGGGTATCGTCGAGCACTGGAACCTGGCGATCAGCGAGTGATGAACGGTGTGCGGTCAGGCAGAGAGGCGGTCGATGTCAAGGCCGACCAGGAGGACAATGCGGGCGAGCCCAGGTGTCCGCCAGGAGGAGAAGCTCATTCCTCTTCAAGGACGTATGTGCTCTTTGGTCTGAAGATGGAGTTGAACGTGGCCCCCACCAGGCCTCCTCTTGCAGAGGCTCTGAGCCTTGAATCTGATGCAACGGTTACGCGATTGCTTTCACACCAACTCGTCTTGACGAAGATCTCTGCTTCTCTTGCGTCGACATGCAAAGTCACCTCGCTACTCGGGGCGATCGAGCCGCACACCTTTCCGTTTACGTAAACCTTGAGCGATGCGGCCTTGCCTGTCAGTTCTTTTGCTCTACGAAGAGTGAGCTTCATGTTCTCATCCTTTCTTTGAGCGACCTCGCCGCTCAACGGGCGCCGATGGCGATCCACTGCAATGACCTGATGCTGATCAGGACCCTCCTAGAAACACCGAGTTGCACAGCAGCCTGGAGGTGACCGAGAACGCCCCCCTTCCAGCAGGGGCCGATAGTATCTCACAGCGGCTGGACTCGTTTCCGAGCGGGCGAAGAAGAGCGGGTCAGCGGCGCCCGACTTGCTGTAGAGCAGGTCGTCGCGGGCGTCCCCGTCGAGGTCCGCGAAGCTAAACTGGGCGCTAGTCGACGACACGAACACGAGGGAGGCGGCCTCGACGAAGCCCCCGGCGCCATCCCCGCGCAGCACTTGGATGTAGGTGGTGAAGGGCACCAGGGACAGGAGGGCCAGGTCGAGCAAGCCGTCCCCATCGAGGTCGCCGACGTGAATCTCCTGCGGAAACTCGTTCACCGACATGGAGGGGAGCAGGGGCACGGGCTGCGCGAAGGCGCCGCCGCCGAGTCCGCGCGTCCACCAGAACACGCTCCCGGCCGCCGCTGGAGCGCCGTGCAGGATGTCGGGCACTCCGTCCTGGTCGACGTCGGAGACGACGATGGGCGGCGAGGCCCAGGGGAGCAGCATGGCAGTGGTGAAGCCGCCGTGCCCGTCTCCGAACGACAGGCTGACCGTGATCGTGAACGTCTCCGTATTGCTACGGACTTCGATCACATCGAGGTGCCCATCACCGTCGAAGTCGGCGAGCTCGATGTCCCGACCGAAGCCGCTCGGGAACCCATCGAGGGCATCGAAGGGCTCGAAGACGGTCTGAGCCCCGGCCACGCCGAGAGATGAGCTCAGCGCGAGGGAGAGGGTCGTGAGCACGATGAAGATTTTCATGTTGGCGGTCCGTGGTCCGGCCTTGGCTCGAGCAGGGGCAACGCAGACGAGGGTCAGACCGGATGATGCAAGCAGACGCAGCGGACACCCACAACCGGTGGAGGGGCTGCCGAAGAACCTGACGCAACGCAGCTCGAGCCTTGCGTGCTCAAGAGGACTCAAGGCTGCCGTCCTCGTAGGCGAGGCCATCGATGCGAACGGTCATGGCCGGGCTGTTTAACGAAGTTGCCGTTCAACGGTCGCGCGCAGCCCGGTCCGTCTGCAGCGGCGTGATCTTCATGAAGGCTTACCTGGAGCCGCCGGTACGCCCTGTAGCCTGAATGTGACCAGAAGTTCCCAAGTCCCATGCAGCAAGAGCGCCGGGTCGCTGATCATGGGGCCAGACTGGCCAGCCAGATCGTCGAACTAGCCGTCACCTCCCCCCGCCGCTGCTAGCATGGAAGGCACACCCGTACCGAGCACGTCAACGCAGCAGCGAGAAAACACGAACATGATCCGGCCAGCTCGAACTGCCGACGCGGCGCGGCTCGCGGAGATCCACGTCGCTGCTTGGCGCCAGGGTTGCCGCGACATCTTCCCGGCCAAGGTGCTTCTGGGAGTGAGCGTCGAGCGGCGCACCAGAGACTGGACCAAGTGGCTCCCGTTGCCAGGCTCGTGGACTTTTGTCGCTGAACACGAAGGGCGAGCTGTGGGCTTCGCCACCCTCGGTTCGCTGCGCGCGAATGGTCGTCCGGTGCGCTCGACCCTTGAGCTGCGCAGGCTGTACGTCGACCCGGAACACTGGCGCGGGGGCATCGGACGCGAGCTGCACGAGCATGTGATCGCCGAGGTGCGCTCTCGTGGCTTCGCGCAGCTCGTGCTCTGGGTGCTCACCGAGAACCAACCGGCGCGGGAGTTCTACGTGGCGCTCGGCTTCGAGCCGGACCGCACCCGCCGCGACACCATCGGAGGCCACCCCGTCGACGAGACCAGGTACTCCCTCGCCGTCGTGTCGGCATAGGTCGCGCGCACCCCGCCCGTGCACCCCGCCCGTGCACCCCGCGTTGCATTCGGACATCTTCAGGCCCGTGGACGCAGGGCCACGTCGTGCCACCTCCCAGCACTGAAAGGTCTAGGCCTGACGCAGCGGGCGGGAAGGAGTAGGCTGGCACCCTGGCGCTCCGGACCTGCGCATCGAGTTGCGTACCACACGAGGAGACGCTGGCGTTGGAGCCCCCTGAGCCTACAGAGCCCCCCGAGCTGACCGAGCCCGTGACGGGTCTCTTCGTGCTCCGCTCCGGGTACGAACAGCGGGCCCTCCCAAAGGACGCGGGCCTCTCCTGGCACTCCGGGCACCGCTGCCGGCGCAAGGACTGCACCCTGTGCGCTCACGACCTGCTGCGAGTCTGGTGGACGAACGACATCATCCGGGCGCTGAAACTGGTGGAGCACGCCAAGCCCGAGCTACGGGCCACGCTGGCCGAACGCGCCGGTCCCGTCGCCGAGACGCTCGACAAGCCGGACAAGCCGGACAAGCCGGACCGGAAAACGGTCCGGGCCAAGCTCGCCCGTCTGCGGGAGCGCAAGCGCACTCTGCTCGCCAGCCAAGCCCATGACGCCGAGCTGGACGTGCCCTGCCCCGAGGGCCTGGCCTACCTCCCCTACCAGCGCGCGGCCATCGCCTTCGGCATGGGCAGGAAGAGCGCGCTGTTCGCCGACGAGATGGGCCTCGGGAAAACCATCGAGGCTCTGGGCGTGGTCAACGCCGACCAGGCGGCGCAGCGTGTGCTGATCGTCTGCCCCGCCAGCCTCAAGCTCAACTGGGCCCGGGAGGCGGAGCGCTGGCTGGTGGACCGCGGCCCGGTCGGGGTAGCCGGCAAGACCTTCCCGGAGGACGCGCAGGTCGTGGTGATCAACTACGACGTGCTGAACAAGTGGGCGGCCAAGCTGCGCCGCACCTGGGACGTGCTCATCGCGGACGAGTGTCACTACGTCAAAAACAAAGACGCCAAGCGCTCCAAGCGGCTCTACGCCCTGAAGGCGCGGCGGCGGCTGTTCCTCACCGGGACACCGATTCTCAATCGCCCGGTGGAGCTGTGGGCCATCGTCAGCGCCCTGGCGCCCGAGGAGTTCGACGACTTCTGGCCCTTCGCCAAGCGCTACTGCCAGCCCATCCGCAGCCGCTTCGGCTGGGAGTTCAAAGGCGCCACCCACCTCGACGAGCTGCACGAACGCCTGCGCAGCACAGTCATGGTCCGGCGCACTAAGGCTCAGGTTTTGCCCGACCTGCCGCCCAAGCGTCGCCAGGTCATCGAGCTAGACTCCGAACACATCGCCGGCCTGATCGCCGTAGAGACTCAGGCCTGGGCCGATCACCGTGAGCGGCTCATCGAGCTGCGCGCCCTGCGCCACGGTAACGACGAGCCCAATGAGGCGCAGCTGGCGGCCCTCCGCGCGGACGTCAACGTATCCTTCGGGGAGCTGGCCAAGCTGCGTCAAGCCACGGCCCTGGCCAAGGTGCCGCTAGTGATCGAGCACGTCCGCAGCGTGTTGGAGGACGCCGGCAAGCTGGTGCTGTTTGCACACCACCGCGCTGTCGTTGCCGCGCTGGGGTCGCCCTTCGGCGAGGCCGCCGTGACGCTCACCGGCGGCGACGATATCGTCCAACGACAGGCGGCCGTGGATCGTTTTCAGGAGGACGACAGCTGCCGGCTGTTCGTCGGCTCTATCACAGCGGCGGGCTTCGGGCTCACGCTCACCGCTGCGGCCCATGTCGTCTTCGCCGAACTCGACTGGGTGCCCGCGCGGCTCACCCAGGCTGAAGATCGCACACATCGCATCGGCCAGAAAGACAGCGTGCTGGTGCAGCACCTCGTGCTGCAGGACTCCCTCGATGCGCGCATGGTGGGCACGCTGATCAAGAAGCAGCGCGTGATCGACAAGGCCGTGGACGGCGTCGCCCAGGCCAAGCTCTTTGACGGCAGCTTCGCCGACGCGCTGCTCGAGGCCGAGGACGCCCACCGACCGGACGACGCCCTCGAGCCTGACGACGCGGGGGGCGCGGCGTGAGCAACGGACAAGCCAGGAATGCTTCCGCGACGGCTACGACTTCAGCGCGCTGCGCGCAGGCCACCCGACCCTGGCGCCGTTCGTGTTCCCAACGCCTACGGGCTGCGGGCATGGGACCTGCCGCCCCGCGGCCTGGGTCCGCCAATCCCGGGTCGAAGCGAGCACCTGCACCTCCTCGCCGGGCTGACCCGACTAGACG
>JBLIMM010000292.1:0-6124 GCA_047638635.1 Pseudohongiellaceae bacterium | reverse complement strand
TCACGCCTCGAGCGAGGACCACAAACAACGCCAGACTCAACCAAAGATGCGCCCCCAGGCCACGAAGCGACTCGCTGGCGAGGCAGAGTACGAAGGCGCTGCCGTAGATCGTGCGTGCCCTGCGGGAGAGAGGCGTGACCACGAGAGCCGGCAGAACCCAGAAGAAGTAGTGGGTCCAGACCAGGGGCGCTGCGAGGAGCATAGTGAGGCACGAGAGGGCGAACAGGCCGCCCCAGCCCTTGTCGCCACCCAGACGGCGACAGGCCACGGCGGCCCAGAGGCCCAGGGCGGCAATGGCCCCGGCGATCGTGCCGTAGATCCACCAGATGGTGTGCAGGGGCCAGCTGGCTAGGCGCACGGCTCCCGGGGCGTCGGAGTTTCCGATGTCGCCGAAAGTTCGGGCCAGGACGGTGCACAGCGCTTGATTGTTGAAGCGCATGGAGCGGCCTTGCTCCACTAGCGCCCATGGCGTTTGGCCGTCGGTGTTCCGCAGCAGCCACCAATCGAAGGCGTCTAAGGTGCTCTCGCTGCCGAGGAGCGCCAAGGCCGCCACGCAGGCTGCAGCCACACCGAGCGCAAAGCCTGGCGCTGACCGAGCGAAGCGTCCCATGACCAAAGGCACGGCAAGCAGCGTCGCTGGGAGCAGCTTGAAGGCCGCGCAGAGCCCGAGCACCGCTCCCCCTCGCAGGCCCTTGCCCTCTCGAGCACGGACGCAGGCGAAGGCCATGGCCCACAGCAGCACGATGCCGCTCTGCCCTAACGAGAGATCGTTGAGCACAAGCGGCGCCACGATCAACCAAGCGAAACCCTGCTCGCTGGGAGACACTCCCGTGAGACGAGCCAGCTCTCGGGGCAAGGCCAGCAATGCGGCGAGGCTCAGCAGATACCAGTAGGCCGCCGCCCATCCGATGGGCAGGGCCCCAAAGGGAGCCAGCAACACCTGAAACGTAGGCGGGTAGCGGGACACCGCCTTGTCGTGGAGCAGCTCTCCGTGCTCCCACACCGTGGCCGCCCCCTGGTGAAAGCCGTCGAAGTCGTTGCTGCCCCGCATGGCCCGGTCGACGCTGAACCCGCCCCAAACCAGCAGCAGGGCCAGCAGCGCAAGACGAAGAGAGCGAGGGGCAGAAGTCAGCACGAGAGGCAGGCCGCGAGGTCGGAGCGGCGCATGGTACCGAGCCGCGGGCCCTGCACCCTCATGGGCAGATTTGAAGCCAAGCCTGAAGCTCTGCTTGGGGCTGCAGGCTTGGCAACTACTCGATCAAGGAGTGGTCATGGAGATACCGTTGGAGGCCAACTCGCCGGAGAAAAACGGCGACGAGTAGTTCACCCACCACTGCACGTAGGTCGTGCTGTTGCTCGGAATGCCCGCGGGCCAGATCACGTCCAGATTGATGTCGTTCATGGAGGTGCTGGTATCGATGGGGAAGGTCAAGATCACGTCGGGGCTGGGGACCAACACGCCACCGTGGAAGGGCGCGTCAATCTGATTGAAGCCGAGCACTAAGAACGCCGTGGACGTTGTGTTCAGCAGGTTTGGCATTTCCGTCATGAGCGACAGAGAGCTGTTCGGCTCGAGGCTGCCGCAGGCGGTCACGACCGGCGCGGGATACAGAAACTGGCTAAGGCTGTTGCCCAAGTTGGCAAAGGGCCCACCAAAGCCGCCCGCTGCGCAAACACCGATCGGGTTCGCCAGAGCGTTCTGCAAGGCCCCCACGGTGATGCTCGTGCCCTGGTTCGAGCCGCTGCCGGTGGTGCTGCAACCCGCGTTCGTGTGCACACCAATGGCCACGTTGCCCTCTTCCCAAATGACGGGCGAGCCAGAGTTGCCCCCGGTGGTATCAACCTTGTATTGCAGCGGCGAGCCGCTCGAGGTGAACGGACCCACATGGGTTTGCTGCTTCTGGTTGTAGGTCAGGTTCGGCGAATTGTCTGTGCCGTGGCCCGTGATGCGAATGGTGTTGCCACTGGTGCTCGGCGGAGACATCAAGTCGAAGGCGTCGCCCTGAGCTTCGAAGGCAGTGAGCCCGCTGGTGGTGTTCGCGAAAGTCCCGAAGTACTGCCAGTCGTTGCCGAAAGCGTTGTTGCTCTGGAAGGAGCTCGTATCAATGGCGTACTGATCTTCGGGGCCAGGAAAGACCAAACCGCCGCCGCTCGTTGAGAAGGGCACGTTGAACTGTACCGACGAGTTGCTGCCGCAGTGTCCCGCCGACAGGAAGCACTTGGCACAGTCGCTGATCAGCCAGGCGGTGCAGGCGGAAGGCATGAGCCGAGCCACACGAGCGTCGTTACTGGGCAGGCGATCGTCCGTGGGGCCACACTGACTCTCAGTGGCAAAGAGCGGTACGCCTACATCGAGGGACGCGATGCGCACGCGGTTGTTGCCAGTGTTCGGCCAAGCCAACACATCCACCTGCACGGCGGCCCCGTTGAAGTAAGCCGACTTCTGATCCCACTGTGCGAGCTGCACCGCGTTCAACGTCTGCACGCCGCCATCCCTGAGCGACGTGATGCGCAGCAGCGACCCCGTCCCATTGAAAACGTGCCCGCCCAGCTGCACCTCGTCGAAGTGCAACCGCAGCGAGAGGGCGCCTTCATAGATCACCGGGTAGGACAGCACCACGACCATGCCTTCACCAGCGTGGGAGGCCACACCAGAATCGTGCGCGTAGTCGACAGCCACCAACGGTGACTCGCCGAACTGAGCAGACAAAGGAGCACAAAGACCCAAGATCAGAGCGAGGGCGGTGGCAGAACGGGAGAGCACGGAACGAGGCATAGGACAGCTCAGCGGAGAGTGTGTTCGGGGGCGCGCTGCGTTGTTGCGGGAGAAGCCTGGCAGCGCGAGAGGGAGAGACGAGGACCCTTAAAGCTATCACCGATTGGGGATGCCTGGCAGCCCGCACATCAAGCGTTGTGGGCTGAATCGGCCTTTATGACGCCCCATGGCAGCCCCTCAGAGCTCTGCTCTTGGTGCCACGGTAGCCGCTGCTAGCATGTCCCCATGACCACGCTGATCCTCCGCGACAACCGCTTTCTGGACCACGACGCAGGCCCGGGCCACCTCGAAAACCGAGGGCGCCTCGACGCCGTCCACGCCTCTCTCGACAGCCAGCCTTTCTCGGGCACGACCACCGAAGCCCCGCCCTTGGTTGACCGAAAACTTCTCCTCGGAGTTCACGAGAGTCGGCATATCGATCGAGTCGAGGCCACAGCTGGGCGGGCGCCCATGCAGCTCGACCCGGACACATCCACCTGCGCCCTGTCTTGGACAGTAGCCCGCCTCGCAGCGGGAGCCGCGTGTCGCGGAGCCGAAGCCGTGCTTGTCGGAGAACACCACGGGGCCCTGGCCTTGGTTCGCCCCCCGGGACACCACGCCGAGTACGACCAAGCCATGGGCTTCTGCCTGTTCAACAACGTGGCCGTGGCAGCGCAGCACGCGCTCACCTCTCTCGGCTGCCAGCGTGTGGCCATCATCGACCCGGACGTTCACCACGGCAACGGCACCCAAAGTAGTTTCTGGGGACGGAGCGACGTGCTCTACGTGTCGTCCCATCGCTTTCCTTTCTATCCCGGAAGCGGCGCTCACAACGAAGTGGGCGCCGGTGCGGGAGCGGGCTACACACTCAATCTGCCCATGCCCCCCGGGCTCGGGGACGCCGACTTGCTCTATCTCTATGAAACGGTGGTCGAGCCGGTGCTGCTCTCCTACCGCCCTGAGCTGATCATCATCTCGGCGGGCTTCGACACCTGGCACAACGATCCCATCGGCGGCATGTCCATCAGCGCACAGGGTTACGCCGGCTTGTTCGCGCTCTTTCGCCGCTGGGCTGACGCCTGCTGTCCGGGGCGACTGCTCAATGTTCTCGAAGGAGGCTACGACCCGGCGGGCGTGGTGGCAGGAGTGCGCGCAACGATCACAGCCTGTGACGCAGCATCAGTCCCGGACGTGAACTGCGAGGGTGCCGCCAGCGAACGAGTGCAGGCATTGGCCCGGCAGATTCGTGCGGTCCAAGCGCCTTATTGGCCTGTGTTGCGCTAACGACCTGCAAGCCTAGGCCTCTCGCAACCCTGCTCACAAACGGCCAACAAGCCCGCCCCTCGCGTCACTGAATGCTCAGCGTCGACCGAGGGCTTTCGACCGTTCGAGCAACACTTCGGTGGTAATCTCAGCGATCGCCTTGGCGCCCAGTGGGTTGGGATGCACGTGATCCGTGAACAGATCGCCGCGGCCAGAGAGCGGCGTCAAGTCGATGATCTGTTCGGGAGAGAGCTCCTCGTCGATCACGCGATAGAGGTTCTCGTAGGCTGCAAGGTGCGCATCGTGGTCAAAGCCGTGGTGGCTGTATTGGCAGCGTTCCCGCAGCTCTTCAGATAAGCCAGGCACGACGAGCGTGGACTGCTTCGCCACAAACAACTCAGCGCCCATGAGCTCTGTGGTGAAGGCGATCAACTGCAGGTGCTCCCGCCAAACATCGGCGCCACGAGGATCGTAGTGGTCGAGCAACCCATCAGTCTCAGCCCCCCCTGCCTCCCCTGTGATTCGAGGTGACAAGCGAATGCGAATACGCACCAACAGCTGCGACCACTGACTCAGCGAGTCGATGGCCAACGGGCTCACGATCGGGTTTTTGGCCTGATAGCGAGTCAAAGACCAGCCGCCATCGTCGAGCCGCCGCCAGTTGGTCGGCTCGTCCATGCGCTTGGCCTTCCAGTAGTAGAGCTCGTTCCAGCCGTGATTCACCACGACCACATCGGGCTTGTAGAAGCGCAGCCGCGCCCACAGCCGGCCCATGCTCTCGAAGGTGCAAAAGCCTCCCAGGGCTGCATTGAGGAACTCGATCTGCTGGCCAGGGTGAGCAGCCTTCAAGCTCTCGGCCACCCTGCCCCGCAGTAGAAGATCCGCCCAAGAAGGCCACCCGCAAAGTGCCCTCAGGCTTCGTCAGCGAAATTTCCGGCGTGGACATGAAGCCCTCGCTGTTCACCGTCTTGCCCCAAGCCGGCTTGTCGAAGCCTGGGCGGCCGCGGTAAGCGCCAAAGGCATCCACCACAGCCCAGGGGGACATGGGGTTGCTGCCCTGAGCCTCGCCGGTCATTGCCAGCAGATCGAGGTCGTCCTTGTTGGCCCGTACCCAGTATTCACCGGCACCGAAGGCCACTGCGAGCGGCAGCAGCACCAACGTGGCAAAGGTCGCCCAGCGATTTCGCCGCTGGCGAGTACGGCGAGGTGCGTCGGTCTGGCTTGTCATGGATGGGCTCCTGAAAAGCCGCGCTGTGATTGGGTTTGCCGTGTGAGACGGGTCAAGCGAACCCAGCACCGAGGCCAGTACCCAGGCCAGACGAGGAAGCTGCACCGCCAGCAAACAGCGGCCGCAAGATCGGTGTCTAAGCCTCTCTCTTCGGCAGGCGCTCCCCGAAACTGCTGGGCAGTCGTCCCACCATGGCAGCGAGCTGCCCTGAAAAACGGCAGCCCGAGCCACTCCTGAAACTGCCCCCTACGATGGCCTGGCTCCATCGTTACGATGCTCCCCACCCTCTCGGCCATCACGGCCAGGGCGAAGGAGCCAGCCAAGGCACTCAGCCACCCTGCTTGAACCCCGCCTACATCCTGGGCACTGGAGATCGACCACCGTGGACACCTCAGCAGACGCCCCCTTGCGCTGCTGCATCGTCTTCGGCGGATCCAGCGGCGAGAGAGACATCTCAGCCGGGTCGATCAAACCGTGGATCACGTCTCTCGCCGGACGAGCCGACGTCGCGCTCACCGTGGTCTTTCTCGATCGCGAAGGGCGTGGGGTCATCCTGCCCGAGTGCTACCACTACACGAACACCTGCGCAGACTTCGAGATCGCCTTGCAACCGAGCGACCGCCTGAGCGAGACCGCCTTCGACGAGTTGCTGAGCGGCGCCGAGCTGGTGGTTCCTGTCCTTCATGGACGTCCTGGCGAGGACGGCGCCTTTGCCGAGCGACTCGAGCGGCTCGGCGTCGACTACCTGTTCAGCCGTCCCCAGGCGTTAGCGCAGAGTTTTGACAAGGCCACCACATACGCCTGCCTTGCTCGCGAAGGTCTGCCGGTACCAGCGCATTTGGTGATCTCCGCAAGCGACTGGCGCGACGATGCAGGCG
>JBLIMM010000291.1:0-6131 GCA_047638635.1 Pseudohongiellaceae bacterium | reverse complement strand
GTGCGTCCCGGTGACGAGCCCGTGGCGGTGACCCTGATGGTGGCCTCTGCACCCCGCCTCGAGGGCATCGTCATCGACGGGAGCACCGGGGCCCCAGCGCAGTTCGCCATGGTCGAGGTGCTCAGCCGCTCCAGCGCCTGGCAGGCCACCAGCCAGATCGCCTTCGCCGAGGAAGACGCCTCATTCTCTGTAGCCCTGACCCAGATCCCCACGGGCAACCTGCTGATCCGCGCCAGCGACGCCAGTGGGCGCCAAGTGATCGCCGGGCCTCTCTCCCTGTCCCCCGGGCAAGTGCACTGGATCGAGCTCACTCTCGCAGCGCCAGAGACGATTTCGGGCCAGGTCACCGACGCACTCAGCGGCCTGAGCGTGCCGGGGGCTCGGGTCACGGCCCTGCCCACCCACCCGCTCATTGACCCCGCACCGCAGCAAACGGTCTGCGATGGCGAGGGCCGCTTTACGCTCACTGGCATGAGCTCAGCATCCGGGCGCCATCGCCTTCATGTGGTCGCCGACGATCATGGCGCCGAGCTCGTCACGGTGAGCGACGCCGACCTGCCCGTGCCCGTTCGCCTGGGCCCGCAAGTGCTGCTCAGCGGAACGATCTTCGACGGCCTGTCCGAGCTCAATGTGCGCTTTGCCTCCGTGACCTGCGTGATGCCCACCATGGAAGGCGCCGGCCCGTCGTGGGCTGACAGCACCTTGTGCGACGAGAGTGGGCGCTTCGAGCTGCCCTTGCGTATCGTCCCTCCCAGCGCGGCGCTGCTCATCGTCGAAAGCCCCGGCCACGTACTCAGCCGCCGGGCCCTCATCGACCTCGTCCCGGTACAGCTAGGCAGCCGCGCCTACGAGCTGCGCATCGACCTAGATCGCACACACTCTCGTTAGACAGTGCGCGGCCGCTTCTTGGCCCCCTCCATCCATCCACACACACGGCTCCGCCCACCATCGGGGAACCACCCTTGTTGCGCCTGACTCGCCCGTTGCTCTTCGCCCTCGCCGCCGCCCTCCTCAGCGCCTGTGCCGCCACTCTTGAGCGGCCCTACCCCACCGTGGCAGCACGGCCTCAGACTGTGGACATGCTGCACTACGACATCGCCCTGACCATCGATCACCGAGCGGGTTATGTACGGGGAGAGGTCGACGCGCGTTTTGCAGCGCTGGACGCCCCAGTGAACCAGCTGGTTCTGGATGCGGTCGATCTGAACATCGAGCGAGTCCTCGACGAGCAAGGGCAGCAGCTGCGCTTCGAAACCGCGCAGAACATGCTGACGATTCACTTGAGCGAGACGCTCGCGCCCGGCAGCAGCGCCACGGTGCATGTGGCCTACGAGGCCTTCCCCCTGCGCGGGCTCTACTTCATTGCGCCCACGGGCCGTGACCCCCAGCGCCCTTGGCATGTGTGGAGCCAAGGCCAAAGCCACGACACCCGTCATTGGCTACCAGTGTGGGAGCAGCTCAGCGATCGGGCCACGCACACCCTCGCGCTCACGGTCCCCGAACAGTTCATGACTTTGGCTGCCGGGGATTTGGTCAACAGTGTCGAGCACCATGGACGGGGCACGCGCACGGACAGCTGGTCCATGACCACGGCCCACCCGGCGTACCTGATCACCTTGGTCGTGGGCGACCTCGCTCAGAGTGAGCTGCCCGGAGGCTCCGTGCCCCTGCCCCTGGTCGCCCGGCAGCGCGACATGAAGGCTGCAGCCCAGGCCACAGAGCAGACCGCGGACATGCTGACGTTCTTCGCCGACTTCACCGGCCGAGACTATCCCTACTGCAAGTACTCCCAGACGTTTGTCGACGAGTTCACTGCCGGTGGCATGGAGAACGTCTCGGCGACCACCCTGTACGACGAAGGTCTGCACGACATCGCGGATGAACCTCAGATCGACATCACCGGCTTGGTGGCCCACGAGCTGGCCCATCAGTGGTTTGGCGATCTGCTCAGCGCGAACGATTGGACTCACCTGTGGATCAACGAAGGCTGGGCGGACTACGCCGAGCTGATTTATCTCCGTCACACGGACGGCCCCGACGGGGAGACGGCCAAGGCCCTGGGATACCAACGTGCGGGATGCCAAGCCGAACTCAACGCATCCCGCCCGGTCGTGTGGTCCGGCTACGGCGACCCGGACGAGTGCTTCGACGACCACAACTACAACGGCGCCGCCGCCCGCATTCGCTTGCTCGCCGACCAGCTCGGGCCAGAAGTTTTCTCCCAGTGCGTTCATGCCTGGGTGGACTGGGCCGCTGGCAAGCAGGTGCAAACGGACGACCTGCAGCGAGTCTTCAGCGAAACCTCCGGACAAGATCTGACCCTCTTCTTCGACGATTGGTTTCACAGCACGGGATATCCGCGCTTCTCTGTGCGGGTTGAACCAGGCCCGGTGCTGGTGGCACGGCAAGTGCAAGGAGACGACGGTTGGCGTGAGGTCTTTCACACCACTCTCGAAGCCAGCTGGTCCCGGGGAGGTGAAGAACACAGTGCGCGTTTTCTCTGCGACTCGGTCGAGACTGCTGTTGAGCTCAGCGGCTCCGGCCCCCTCGACTGGGTGACGTTTGACTCGGCGCATGTGCTCCCCGGCACGGTGAAGATCGAACAGAGCCAAGCCGCTTGGGCTGCACAACTCCTGACCGCCGAGGACGCGATCACCCGCCTCCTCGCTGCTCAGTGGTTCGACTTCGACCCTTGGGTTGCGTTCACCGAGATCCGCGACAGCTACGAAGACGACGTCCGCCAGGCGCTGGCACAGGCCGCTCGCCACGACGCGTTCATCGACGTGCGCCTCGCCGCCTTGTCCGCCAGTCGCTTCGATGACAGCGACGACACGGTGCAGCTCCTGGCCGAACTCGCCGAGGACAACGATGGGCGCATGCGCGAGCTGGCGTTGTACGCCCTCGCTGAGCACATCCCACGTCACAAAGAGCATCGTTCTCTGTTGCACGCTGGGCTGAAGGACCCGAACAGTAGCGTGGTGCTAGCCGCTGCCACTGCCCTCGTCGACGTGGGAGAGCCTGGCATGCTGGCCACCCTGCAGGGACTCTTCGAAGAGCGAGGCGCGGTGCGCCTGCAACGAGACCTGATCGATCTTGTAGCCACTCTCGACAACCCGAAGCGCATCCCGTTTTTCATTGCTGTGGCTCGGGAAGACCCAGAGCGTTGGGTCCGCGAGGCCGCCGTGAAGGGTCTAGCTGCCGTGAGCGAGTTCGCTGGTGATGCGATCTTCCGCCAGTTGTGCGCTTCGCTGCACGACGAGAGCTACCCCGTACGAGCCGCAGCGGCACGGGCCCTCGCCGCATCGGGAGACCCTCGAGCAGCCACGCAACTCCTCGCTCGCTGGGATCTCGAAGTGGACTCCACGGCACTCGCTGCTCTTGAAAGCGCGCTCGCCCGCCTCGACAACTGACGACAGGGTACTGAGCCCCAGCGACACGCTCCCATGACAGCCACCCTGCAAACACTCTTCCCCGAGCCTGGCCCCGTGCTCCTCGATGGAGCCATGGGCACGGCCTTGCGTGACCGTGGTTTCTCCAGGGGGGCGAATACCACCCTGGCCAACCTTGAGCGTCCTGAGGACGTGCGAGCCATCCATCTTGCTCACCGAACCGTCGGGGCGCAAGTGCTCACTGCGAACACGTTTGGTGCGCTCAGTGTTGCGCCGGCACTCCGTGATCGGGCCCTGCGAGCCGGGGTGTCCCTCGCTCGATCCGTCGCCGCAGAACGACACACATCCCACGACGGAAGCGTTCGGCGCCCCGCCCTCGTGGCCGGTTCGCTGGCGGGCTTCTCCATCGCTGACGACACGACGGCACTCGTCCATGCCACAACGCTGCTCGTGGAAGCCGGCATCGACCTGCTCGTCGTCGAAACTTGCAACACCGTGGCCGACGCCCGAGCAGCCTGTGCGCTCAAGGCCACCGTGGGGGCTCAGCTGCCCATGGTGATCTGCGCCAGCTCCACAGATGGCAGCCCTGCCGATACCCAGCGAGTCCACGACGTGCTCAATGCCGTGCGCCGCGTTGCAGACCCCTCCATCGCAGCGGGACTCAACTGCTGCCGCGGCCCTGCTGACATCCTGGCCCTGTCCCTCAGCACCAGCCCTCCCATATCCTGGCTCAAACCTTCTCTAGGACTCGGTGACGATCTCGCCGATCACGCAGCCATGGCCCACTTCGCTGCCAAGGCCCGACGCAGCGGCGCACGTTTCCTCGGCGCCTGCTGTGGCTCAACCGGCTCCACTCTCAGCTCCATGGCCCAGGCCCTCGGCCACCCAGAACACCCAGG
This sequence comes from Pseudohongiellaceae bacterium, assembly GCA_047638635.1. GTDB lineage: Bacteria > Planctomycetota > B15-G4 > B15-G4 > B15-G4 > CAZIAK01. The sequence continues at coordinate 1,843 of JBLIMM010000291.1, read as the reverse complement.
ATCTCCCTTATGAAGCTCTCCATGAAGACCCAACCGGGGAGCCCTTGGCGGCGCCTACGCTTGTGGGTCTTGCCCGCTTTGGCTCTGATCTTGTTCCTGGAAATCTACGAGCCTGGGTTTGATCGCGAGGCCATGAACGAAGCGCTCCTGGAAGGGCGTCCTGATGACGCCCTCGAGCTGCTTCAACTGGCCACTAACAAGCACGTGCTGCCCGAGTTGGTGGGGGTGTTCTGGTGGCCGGCCGAGGCCCGGGCCAAGCGGCTGAAGTTGCTCGCTGGTGATCTGGCCAAGTCCCCCGAAAACCCAAATGAGCCAACGATCCTGTCCCCCCGCGGGAAGCAGCGCCTTGCTCCCTCGCAAGTGCGCATCAGTCGCCCCCTGAACCGGCCTTTGCAGTGGCAGCTGCACCACCGGGGCATGACCATGCTCGCTGCCAGCGGCACCGTTGCTGCAAACCAAGAGGCCTTGCCCTTCGAGGCCATGTTGCTTCCGGCCAGCACCTACGATGTGGTGCTCAACGCAGTGGACGCCCAAGCCAGCGACGGCGCGGGTGCGATGGTCTGCCTCACCGACTTCACCATGCTGCCTGAGCCCGAAGCCCATGACCTGGGTGTGCTGATGAAGAGCGCCTGGAACATGGCCCCGGACGAGTTCTCCGCCGAACTGTTGGCCAGCCTCGTGGCGATGAATTACGGGCTCTACAACGAAGCCATGGAACGTCTAGAAACACTCGGTCAGCAGCCAGGCTACGAGCAAATCACTCGGGAGTTGCAGGCCATCGCACTGGCTCGCCTCGATCTCGACCACAGTGCCATGTCGCGGCTGCAACAGTAAGGCGCGAGCGACTGACCGCGGGCCCACAAGCGCCCCACCGCGAGGCACAACAGCTCGCTAAAGAGCACGAAGGCCCCGCACCGACCGCATTACGGGAGGGCTGAAATCAGCTCTAGCATGTCGTCCTTACCCACGATGTCGAAGCGTGTGTGAGGCTCGTTCACCGCGTCACCGGGGAACACCGCCACGAACGGGATGGCGTAACCTCCCAGGCTATTCTGCAGCCGCGTGAGCATCGCCGTGCGAGCGCTGTCCACACTGATGTCAGCCCGAATGCGAATGACGTCCTTCTGGTTCAGCGCTTCGACCACCGTCTCCTCGTTGAAGACGAACTTCTCGTTGTACTTGCAGTTCGGGCACCAGCTCGCAGTGAAGTCCACCAGGACCGACTGCCCCTCCTCGAGGTAAGAGGCAAAAGCGACAGGGTCGAACTCTTCCCAGCCAGCGTCCTCCGACTCGAACAAGCCCTTGAACTCATGGAAGGACACCCGCCAACCCAGGGCAGCAATGGACACGGCCACAACCAAGGTCGCCATGCGACGGCCCTTGCTCGGCGCACGCACACTGAAGCGGCCCCACCACCAACAACCCATGGCAACGAAAACCAGGAAGGACACCGTAAACAGCATCAGCTCTTGGCGCAGGCTGATCATCAAGTAGACCACCGTTGCCATGAGCACGAAGCCCATGGACTCTTTGAAGGTGTCCATCCAAGCCCCGGGCTTGGGGATCATCTTGAGCAGCTTGGGATTTGCGGTGAGCACCACGTAGGGGAAGGCCATGCCCAGGCCCAAGAACAGGAAGATCCCGTAGACCACCGGAGCCGGTTGGCTCACGGTCCAGGTGAGCGTCGAGCCCAGGAAAGGGCCGCTACAAGGGGTGGCCAACACCGTGGCCAACATGCCCTTGAAGAAAGCGTCACCCAGGCCTTCTCGCGGAGCCGCACCTGCCAGCTCGCCCACACCCGCAGGCACACCCAACTCGTACACGCCAAACATGGACAAGGCGA
>JBLIMM010000290.1:0-6136 GCA_047638635.1 Pseudohongiellaceae bacterium | reverse complement strand
GTCGAACAAGACTTTGGCCCGTCCCCGGTGGCGCAGGTACAGCACGCCGGGGGACTCGTCGTAGTCCATATCGCCAATGGCTGTCGCAGGGTCGTCGGGGCGCCGGTAGTTGAGCACGTACACGTAGCCCACGGCCGGGCCTTCTCGGTCGCGAATGAGCAGGTCGAGGGGGATGATCCCGTCGGAGCTACGAAGACCCTGCCAGATACGCCGCCCGGCCCTTCGCTTGGTGTAGGTCTCTACTAGCGCGCTTTCGTCGATCCACTGCTCGTCAAAGCCCTCCGGCTCGCGAGGTGCCCATGACCCGGCATAGAGAGCCTTCAGCGCCAACGTCCCATTTTGAGGCCAAGCGATTTTCTGCATCGCTGCGCCCTTGCCCAGCACAGGTTCGTCGACCTGGATGGGTTCTACCAGCGGCTTGGCGGAGCCGTTGCTGGCTTCATGGGGAGCGCCCTGACTGCACGCTACGGTGACGAGCAATCCGAGAAGCCAGCGACCTTGCCGCACCTCAGACCACCGCCTCGGCGTACATGGGTTGTTCTGAGAGGCGCCCGGAGCTGCCAAAGAAGCGCACGGCGTTGTCCCACACGAGGCGCTGAACCGTCTCGTAGGTGAAGCCGGCCTGCTCCATGAGCACGGCGAGCTTGGGCACTGAGAGAGGGTCAGACGGTCCCCAATCGGCAGAGCTGTTCACCAGCATGCGTTCGGTGCCGTACTGCTTGAAGATCTGCACAGCCCGCTCCGGGGACAGCTTGGTCACCGGGTAGATGGTGAAGCCCGCCCAGTAGCCCGACTCGACCACCATTTGCACGGTCTCTTCGGTGCAGTGGTCGATCTCGACCATCTCGGAGTCGAGGCCCACGTCTCGGCAGTTGTCGATGAGCCGTTGGGTGCCTTCGAGCTTGTCCACGTGGGGCGTGTGCACCAGCACGGGCAGGTTCATCTGCTTGGCCATCTCAAGCTGCTCAAGCACGACTTCTTCTTCGAGATCGTCGAGGACGTCGTAGCCCACTTCGCCCAAAGCGCAGCACATGGGGTTGGCCAAGTACTCGGGCAGAGCCGCCATGACACCCTCGCGGATTGCGGGTGAGTGCGCCTCTTTGGGGTTCAGGGCGAAGGTGCAGTGGTACTGAATGCCAGCCTTGGCCGCACGGGTGTGCTCAAAGGCCAGTAGGTGGTCGAAGTATTCCAAGCACGACTCAGGGTGCTTGCGAGCGTGCCCCAGCCAGAACCCCCCAGGCTCGATAATCGAGCGAATGCCCGCGGCCGCCATCTCGGCGTAGTCTCGGGTGTTACGGGAGTACATGTGGATATGGGGGTCGAAGATCTTCATGGCTGGGTGTCGCTGATGGTGGAGAAGGGCACAGTCTACACGTCTGGCTCGTTTGTCCGTGGCTCCTGGCTGGCGTCCGAGCTCTGCTGGCTCTGAAGCGTGCCGCGGACCATGGCGATGTTGCGCAAGAGGCCCCGGCGTCGAGCGCGCTCGACGGGGGTGGTTGAGAAGTGCTTTCGAAACGACTCAGTGGCCCGGGCTTCCAGCTCATCGAGGGTGGGCGAGACCAGATCGCCCCGAGGCACGTAGGGTCCGGGGCTGGCCAATTCGGGGGTCTGCTGGGGATAGGGACAGGCGCTGAGGCAGTCGTCGCACCCAAAAACCCGGTAATCGGCTGCCTTTGCCCAAGACTCGGGGATCTCCCCACGGTGCTCGATGGTCCAGTAGGAAAGGCAGGCTCGGGCGTCGAGGTGGCGCTCGCCGTCGAGTGCGCCGGTGGGGCAAGCCTCCACGCAGGCGGTGCAGCTGCCGCAATGGTCGTTGCGGGGCTCATCGGGGGCGATCTCCAGATCGGTGAGCACCTCGCCCAAGAGTGCCCACGGGCCGAGTTTCTCGTTGAGCAGCAGGGTGTTGCGGCCGATCCAGCCCAGTCCGGCACGGGCTGCCAGGGCCCGTTCCAGCAGGGGCGCCGTGTCCACGCAGACGCGCGTGGCGGGCTCGTAGCCGAGCAAACGGGGCAGCTGAGCCACCGCTTCGCGTAGAGCAGCCTTCATGGTGCGGTGGTAATCCTCGCCTCGTGCGTAGCCGGCGATGTGTCCCGTGCCGTCGCTCGCCGGGTAGGCCGCAGCCACACAGATGACCGAGCGAGCTTCTGGCAGCATGAACGTGGGGTCAGCGCGCAGAGCGGGATCTCGGGCGAGGTAATCCATGCTGGCGTGCTGGCCGCTGGCCACCCAGGGCGAGAGCTGGTCGTCGAGGGGGCCCGCATGGGTGAATCCCACCGCTGCGAAACCCTGATCGGCAAAGAGTTGCCGCAGGGCCTCACGGGCCTCGCCATCGATTCGTCTCGTCATCACGGGCCCGGTGGGGTGGCTGTCGTGGGTACCATGCAAAGGTGCCCACTCTCATCATAGAACTGCTTGGTCCTCGCCGCTCCCTCTCGAGTGGGCGGCCCTGTTTCTCGTGGGGGCGACCGAGCCTCGTTTGGCTGCTGGCCCTGCTGATCGTGGCTTGCAGCGGTAGCGAACCCGACGATGGTCCGTCGTCGGGTGTTGCCGAGGATCGCGGGTGGCCCCTAGGCTCCCCTGTGGACACGGTGCTGGCTTACGCCGCAGGCACGCCTGATCAGCTGGGTCTACCGGGCACATTTGAGAGCCTCGTGGGCTGGCGTCCCGCGGGTCTGGCGCAAGAGCGCACCGCCGTCATGGGGTTGCTCGACCAATCGGTCATGGGCGGTCTCGTGGGGCTCGCTCTTCCGGTGGACGACCCTGCTGCTTTGCGCTCCTCGCTGGAGCAAAGCCAGTCGGTGGAGTTCCTCAGCGACGGCCCGGACGAGAAGCGTTTCGTGCTGACCGTTCCCGCCGAAAGTCCCCTGGTCAATTTCATCCGCGCCGTTCGCGCCATGGGGAATACTGGCAGCATCTCCGAAATGATGGCAGCCATCGGCCAGCCGGTGTCCGTCACAAGCACCTGGGAGCTTTCTTTCCGGGATGGGCTGGCGCTGCTCGTGCCTTCGTTCGAGGCGGCCTACGTCATGGGCAAACTCGTCGAGCAGATGCCTGTGCAGGGCGAGGGCACTGAGGCGCCCATGGTGCTGTCCTTGGACCGGGACCGCTTGGAGCTCAGTTATTACGACGAGTTTCAGGAGTCTCGTCGCCAGGTTGACGCGCTGCTGTCTGGCGATCCGGAAGCTGGGCCCGCAGGCATGCTGGACAAGATGTTCAGCGAGAAGGCTGGTGAGGACTCATCCGGGCCCCGCCTGCCCATTGATGGTCCGACGATCGCAGCTCTGCTGGAGATGCTGGCCGTCGATCTGCTGAGCGCGGTGCAGCTCCAAGCCCAGGGATTGCCGAACTTCGATGCGCTGATGAATGAGCAAGCGGAGGCCGAAGGCAGTGCAGCGATCCAGCTCGCCTGCAAGGTGCGCTGGAATGGCTCGGCCGCGCTCACAAACTTACTCGGTTGCTTCCGTCCACCCGCCTCTCTGGGCTCGGCGGAGCAGTTGGGCGTTTTCAGTGCCGACCCCGACCGTTTTCCCGCTGCCTTCACCCAGTGGATGAGGCCTCTCGTGGAGGCGGTCCATGGGCAGGGTCTGCCGGCGGACGATGCTCTGACCGAACTCACGCAGCTGTTGTCCCCCTGGGGCGGACTGTTGCTGGTCACTGAGGCGGACGGAGAGCCCTTGTGCGTGGCGACCCTGCAGCCCGGGGAGCGCCTCGACACCCAGGGCTTGCTGGCCTGGTTTGAGCCGATTCTCGGCGCGTTAGACCGGGGCAAGTCGCCCGCAGGGGCCGATCTTCGCGAGCCGGATGACGGCGAGACTTGGTCACCGGCGACCTGGTCCCAAGACGACATGATTGTCATGTCGAGCGGCGACGAAGAGCCCATGCAGGTAGAGGCGCTTCTCGATCAGGCGCGGGCAATGCGGGGCAGCGCTCATCCGTCCCAGGGCCCGTTCTTGAAGCTGCTTGTGGACGGAGGGCAGTTGAGCGTCGGGTTTACCAACGACGTCCTCGAGCTTGAGCTGGAGTCTGCTGGCTCCGAGCAGGAGTCTCGCTAAGTGGCTCGGCGCTGCCTCGGCCTAGGGCTGGCGCTCTTGCTGGGCTGGGTGGCGTGGCAGCTCCACGATCGCGAGCAGCTGGCTGCGCCGTGGATGGAGCGCTGGGCACAGGAGCACCCGGGTCCCCGAGATCCTGACGCGGCTGCCCTCGAGCGAGTGGCACACGAGTTCGCGGTGGATCGTCGAGGTGACCTCTTTGGCCTGAGTCTGAGCTTGGCCGTGGCTGCGCTGGCTCTCGCTGTATCGCCCCGATCGTGGCTGGCGAGCCAAGGCTCTGGGTTGCGGCTTCTGGCCGTGGGAGCGTTGGCCGGTGGTTTGGTGGGTATGGTCACCAGTGTGTCTGAGACCTCTCGCCTCGCCGCCCTCGACCGCTGGACTCTCTCCGATCAGAGCCTGCCCTCCTACGTGGGGGCCCTGTCCGAGACCATGATCCAATGGCGGGAGATTGTCCCCGAGGACAATGCTCTGATCGTCGTGGGCACGAACGACTTCTTACTCAGCCGCTTGGGTTGGGCCATGTTTCCCCGGCCGGTGCATCCTGTGGTCCTGTCGCTGCCGCCGGGGCTCGACCTTGAGGGCTTGGCCGCGCTGGCTGCCGAAGTTTCGTTGGGACAGTCGGCGCCCGGTCGCTGGCTCGTAGACCTCGACGCCTTGGCCAGCCGGCGCCCGGCTTTGGTGAGGGTTGAGCCGTGAGTTTGGCCGCAGGGTTTCTGGTCCTGCTGCTGACCTTGGCCACCGGATCTTGGCCCAGCGCCCGCTTCGGACGGCACATCACCGGCCCCAGCTGGATCGGGCGGCTGTCCCTCGCCGTCGCTCTGGGTGCGGCGATCACAGGCTTGGTGCAGATCGTTTTCTCGCTGCTGGGTTTTCCTGCGGGGATCGCTGTGCCTGTGGGGCTGGCGGCCCTCTCCTTGGGAGCCTTTGGTGTAGCACCGCCCTCGCGAGTTGGGGCCACCGAGGACGCGACCGAACGGCCGGGCTGGCCTTTGACTGCTTGGCTCGCGGTGGTGGTCACTGTCAGCACAGTCGTCGCTGTGGGCCTGCCCTTCTCCGGGGACGGCGGCAAGTTTTGGGCACCGAAGTCTCGCGACCTCGCACAGCACTCGGCTCACGAGGCGCCGTCTCTCACAGACGAAACCCAGTTGGGCTTTCATCGGGGCTATCCCCTGCTTGTTCCTGTGTTGATGGCCCCTGCCTTTGGGTATTCGCCTGCCGATGGCAGCGCGGGGGCCAAACTTGTTCTTCAGGGCCTGGGCCTGGCCTTGCTGGGATTGATCACTTCGATGCTGTCTGCGGTGGGGCGCCATGGCCGCTGGTTGGCTGTTGTCGTCCTGGCCATGCCCGCGTTGGTGCTCCCGGAGGTGCGCGAGTCTCTCTTAGCCGGGGGCTACGCCGATGGAGCGGACGCCCTCTTCTTGTTGCTCTTCGTAGACCTAGCCGACCGTCTCCGCCGAGGGGCGGCTGAGCTGAGCGACGGTGCCCTGGCAGTCCTGGTGGGCGCGGCCCTCGTGTCCACCAAGCTAGAAGGTGGAGTCGAGGTCGCCATCGTGATGATCGCGTGGTTGCTGGCCGGGCCCCATCGCGGCTTGCCGTGGCTGAAGCTGGGGTGCGGTGTGGCGCTGCTGGCGACCCCGACGATGTGGCTGGCTACCTTGGCAGCGGCGGACCCGTCCATGAGCGACCTGTCCTTCTTGCTCCAAGGAGAGGTGCTGTGGGGGCGCAGCCTGCCTGTTCTCGCGGCGCTAGCTGGCTTGCTCATCGACACCAGTGCCCTGGGCCTGGCGCCCTTGGCGATTCTGGTTTGCGCCCTCAGCCATCGTCCCCGCTGGGGATTTGGTGCGTTACTGGTTCTGGGCTGCTTGGCTTTCTTTGTTCTGGTGTATCTGTCGACAACCATGCATGTCGGGCGACACTTGCACACCAGCCTGCATCGCCTCGCGCTGCACTGGATCCCATCCTTCGCCTTGATCGCTGCTCGGAGCCAAACACGTGGCTGCTGAAGACCTCAGCCTGCATCGCCCCGGGCTGCACTGGATCCCGTCCTTCGCCTTGATCGCTGCTCGGAGCCAAACACGTGGCCGCTG
>JBLIMM010000289.1:0-6188 GCA_047638635.1 Pseudohongiellaceae bacterium | reverse complement strand
GATGATTTCACGGGAGTTCCCGGCGCAGAGTCAGCCAAGCAGTCCATGGCCACACTCAAGGCCAACAAGTCTGCTCGGGACGAATTGGCTGCTACCGATAAATGGGTGTCCGCCATGAAAGACTGGCGCAAGGGCAAGTTTGATAAGGCCCTGTCCGGCGTCCGTTCCATTGCCAAGAAGTACTCCGGTACTCCCACCGGGGATCGAGCTGACGAGATGCTGGACCGACACGACGGCTAGTGGTCGGCCAGCCCGCACTGTCAGGCCCCTGAAGAATGGCTGCCAGCACTTCCCTAGAGGTGCTGGCAGCTGTCTGTGTGCAGCACCTTCGGGCATGATGCGGAACCCTCTGGCGCCACCCTCGGCCCAGCGGCACGATCACCCGGGATCGCCAGCCCATGCCCCGCCGCCACAGCTCTCGACCTCTCGCCGCCCCTGCTCTGGCCCCCTTCCTGGCCCTGGCAGTTTGCCTCAGCGCCTGCGGAGAGGGCACTCCCACAGACGGCCCCGGCCCCGCAGACCAGCTGGCCAGCAGCGACTCCGACCCAGGGCTAGGTAAGGCAGAAGGCAGCTCTGGAAACAGCTCACGGGACAATATCGACGAGATGTTCGACGAGTTGGCGGCCATCGGCTACGCCGACTTCTCTCAGAGCGGACAGCTCAATGCCCTGGGCTCAGGCGTTGTCACCATGGACGCCGAGCGCTCCATCCCGGGCTTCAATCTCTATACCAGCATCGCGTCCAGCAGCGCTGTCTTGATCGATGGCGCCGGAACAGAAGTTCACCGCTGGCAAGGAGCTTGCGACCGCTGGACTCGAGCGCAGCTGCTCGAAGACGGCGACCTGCTCGTGATCGGCGTGTGCGCTGACGACGGCCCCAACGTCCCCTACCTCAAGCGCTATCACTGGGACGGCAGCCTCGCTTGGAGCACGCGCATCAATGCGCACCACGATTTCGATGTCTTGCCCGACGGCCGCATCCTGGTGCTCACCAAGAGCCGCCGCAATCGACGGGACTACGGATCGAGCGGCTCTGTCCGGGACAACGAGCTGACCATGGTGTCTCCCGCAGGTGAAGTGCTCGAATCTCGCTCGATCAGCGACATGATCGAGGCTGGCCCGGCGCCCTACGCCTGGCGCCCGGCAGAGCAGATCCCGGGCTACGAGCCCGAGGCCACCGCAGACTACCTGCACTGCAATTCCGTCTTCTGGGTCGAAAGCTCGCCCCTGGCAGCCAAGAACGACTGGTTCTCCGGGGGCAACGTGCTGCTCTCCTCCCGCCATCAAAGCACGCTCTTGTTGGTCAACTGGGATCGCGCTGAGTTGCTCTGGTCCTTCGGCGATGGACAGCTCGCGCGACAACACGAAGCCTCCCTGCTGCCCTCGGGCAACATTCTGCTCTTCGATAATGGCGACGAGACACGCCCCTGGTCGCGCATCGTGCAACTCAACCCAGCCACGGGCCAAATCACCTGGGAATACAAAGCCGATCCCCCAGAGTCGTTCTACTCGTCTGGTCGAGGCACAGTGCAGACCCTGCGCGGGGGCAACCTCCTGGTGGGAAACTCAGCCAACGGAGAGGCTTTCGAGATCACCAGTGAAGGCCAGCTTGTTTGGCGCTTCTTCAATCCCGACGTCGACGAGAATGGGGCCCACGGCGCCCTGCGCATCGAGCGCTACCCCGTGGGCATGGTCGAGGCGATCATCAAGGCTCAGCAGTAGGGCTCAGCAAGAAGGCTCAGCAGTCAGGCTCAGCAGTAGGGCTCAGCAAGAGGGCTGCAGCAAGAGGGCTGCAGCAGTCAGCTGCAGCGTTTGCGTTCAGCCCACGAGGACATGGGTCAGCGAAAGAGTCCCAGCAAGTCAAGCAACATCAAACTGCTGACCACAACGACCAGGAGGGTCAGCCGCTGTGCCAACAAGGGGTGTCACTCTTTGCCGTCCATTCTCTGTGTCCTTAAAAGAAGCTCGCGTCATCAGCTGACAGGAGCCGCGACCCGGCCCGCAAAGATGCTCACTTCGCAAACTCGTGCGCCAACGGCCAACGGGTCGCTAGACTGAATCTGCCGCAGGCCATACGTCCTGAGATCGCAAACTGTGACTTCACACACAGCCACGAACACGCTCGCCCAACGGTGCCAGGACCTCCTTAGTGATGTCCGCGACGGCCATGACGAGGCTTGGGAGCGCCTGCTCGACGAATTTGGCGGCTTGGTTTTCTCGGTGGCTCACGGAGCCGGCTTACGGGGCGCCGATGCAGAAGACGCCTACCAAGCCACTTGGCTCGCCCTGCACCGATCGCTCCCGCGCATTCGCGAGCCGGGCGCCCTCGTGGCCTGGATCAGCACCACAGCCCGCCGAGAATCCTGGCGACTCTCAAAACAACGCCGTGGACAAACCGACCTCGAGCCCTTTTTGGGACACACAGCCGACGAGGCCGTAGCAGCTAGCCCCCTCGATGAACTGCAGCAGCTCGAACAACGAGAGTCTGTCCAGCAAGGCCTCAAGACCCTCGATGCACGCTGCCAAGATCTTCTGCAGCGACTGTTCTTTGCGCCCGAATCCCCGCGGTACGAAGAGGTCGCCAAGGCCATGAAAATGAAGATCGGTAGTGTGGGCCCCACACGCATCCGCTGCCTGGGCAAGCTGGCTCTCTGGCTCGAAAGTCACAGCACTCTATGAGGAGTTCTGAGAACGCGTGTATCCATGGAGGGTTGTCCCCCTCCTGATATGACAAAGCCGTGCCGGCGCGCTGCCGGTGGTCGTAAGAATCAGAGGTCTAAACTATGAGCTGCCCGCCCCTATGAGCTGCCCGCCCATCGAGGCGCTCCTCGCCTGGCGCTCCCACCTCGGCGCCGACGATCCAACCTCAGCTCCAACCTCAGCCCAAGCCGATGTCGCGGCCGCCGCGCATCTGCACGAGGGCTGCCCCAGTTGCCGTCGGCGGGTGCAGCTCCTCGACCGGCTCATCGCTGCCATGGCCCAGCCAGCGCCCCCCGCAGTCCCCTCAGCCTTGCGTCAGCGGGTTCTCTCCGAACTCAAGGCCCTCGACCTCAAGACTCTTGGTCAGCTCAGCGAGCAAGAAGCACCCGGCCAGCCCTCAACCCTGGGCCGGCTTGTGGGCCGCCTACAAGAGTTCGTCGCCGAGCTCATCGAGCCCCTAGCCAGCCCCGCCCTAGCCGCTGGCCTCCGAGGTGAAGACGACACAGACTTGCGACGCTACCGCGCGGGTGGTTTCACCCTCGATGTGGGCCTGGTCGAACGGCGTGCTGTTCTGGGGCAGCTGCTGGACAGCGACGGCCTCGACGCCGAGCTCTTCGAAGGAGCCGCTGCTGTGCTGTGCAGCCAAGATGGCGCTCAAGAGGTGAGCCTCGACGAAGACGGGGCCTTCCGTTTCAACAGCACCGGCCCGGGACGCTTCGCCCTGTTGATCGAATCTGACGATCTGCGCCTGGTCTTCCCGGACATCGATCTGACCGTAGCGGGAGACTGACCCTGTCCCCCGTGGACGACACAGTCGCAGCCGTGCAGCGCTGGTGCGAGCAGCTCCTCGGAGACTGCGCTAGCCAGCACTGGAGCGCGTTTCAGCAGGAGCCAGCGGAGACTCGAAGCGCTGTTGTGAAAGCGCTCAAAGAGACTGTCGATGGATTCTGTCGCAACGCTCCCCCTGAAGCCCTGCCCGTGGCAGAAGCCCTCGTGCAAGCGGCAGAGCCGCTCCCCGAGCTGCTGCCCTTGGCCTTGCGAGGCCGAGCCTCCGCAGCCCACTTCAACGGGCACGAAGAGCAGGCTCGCCGCGACTTCGAGCAGTCGGCCCGGCTCTACGAAGAACTCGGCCAGCCCGTAGAAGCAGCCCGGGCCCTGCGCAGCCTCGTCGACGTCCACCAAATGGTGGGTCACACGAGCGAGGCCCTCGACTGCGCTCGTCGAGCCGAAGAGATCTTCACTGCCCACAACGAAGAACGCTTGCTAGCCCAACTGCGCCTGAACGTGGGCAACGTTTACACGCGCATCGACGACTACACCGCTGCCGACCGGCTCTACTCATTGGCTCGGGACACCTTCCACGAGCTGCAAGACTCTGTGGGCTTGGCCTTCTGCGACTTCAATCTGGCAGTGGTGGCCATGAACGCCAATCGCTGCGACGACGCCGAGCGCTTTTGGCTGTCCGCCCGAGCGGGCATGGAGGCAGCGGGAATGGGCATGCTCGTCGCTGACTGTGACTACAACCTGGCCTACCTAGAAAGCCGCCGGGGGCGCTTCGAACGCGCCATGGATGGCCTCGCCCGAGCGCGAGCCTCCTATCTTGAGAACGGCAAGCCGTCTGGGCCGCCACTCTGCGACCTCGACCTCGCTGAGATTCAGCTGCGCCTGGGCACTTTGCGCGACGCTCGACGTCATGCAGCCCAGGCCGCCGCCGCTTTCGACACTCTAGAAATGCGCTACGAGCAGGCCCGGGCCGAAGTGCTCGGTGGCATGGCAATGGCTCGACTCGGCGACAGTGCCGGCGCCCTCGAGCAACTCAGCTCCGCAGAGCGCCGCTTTGAAGACCAGGGCAACGTGTCCTTCGCTGCCTTTGTCGGTTTGCAAAAAGCTCAGCTCGCCGTGCAACGCGGGCAAGCCGCAGCGGTCATTGCCGAGCTCACCAGCAGCCGAGCCGCGCTCCTCTCTCGAGGCATGATTTGGCTCGCAGATTTGGCCGGGCTCACCCTTTGCCGGGCGCTGCTCCGCGCCGACCGTCCCGCCGAGGCTCTGGCCCAAGTGACAGCCCTCATGGAGCAACGCCCAGAAGGCAGCATTCTTGACGGCCTTCTCGGAGCCATCGCCCTGCGGTTGCAAGCGGACGCCCTCGCGGCCAACGGCGATCCGCTGGGAGCCCTTGAGGCTCTTGAGCAAGCCATTGCAGCCATCGACGCCACCTGGTCTCAGGTCCCCAGCGGAGATGTGCGCATTGCTTTCTTCCGCGATCAGCACCCAGCCTTCGTTGATCTCACTTACCTGCTGCTCGACGCCCAGCGTACCCAAGACGCCCTGCTCACCTTCGAGCGGGGACGGTCACGCAGCCTGCTCGAATCCACGCCCACCCGTCGTGATCCCGCGTGGACAGTTGCCCGGGAGCGCCTGGACTGGCTGCTGGCCCGACAGCTCGACGCCGAACTCGGCCCCCTCGCCGGTGGCACAGAGCTCCGTCCGGAGAGAGACCTCGCCACGGGCTGGACTGAGCAGATTGCCCAGGCCCGGGGACAGCTCGCCGAGCTCTCTGCTGCGGCCACTCCCCGCGGCCAACCCAGCCCGGCCTTACAGCTCGACACGCCGCAGCTGCTCCCCGCCCGCCAAGGAGACGAGCTGCTGCTGGTCTATATGTCCGGGCCGAAGGGCGTGCGCGTGCTGGTCATCGACGACGATGGCTCCGGGGGGTTCGACGTGGAGGCGGTCGACCTGCGGCAGCCGGAAGAGCAAATCGTCGCCCTCCGCGACAAGCTCCTGTTTCAGCTCTCCCGACGGGACGGGGGCGGAGCCGCCAGCAGGGGCCTGCACCGGGCCCTCGCCAAGCTGGGGCAACGGCTGCTGCAGCCCATCGCCCACCGACTCAACGGCCCCAAGGGCCCGCGCCCTCTGGTGGTCGTACCCTACGGCTCGCTCCATGACCTCCCCGTTCACGCCTTTACCCTGGACGGCGAGCCTCTGGGGGCCCGTCACGAGGTCTCTCAGGGCGTCAGCGTCTGGCACATGGCCCGGCTGCGCTCTCAGCCCTCGCCCCAGAGCGGCAAGGCCCTGGGCTGGTGCGTGGGAGCCTCCTTGGGTGCCCTGCCCGCCATCGACCGAGAAATCGCCGATCTGAGCCGCAGTTTCGGCGGACGCATGGCCACTCTAGCCCCCGAAGAGCTGCTGCAGAGGCTGCACGGGAGCACCCTCCGGGGTCAGGTGTTGCACATTGCCAGCCATGGTCGATTCGAGCGAGAACGCCCCCGTTTCAGTGCGATTTGCCTGGGTGAGCGCTTCTTAATGGCTCACGACCTCTCCGCCATGACCCTGGAAATCGACCTGGTGACCCTCAGCGGCTGCGAGACGGGCCGCAAGCGCACCACCGGGGGAGACGAGCTCATGGGCCTCTCCCGCGCGCTTCTTGGCGCCGGCGCCCGGGCCGTCCTGGGCAGCCTCTGGCCCGTGCGAGATGACACCACGGCCCTGTTC
>JBLIMM010000288.1:0-6214 GCA_047638635.1 Pseudohongiellaceae bacterium | reverse complement strand
GTTAATTTCATTGTGCGACCCGGGGGTGTTGATCCTGACTCCCGTCACCCGTGTCCCCCCACACACGGATCCACTCCCGGGTCGCACCTTACGAGGACCTCTCTCATGGTCTCTAAGTTTCCAAGGTCTTCTGTGCGTTCTCTCAGTGCCGCGGTAGCCGCAGCAGCTCTTTCCCTTGCCGCCGTCTTCGTAGAAACTCCCTACGCAGACCAGGTGGTTTCCATCGCCACCGCGCCTAACCAAGACTTTGGCGTACCCGATGACATGCTCGGCCCACCTGTCGGTCTGGGCAACTCCGACGGATCCGTCGATGTGTATTCCATTGGCACCGGAGGAGAAGTGGTGCTGTTCCTCGACACCCCTGCCACGAACGGTGCCGGTACGGACATCATCGTTTACGAAAACCCATTCCTCACCAATCTCACTGGCTGGGATGCGTACATCGAGTTGGCCGCAGTAGCGGTCTCTACCAACGGAGTCGATTGGGCGAACTTCCCTAATGACTTCGATGGTCCCGTCGGCCCGTACTTGCAAGGCTCCATCCAGCTCGGCGCAGACAGCACTTGGTTTGATGGTTTCGCTGGAGTGATGCCCTTCGCAGCGAACCCACCAACGGTCAACCCCCTGGATGTGGTGGCCGGGGGTGGCGATGCCTTCGACCTTTCTGACTTGATCGACGACCCTACCGTCATCAATGGGGACGTGGATCTCGATTTCATTCAGTACGTGAAGCTCACCGACATGCTCGCGGGCATCGACACAGACACCAAGGGGCAGCCCGTCTGGGACTGCGGCTTCCCCAGCTTTAGCTGCGCCGACATCGACTCGGTGTGTGCGGTCAACAACACGCTCAACCTCTCGCCTAGTCGACCTGTTGTCGAGTTCGACCTCGACGACGCCACAGGGTTGCTCACTTTGGTCATCTCTGACTTCAATGGGCTCTTCCAGGTGAAGCACGATCTCGCTGCCTCTCTCAACGGCATCACGGTTCCGTTCGGGTCCCTGCTGCAGTTCTTCATCATTACGCAGATCGACAGTGAGACAGTGACGCTCTTGACCGGACCTGTCCCCCTCAACTTGCCCCGAACGTTGCTGAAGGTTTCGGCAAACGACGGCACAGGGCTCGTTGGCGGCGACGCAGTGTTCTTGCCCTAACAGGCTGCTAACCCGTATGTCTCACCAGGTTCTGCTGCGGCCGCGTCTGAAACTGCATGGCTGCATAGCACGGTACTTTCGATGAACCCCGGTGAGAGAGACGGACTGACAATCCGTGCGGAGAGTGCGGCGCGCCTGAGCGCAGCACTCTCCGCACGCACGTCTCAGCGGCACCACGAACAGCCGTCGTTCTGAAAGACCAAACGAGGGCCCCGGGCCAGCATCGTTGTGCGAGGCAGCGGCTGATAGGATGCCGCCATGCTCGTTTCTATCGCTCAACGACACGTTTCCCGCGCTTCCCGACTCCCTGCCCGATTACCGTTTCTCGGCCTGGGGATTCGGCAGCTGCTGCTCAGCTCAGCCCTGCTCCTCACTGCGGGCTGCGGGGACAATCCCCCGGTGCAGAGCGCGATCGACGAGGGCCCGACCACCCGCGCCCCGAGTGAGCGGCGCAACCTGATCTTTGTGGTCATCGACACCCTGCGCCCGGACTACTTGGGCTCATACGGTGGTTCCGTCCCCACACCCTTTCTTGACGGCCTAGCTGCCTCCGGTGCGCGCTTCGTACGCAACTATTCCCACGCGCCCATGACCGGCCCGAGCCACGCGTCGATGTTCACCGCGGGCCTGCCATCCGATCACGGTTGCTTGGTGAACTCACAGTCACTCGACCCAGCGAACCAAACCCTCGCAGAAACTCTCTCTGCAGCGGGCTACTCCACAGCGGGCTTCGTCAGCCTCGGCGTCTTGCGCAAAAACTTCGGCTTCAGCCAGGGCTTCGATCTCTATTCAGACGGCTTCGCCGCAGGTTGGTGGAAGTCTGCCGACGAACTCAACCAGACCCTGGGCAAGTGGCTCCCCCGCCGCTCCACCGACGCCCCGACGTTTCTGTTTCTGCACTACTCTGACCCGCACACACCCTACGCCCCGCCGAACGAGAGCTACCCCATCGTCGAGCTCAGGCAAGACGGCGAACGACTCGCCAGTTTGCCCAGTAACTCTCGCCCGACGAAGATCACGGTGACGCTCCAGCCCGGAGCCAACGACATCCCCATGATCCTCCCTGGAGGTGAGAGTCGCGAGTCACTGGGCTTCGGCAGGATTCAGATCAAGAACAAGCAGATCACCGTGGCTTTCGACAACGGCGATGAGCGCGGGGTGCTCCCTCGCCCCGGTGGCTCGCCAAGCATCACCGGCATGCCAGTCATGCTGCGGCTGATCAACAGCACCTCCGCGCCCATCACCGTCGATGCCCTGGTGACCCTACGCATGAATCTCGGCGAAGATCAGTGGCCCCTTTGGTACGCCAAAGAGGTCGCCTTCGTCGACGAGCAGCTGGCCCACGCCGCCGACGCTCTCCATGAGGCAGGCCTGTGGGAGAACTCGGTCATCGTCTTCACCTCCGACCACGGCGAGGCCCTTGGAGAACACGATCACATGCAACACGTGGAGCAACTCTACGACTCCCTGCTGCGCGTGCCCTTGGTCATCGTGGCGCCCGGGAGAATCCCCCCCGGCTCCGTCATCGAGACTCCCGTGCGCCATGTGGATATCGTGCCCACGGTCCTCGAACTCCTGGACGTGCCCCCTTTCAGTGAAACCCGCGGCATAAGCTTGCTGCCCCTGATCGACGGTGACGCCCAGCAACGGCGACCGCTCGTGGTCTCAGAGACCCATCGCCCAGAAGCCCGCCACGACCAACGCTCCGTGGTCTACGAGGGCTACAAGTACATCATCAACGATGTGACCAACGCCGAAGAGCTCTACGATCTGCGCAACGACCCGGGCGAGTTGCTCAACCTCGCTCCCTCCAAGGCGGCCTTGGTTGAGAAGCTGCGCGGGGCTCTCGCGGCAGAGCTGCTGAGAACTTTCGGCCCCGGCGTCACCCAGGTGGGTTGGGACGATTTGTCCCCCGAAGATCGGGCCCAACTAGAGGCCCTCGGCTACACCCGCTAGAGGGACAACTCTCCTCGGCGGCGCCCCTCACAATGGGCCTCGTGGGCAGATCGGCCCTCCGGCCGCCCCAGGGAGGTACACTCCCACGAATCCACCCGAATCATGGGACCTTGGCTCATCGCTGGCACCATCCGCCGGCTCTCACAGCCTGTCCCCACAGCCTGCCCGCCGGAGTCTCCGTGTCCATCACTGCCGCCGATCTCGGCCCCATCATGGGCGACCTTGAGCTGGAGCACATCCCGGTGCTGGAGCGGCCCGATGTCAGCGGGCCCACCGTCGCAGCTGTGGCACAAGCTGCCCCGGACGGCCAGCTGCTGCTGCGCTTTCCCGGGACAGCCAGCGACCTTCAGCTCGCGGCGGTTCGCGATGGATTGTGGCCCGATTGGCACGTCTCCGCTGTGTATCGCGTCAGCGACCAAGGGCAGATCGCCCGCCAGGCGGTCTCCGGCGCCACGCCCATCCCCGGCAACTTGTCCGGGGGAGCCGCGGCCTACCTCTACGTACGCGACCGCGAACGGGCCTTGGGACGAGACAGCACCCGGGCCAAGTTCGACCTCAACGCCGAGGGCTGGAACGGCCAGCCAGGAACCCCGTCCTACGCCCACTACCGCTGGATGCGCCGACTGTTGGCCGACGTAGCCGGGCCCGTCAAAGGCCTGCGCACCCTCGATGCGGGCTGCGGCGCCGGTTGGGTCGGCATCGAAGCAGCCCTCGCTGGCGCCCAAACTTCAGCCTTCGACCCTAGCCCCGCCATGGTCGAGATCGCCTCCAAGAACGCCGTGGAGTGCGGCGTCGAACTCGATGCCCGCGTGGGCTTCGTAGAAGAGCTGCCCTTCGAGCGTCCCTTTGAGCTGGTGCTCAACTCCGGGGTGATCAGCTTCGCCCCCGACGCAGACGTGTATCTGGGCACCCTCGATCAACTGGTCGAACCCGGGGGCCTGCTGGTCATCGGCGACCTGAACCCGCGGTCGTTCGGCTTTGGCCGCCGTCGCAAGCGGCCCATCCTGCCTGCTCGCGAGCTGAACGGCCTGCGCCGTAGCGTGGTCGAGCAGCACCTGAAGAACCGCGGCTACACCATTGATAGCGGGCGCTATTACCAGCTGACGTTCCCCATCCCCGAACTCATGGCAGTGTCGGCTCAGCGCTTCGGTGGCTTGGGCACAAGCGTGACTCTCGGCTTGAACAAGCTGGCCACAGCCCTCGATTACGGGCTCGGATCACACCTAGAGAACTGCTTCGACAGCTGGATCCTGCGGGCCCGCAAGCCCGGCTAGCCGCCCTACTCCAGGTGGTCTTGCCCGATCAGCACCATCTTGTGTTCGAGCAACACCCGAATGGCTGCAGCGGGGTCTTCGACGTGCAGCGCCAAAATGGGCTCGCCAGTCCCTCGGGCTAGCAGCGAGTAGACGTAATGGACGTTGAGTTCGGCCATGAGCAAGGCTGAGAGCACCCGGCGGACGCCGTCTTGCTCAGGCAAGGCCACCGCCAGCAGCTCAGTCTCGAGCACCGAGTAGCCCTGATCTTTGAGCAACTCAGAGGCCAAACTGGGGCGATCGACGATCAGCCGCACCACCGAGTGATCTGCGGCCTCCAGGATCGAGATGGCCCGAATGGTCAGTCCTAAGGTTTCTAGAGCCCGGTTCACCCCCAGCAGGGCACCCACTCGATTGGGAAGAAACACGGAGAGCTGCTTGATATCAAGGCTGTCGGTCATGGAGTCGCCAGTGTCGAACATGGGGGGCAATCGATCTTCTTCGCGGGGAAGAGGGGCCCAAGATGAGCCAAGCTGTGTTCCTCTTCTCGGTGGGCGAGGTGTCCGGCTGAAGCTGGCGAGCGGGCCAGGGGGACAATTGATAATATGGCCAGTTCGGTTGCGGGTTCAAGATTGCCCCCAACGCCCCTCTACCCACCTCGTTCCTCCGGTCTTCTCACGATGTCCTCCCAGAAACAGATCGTCGTTCTCGGCGCCGGCAAAGTCGGCCAGCTCGTCACTTGGTTCCTTGCTGATTGCGGCGATTATCACGTCACCGCGGTCGACCGCTCCGAGGCGAATGCTCGCCGCGCAGCCAGCGGCTCCGACGGCACGCCCCTGCCCAATGCCAGCTTCGCGGTGGCAGAGCTCGATGATCAGGCGCAAATCGAAACCCTGCTCAAAGACGCGGACTACGTCATGAGCTGCGCACCCTTCCACTGCAACGTGGTCATCGCATTGGCCGCTGTGGCCACCGAGACCAACTACCTCGATCTCACCGAGGACGTGGCCACCACGAAGGTCGTCCACGAGCTGTCTCAGGGCAGCGAGCTGGCCTTTATCCCTCAGTGTGGCTTGGCCCCGGGCTTCATCTCGATTGCGGGCAACGACCTGGCCAACCGCTTCGAGACGCTCGATTCGCTGAAGATGCGCGTGGGTGCCTTGCCCCTGCACCCCCACAACCGGCTCAACTACAACGTCACTTGGTCCACAGAAGGGCTGATTAACGAGTACCGGCACCCTTGCGAGGCTGTCATCGGCGGCAAGCTGGTCACCACGCCGCCCCTCGAAGATCTCGAGACGATCACCCTCGATGGGCTTGAGTACGAGGCCTTCAACACCTCCGGTGGCTTGGGCAGTCTGGCCGAGACCCTGGCTGGCAGGGTCCAGCGCCTCGATTACAAGTCGATCCGCTACCCAGGGCACCGAGAGATCCTGAAGATCTTGATGGACGACCTGAAGCTGGGCGACGACCCAGACTTGATGGTCAGCATCTTCGAGAAGGCTCTGCCCTACACCACCGAAGACGTGGTGCTCATCGTGGTCACCGCTGCGGGCATAAACGAAGGCCGCTTCTGCCAAGAGAGCTACGTGAAGAAGGTCTACAGCGCGGAGCTGGCCGGTCGGCGTTGGGGCGCCATTCAGATCACCACGGCTGCTGGGCTCTGCGCCGCCCTCGACCTGCATGTCTCTGGCAAGCTCCCCGCCAAGGGCTTCGTCCGCCAAGAAGAGATCGTCTTCGCTGATTTCCTGGCGAACCGCTTCGGCAAGTACTACGCCTGAGTGAGTCGGTGAGCCGCTGTGTCCTGTACCAGCCAGGTGGGACAGGACACAGCCCAACCAAGACAGTAC
>JBLIMM010000287.1:0-6293 GCA_047638635.1 Pseudohongiellaceae bacterium | reverse complement strand
GTATTGCCCGGCGCAGCTCTCACCGACACCGTGATCGTCCCTGTGGCGTCCGCCAGAATGGTCGGCACTGTCACCGTTTCGGTGGTGTTGTTCGACGGGTCGAGAGTGGCCACTCCCCCGTTGAAGCCTTGCACCAAGTAGTCAGTGGTACGCATATCGGCCACATTCATGCGGGACGCACCAAAGGTCAGATCGACCAGCGAGTTCGGCGAAAAGCCCGACAAGCTGATCACCACCGTGGAGCCGCCGCTGCCATAGAGCACATCCTGAGTCACCGTGGCCGGAAACAACCCAAGCGGCGAGCCCGGAGTGGGCGCTGCAGTCCCAGCGGAGTTGCCTCCCTCAAAGCCCGCCCCAGCGATGGCCCAGGTGAGTCCGCTGGGCTGGCCGCTGCGATCTAAGAGGGACAGAGGACCGGCCATTGTCGCCGAGTCAATGTCGTTCCACGTGGATGGCACCGTGCCCTGGGTTGGCAGCGGGGCCACGCCCAGGTCTACAAGCACTTGGCTGGACGTCTGAGCGCAAACCACCCATGGGCCCCAGATCACAGCGAACAACATCAAGCCGAGACGTACACCCACTACAAGACCTCCCGTTGCGTTCGTGACGGGCGCCGACTCGCCCCGATTTTGTTCAGGTTACCCCGAGCTGCAGTCTTCGTGGGGTCGAGAGCCAGAGCAGTTTCGGCATGAGCTTCGGCGACGCCAGAACCACCCAAGCTGAAGAAGTCGACGGAGCCACGGGAGATCAGCTCATCAACACTGTCGGGGTGACGTTCAGCGCCTCGTCCAGCTCATGCTGGACCTGCTGATGCTTCCAGGGGACACGCTTCGAGACCTGGATGCGCCCAGAGATCCCACCCAAGGTGGACCGCTGAAGGACCTGGCGGGGATCAGAGAACGGAGAAATCTCGCCGTTCTCGCGGCCATGTTTCCCTACCCGGAGGGCCTGTCCAGAGAGTCTCTCTCCGGCGAGGATATCGAGGGGCTCGCTGAGCTGCGCGCCGAGGAAGACATTCCCTTCGACGACTTGCTTCCGCCGTGGCCAAGGCAGACAGCGTCCCAACGGCAAGCCAAAGCCCAAGGCAGGTCACCCAACGGCCGCGCCAATCCCCTAGTGGCAGAGCACTTAGGGGACATCCTCGATCTCAAAGTCGCAGCCGAACTGACGCGCTGGTCACGTAGAGGCAAGATCAGTCGACCTTCCGGTTACTTGTTCAAGCTTTCGCCGAATCGCGGGTCTTGGAGCACTGCCTTGGAGGTCCCAAACGAGCCTTCGAGCTGCGCCCCGAAAGAGCGCTGACCAAAGGCTGTTCCCATAGGCGCTTCCAGCACCATAATGTCTCGCTGATCGGTACCTCGACCTCAGGTCGCACCGTGCCGAACACAGGGCAGCGTTTCAGCGGTCACACAACTCCCTCGTGTGCTCGTCAGCTGCCAACCACTGACTTTCTCTTCATCACTTGTGGATACCTGACATGACCGAGTGCATCCAGGTGGGCCAACAGGTCCCCGACTTTTCGCTCACGACTTTCGACCCGAAGACAAACGACTTCGGGTCCTTCAACTTGGCTGAGAACGGCAAAGCCGGCAGGTGGAGCTTGTTGTTCTTCTACCCCGCCGACTTCACCTTCGTATGAGCTACTGAATTCGCTGCTCTGTCAGAGCAGCACGAAAGATTTGAACGGTTGGGTTGCGACATCGTGACGGTGAGTACCGACACGCAGTTCACGCACCTCGCCTGGCAACGCGAAGAAAAAGAGCTCGCGAACGTGAAGTACCAGATGGGTGCCGACACCACCGGCGCAGTGGCCAAGATGTTTGGTTGCTACCTCGACGGCGCAGGCTTGGCTCTTCGGGGCACCTACCTGGTCGCCCCAGACGGCAAGTTGATGAACACCATGGTCAACTTCCTGAACATGGGCCGCAACATCGATGAGTTGCTGCGCTTGCTCAAGGCCAACCTCTACTTGGCCAAGAAGACGGATGAAGGCTGCCCCAGCAAGTGGAAGGAAGACGGCGATCAAACGCTGAAACCCTCTGCTGCCATGGTCGGCAAGGTGCACGAGGCTCTCAACGGCTGAGTCGCACCACATAGTCTGCGTTTCACGACGCAGATCGGGTGACCCGGGCTCTCCCGATGTCACCCACAGCGGCCCCCCGCTCGGATCTCCGAGCGGGGGGCCGCTGTCGCCAAGTCAGCAAGCGGCTTCCTCAGCGCACGATCGCCGAGCGCCACACCGGGGCCGTCGTCGTCCCGTCGGCGCGGTGTGGCCGGGTATGTCGGCCGCGTCAGCCGCCAGGGAGCCCCGCAGAGCGGTCTGTTCGGTGGCGCGGAGTGCCAGCGCGGGCTGCTTTGGGCGCTTTGAAATGCCTATCCGCCCTGCTACCAGAGCTCGTGAAGGGCTGAGGCTCGCTCGCTCGAGCGAGCTGGGTCGGGCCAGGGAAGACGGTTTCGATCATCGCCGTCGAAGGCCCCAGCGGGCGGGATCCGTCGCCCCCCTAGAGACCCTTGAGGAGCACGATCGTGACCTATCTGCAAACCACAGCTGTAGCTTTCCTGATGCTTTTGCCGACGTTTGGCCTCGGCACCGAGGTCGTCGATCCTCCTGGCAACGAGACCGGCGCGGTGACGACCGCGGCTGTTGCCGACGAGTCGCTGATCGAGGTGCGCGATGGCCAGGTGCTGCTGGCCGCCTCCGGTGACCGCGGCTTCAAGTTCACGGACTTTCTGGAGGCGGCTCAAGGGGTCCTGGGTCGACCGATCAACTACAGCCCCCTGGAAACGGGGGACAGGATGGTGCACTTCGCGGGCTCGCCCTCCTGCCCACAAGCCGACTTCCGTGACTTCTTTGACGGTATTCTGAGGGCCTACGACTTTCTGGCCTACGACGCGGGCGCGCCTGGCAGCGACTACATCGTCGTCATCAGGCTGGGGATGGGAGACACACGGCATAATCGGTCCAGTCTCTCGTCGCAGATAATCGATGTAGCCCGGCTCGACGAGCAACCTGCATGGCGTTCGGCGCTCTACACCACAGCTTTCATGCTGGAGCACCTCGACTCCCGGGCGACCATGGCCAGCCTCCAGCCCATGGTCAACACCACCTACGAGTCGATTCGCAACGCGGCCAATAGCAACGCCGTGTTAGTGACCGCGACATCCCTGGACCAGCTGCGCCAGATCCGCGACTTGCTGGCGATTCTCGATGTGCCGGGGCCGGACGCGGCGCTCGACAACGCCGGCCGCCTCACGGCGCTCGAAAAGGATCTGGACGCACTCATGGAGGAAGTGGAGCAGCTGAAGGCGTCTCGTTGAGCGACGTCGCAGGCCGAGGCACCTGCTCCTCGCAGCTTCGCCGCAGGGACGACACGATCGCTTCATGCCGCCGCTGCTGCCGAGACTGACGCACACGCTCAGCCTGCCCGCTGCCCTGTGGCTCGCTGCCCTGCTGCTCTCGGCGTGCAGCGAAGGTGATCCCCAGCGCAGCGGTGAGGCAGCGAAGGGTGTTGGCGGGGGCGAGGCGACGGTCGCTGTTGGTCGTCAGCTGCAGAGCGGTCGGGGTGAGGGCTCCCTTGCTGAGCCGCCAACCCTCGACGATCGCACCCTGATCGCTCCTGATTTATTGGCGCTGATCGACGGCGCCGCGGACGATGTGCGTCGGTCCCCCGACTCGTTGGACGCCTGGCTCGAACTGGGTCTGCTCTACGACGCCAACGCCATGGGGCAGCTGGCCGTGACGGCCTACGAGCGCGCGGTCGCGCTGGCGCCAGACGACCACCGGCCGGCCTATCACCTGGCCCGGGTGCTCGAACAGACGGGGCAGACCGAGCGGGCCATCCAGACCATGAGCGCCGTGCTGGCCTGGGCGCGTGATCACGCGCCGGATCACGCGCCGGGACATGGACGGCTGAGCTCATGGTTGCTGGAGGCCGGCGACCTGAAGGCCGCACGGACGGCCTATGCTTGTTGCCGCGAGCTGGACCCTACGGGGCTCAGGGGGACCTTGGGGCTGGCCCGGGTCGGGGTGGCCATAAGTGACGCCGAGACAGCGGTCACCCTGTTGGAGCCTCTGCGGGATCGTCATCCCCAGATGGGTGAGCTGCGCTTTCTGCAGGGCTCCGCCTACCGTCTGCAAGGGCGCCTCGACGCGGCCCACATCGAGCTGGCCTCGTGGGATGGTCAGCCCGCGCCGTTCTTCGCCCCCTGGGAGAGTGCAGTGGCTCGTCACACCGCTGGTTACCAAGCGCTCCTGGGGCAAGCCGGTCGACGGGGGACGCCGGGGCGAAGCCGGTCGAGCCGTCGAGCCTCTTGAGCGCATGCACACAGCGGAGCCGAATGACTCTGCCGTGCTCGAGAAACTGGTCGCGGTGTCTGTCGACACAGGGCGCATTGGCGACGCTCGAAAGGAGTTGGCCCAAGCCCTGCAGCGAGATCCCTCCCGCTATCGCAGCTGGCGCAGCCTGGCCATGGTCGAAGAGGCGGCGGGCGAGCTGACGGCGGCACGCTCTGCTGCGGAGCGTTGTCTGAACCTCCATCCCACCTGGGTGACTTCGACGGGGACGGCCTGCCCGAGATCGCTGTAGGGTCGTCCTACGTCGAAGAGGCGCTACCCCTACCAGGTCGCGTGCATCTGTTCCATCTGCCCCTGGTCTGGGTCGATCTCGGTCTGGGAGCCGTGGCCGGCGTGCCCTTCTGGGCGCAGGCGGGGCTGTGCGGTGGGCTGGGTCAGCTGATCGCCCAGATCACACACGAGAAACACACCGTCGAGCACGGTGGTCGTGAAGATCGCGCGCACCCGGCTGACCAGCTGCTCGCCTACAGAGGTCACTCGCCCGACGTGGGCAAGCGGTGACGCAAGACGGCCACCGCTGGGATCGGCGGATAGCGCATGACCAAGCGGAATCCCTGAAAGTCGCTGAGCTGCAGGCCTATACGGTCGACGGCCATGGCAACCAGCTCGGGATATCGCGGCAGCAGCGGCGTGGAAACCACCGAGCCAATGGGCGCCACCGACTCATGCAGGGGGATCTCGTAACGACGACGGTCCGCCGCAGCCAACGGTGCATCCGACTGCATGTGGCTCACCAGCAGCGCCTCAGGCGGCATGGCAAACGGCAGCGAGCGGTGCACCAGCAAGTCGACCAGCAAGTGCTCGGCGGGGATATTCAGCATGGTGAAGTGCTCCCCATACTCCCCCGATTTCGCGGCGGCCACCGGCGCAACAGCTCGACTCAAGAAGCCAAATGTTGCTGTCATGCTGGCGGTCAAACCCACAGGGCCGGGGCACAACTCCCAGGCTGTACCGTTGGGCACGGCCACGGGCTGCAGTGTGGGCAAAGGCGTAGAACAAAACTCTGTCAGCAGCGGTGCGCCTTCTTCGCCGACCCGCCCCATGGCGTCGTCGCTGGACCCCGGCTGCAAACCCATGCCGAACGATTTTTGGATCACCAGGGGCCAGCGGATATCTGTCCGCAGTCGCCGCAGGTCGTGCAGCGCCCCCACATTGAGGAGATCGACCCGGCTGGGATCGGCGTCGTTTGGTGCCATGACGTGCAGCCCCACCCGCACCCGAGCCTGCACTCCCCATGTGGCGCTGTTGCCCAAGAAGGACTGTCGCCGTGCGGCCTCAGCTCGTTTGCGCTGCTGCTGCCCCGCAGACTCGAGCCCGGCCAGCATGGCGTCAAGAGTCGCCCGGTCGCCGCTATGCACCTCGACCAAGCGATCGAATGCTGCCCGAGCCAAACGCACCCTTGCGACAGTTTCAGCTGGTGCCCCCGCCGCAGTGGCCGCCTTCAACAAGATACGTAAACCACTCGCTCCCGGAAGGTGCTCCAGTGACTCCACCGGATCGGCCCCGGTCACCAATCGTGCGACTTTCCAAGCCAGGGTCTTGTCGAGGCCGAGTTGGCGCGACATCACTTGAGGCGTGGTGGGATCGGCGGAAACACTCGCCAGCAAGTCGGTCAACGCGCCCCGCAAAAGCAGGACGGTGGCGGCTAAATCTTCTTGGAACCCGGGAGAGGGCGCTAAGGAAACGCTAGACATAAGCTCAAACTTCGCAGAGTTTCGACCGGGAAGCGGACCTGCCCCTCAGCATAAGAGACCGAACGAGTCTCGTCTGCCAAGCGATCACGGACAACCGCATCCCCCCGAGTGGCTAAGCTCCATGGCAATACGGACCGAACAGTCCCCTGGCTACAATTGCTACACGGCCGAAAAGCCACACGTTTGAGGTTCAGCGCACCCGATCGAAAATCAGCATGTAGCTCAACCGAAACTGGGGCAGCGAA
>JBLIMM010000286.1:0-6301 GCA_047638635.1 Pseudohongiellaceae bacterium | reverse complement strand
CACCGGCACGAAAGAAGGCTGCGGCGAAGGGGAGTGCGGCAGTTGCACCGTGCTCATCGATGGCGAGCCAGTTTGCTCGTGTCTGGTGCCGGCAGTGCAGGTGCGGAACCAGTCTCTGCTCACTGTAGAAGGGCTGGAATGCGATGGTCAGCCAGACGATTTTCAGCAAGCCATGATCGCTGAGGGCGGGGTGCAGTGCGGCGCTTGTACGCCCGGCATTCTCGTGTCGGCCCGGGCGTTGCTGGCCCGCAAAGCGGCTCCCAGCCGGGAGGACTTGCGCGAGGCTCTCTCAGGCAATCTTTGCCGTTGCACAGGATACGAAGCGATTCTACGGGCCATGGTGGCGGCAACTGAACGGGCTACCGCTGCAGATGCTCAGGCGAGTTCGGCGTCATGACCGCTGTCTATTGCCCCGATTCTCTGGCCGCCGCTCTGTCGGCAATGGGCGAGCTGAACACCCTCGCCGTGGCGGGCTGCACCGATGTGATGGTGCCCGGATCTCCCCACATACCCCGGGCTCACAGGCTCGTCGATTTGTCCCGGGTGCCCGAGTTGTTGGGTGTTTCAGCGAGAAATGGCTACGTGGATATCGGCGCGGGGGAGACCTTTGCCAGGTTGCGACATGACCCTGCGGTGCGACAGCACTTGCCAGCCCTGGCAGATGTTGCGGCGACCGTTGGGGCTTTGCAGATTCAGGCTCGGGCGACGATCGGCGGCAACATTGCTAACGCTTCTCCAGCGGGTGATTCTCTGCCGGTGTTGCTAGCTCTAGACGCCGAGCTGGTGCTTGCAGGGCCTGCTGGCGAGCGCACGGTGTCCTACGACGCCATGCACGTGGGTTATCGGCGCACGGCTATGGCTCAAGGCGAGTTGATCGTGCGAGTGCGCCTGCCCATGCCGGCTGGTGACAGCTTGCAGAGCTTTAGAAAAATCGGCACCCGCCAGGCTCAGGCCATCAGCAAAGTCTCGCTGGCCTTCGCAGCCCGTCGCGACGGAAACACCCTACGGGACGTGCGTTTCGCCGCTGGGTCCGTGGCCGCCACGCCCGTTCGCCTGTGGCAAACCGAAGCGGTCTGCGAAGGCGCGCCCCTTGATCTCGACCTCGCGCAAGCGGCTGGCGCAGCGGCTGCGACCGAAGTGCAGCCCATGGACGATGTCCGTTCCACCGCAGCCTACCGCCGCTTCGTGCTGGCCCGTTGCGTGCGCCGTATGGTGCGCGACGCTGGCTGCCCATGACAGCCTGCTTCTTCTCGGATAGCTTGAAATGACGAACATCGATTTCACCTTGAACGGCCGGGCCGTGTCCATCGAGCCTGGCGAGAAGGAGTCTTTGCTCGATTCCCTGCGCGATCGTTGCCAGGTGACCTCTGTGAAGGACGGCTGCCAGCCACAGGGGCGCTGCGGATGCTGCTTAGCGTTGGTCAACGGTCGGCCGGTTGTGAGTTGTGCTGTCCCCGCGAGCCGTGCGGCAGGCAAAGAGATCGTCACTCTCGAAGGCCTCGATGATGTTGAGCGCGCGCAGATTGCCCAGGCCTTCGTGGACACGGCGGGCTTGCAGTGTGGTTTCTGCATCCCCGGGATTGCTCTGCGGGCCAAGTCGTTGCTCGACAAAGATCCGGATCCGAGCCGCGAGACCATCGCTAAAGCCCTCGACGTCCACCTCTGTCGCTGTACGGGATACACGAAGATCATCGACGCCTACGAGCGCTTGGCTCAGCTGCGCCGTGGCGATGTGAAGCTCGGTGAGGCTCCGGCCACTTGCGCTGGTGGTGGTGGCAGCGCCGAGGGAGTAGGCGCGCGGTTGCCCAAGTATTCTGGGGCTGCTTTGACCTTAGGCGATCACACGTTCGTCGCTGATCGTCGTCCCGAGGGCTTGCTCTTCGGCGCTGTGCGTTTGTCCGATCACCCCCGGGCGCGGGTGTTGTCGGTCGACACGTCCGCAGCGTTGGCTTACCCCGGTGTGATCGCCGTGGCGACTGCTGAAGACGTTCCCGGTGAGCGCTGGTACGGCTTGCTCTACAACGACTGGCCGGGCTTTGTTGCTGTGGGCGAAGAGGTGCGTTGCGTGGGCGATGTGATGGCTGCGGTGGCCGCAGAAAACATGGCCGCAGCACGGGCCGCCGCGGCGCTCATCGAAGTGAGCTACGAGGTGCTCACGCCGTTGACCACCATCGATGACGCCCTCGCGGACGATGCGCCGCAAGTGAACCCCCGCTCTCCGAATTTGTTGTCGCGCACAATCGTCAAGCGCCTCGATGTGGATGCGGCTCTCGCTGCCAGCGCCCACGTGGTGACCGGCGCGTACAGCACTCAGCGCATCGAGCATCTCTTTCTCGAACCGGAAAGCGCTCTCTGCACAGTGGCCGAAGACGGCCGCCTCAAACTGCACTGCGCGGGACAGGGAGTGTTCGACGATCGTCGTCAGGTCGCCTCTTTCTTGGGCATCGACGAAGAGGCTATGGACGTGGAGCTCGTCCCTGCGGGCGGTGCTTTCGGCGGCAAAGAAGATATGTCGGTGCAGGCCCAAGCCTCCTTGTTGAGCCAGATGACCGGGCGGCCCTGTCTGGTGACTCTCTCGCGCGAAGAGTCCATTCGCTTGCATCCCAAGCGGCATCCCATGGAAATGGAATACACCGTGGGCTGTGACGCTGACGGACGCCTCACCGCGGTACGTGCGCGCATCAAGGGTGACACGGGTGCCTACGCGTCCGTGGGCAGCAAGGTCTTGGAGCGAGCGGCGGGGCACGCATGCGGCCCGTACAACGTGCCGGCTGTGGACGTCGAGGCGCTCACCGTACGTACGAACAATCCTCCCTGCGGGGCCATGCGCGGCTTTGGCGTGAACCAAACCAACTTTGCCATCGAAGCCTGCCTCGACGGCTTGGCCGCAAAGGTCGGGCTGGACGGTTGGGATTTCCGCTGGCTGAATGCCCTGCGGGTGGGGGACACGTTTAGCAGCGGCCAAGTGCTCGAAAAATCAGTGGGCTTGTCCGAAACTCTGCTCGCCGTGAAGGACAGCTACAAGAGCGCGCTCGCGGCAGGGCAAGCGGTGGGCATCGCCTGCGGCATCAAGAACTCTGGCATTGGCAATGGAGTCGAAGAGTGGGGCAAGGCGCGGCTCGTGGTCGAGTCGGACGGCACGGTGTCGATCTACAACGGCTACACCGAAATGGGCCAAGGCCTGCTCACTGTGTTGGTGCAGTTTGCTACCGAGGTCACCGGTTTGCCTGCGGCCGTCTTCCATCCCAAGGTCGATTCGACGTTTGCCTTGGGCTGCGGCCAGACCACGGGGAGCCGGGCCACGTTGTTTGCCGGGCGCGCGGTGGTCTCCGCTTCGGAGAAGCTGCGCAGCGCCCTCGACGGCGGCCATACTTTGAGTGATCTTGCCGGCCAGGTCTTCGCTGCAGACATTGTGATCGACGACACCACCTCTCCCAACGACGACGTGAAGGTGGTCAAGACCCACACATCGTTCGGCTTTGCCACGCAAGTCTGTCTTCTCGATGCGGATGGCAAGTTGGAGAAGGTCATTGCTGCCCACGATGTGGGTCGGGCCGTGAACCCCGATCAGTGCGAAGGGCAGATCGAGGGCGCCGTTCACATGGGCCTGGGCTACGCCTTGAGTGAAGAGTTGGCCTGCGAGGGTGGCTGGCCGGTGACTTACGACCTCCGAGAACTCGGCGTGCTGCGGGCCCGTGACATGCCTGCGGTGGAGGTGTTGCTGATCGAAGACCCAGAGCCAGAAGGCCCCTTCGGTGCGAAGGGTGTCGGCGAAATCGGCTTGGTGCCCACGGCGTCTGCTGTGGCTGCTGCTCTCGAAGCCTTCGATGGCATTCGCCGCACGAGTCTGCCTATGCGAGATTCACCAGCGGCAAAAGCCTTGAGCGTGGGACACCGGCGTCAACGATGAGCGGCGACCCGTGGGCTGAGCTCCCCGTGCCGGCGGTGAACGGGCACACGCACCTTTACAGTGGCTTGGTGCCACTAGGCATGCCGCCCGCCGAGCCAGCGCCCGCTGATTTTCTCGCCATTCTCAAGCAAGTGTGGTGGCGCCTCGATCGCGCGTTGGATGCTGAGTCCATTGCTGCTAGCGCCCGGTATTACGTGGCCAACGCGCTGCTTTTGGGCACCACCGGATTGATCGATCACCACGAGTCTCCCGAGTGCCTCGAGGGTTCGCTCGATTTGCTCGCAGACCCGTGCCAAGAGCTGGGTATGCCTGCTGTGCTCTGCTTCGGAGCCACTGAGCGGAACGGCGGTCCCGAAGAAGGGCGTCGGGGGCTGGCCGAGTGCCGCCGGTTTATCGAGAGCAATCGCCGTCCCTTAGTTCGTGGCGTGGTGGGTTTGCACGCATCGTTCACTGCGAGCGACGAGACCCTACGTGCCGCGGGAGCTTTGGCCCGCGAACTTGCCACGGTGGTGCATGTGCATGTGGCTGAAGATCGAGCCGACGTGGAGGATGCCGTGGCTCGTGGTTACCGCAGCCCCCTGCACCGCCTGTTGGCCTGCGACGCTTTGCCAGCGGGCTCGATCTTGGCTCACGGCGTGCATATGTCCCCGGAAGAAGTGGCTGTTTGCAACGATCGTGGTTTTTGGCTGGTGCACAACCCCCGGAGCAATGAAGGCAACGGCGTGGGTTGGGCAGGGGCTTTGACGCACGGCGACCGGGTGGCCTTGGGTACGGACGGTTGGGAGTCGAATCTCCTCGATGAAGTGGCGGCGGGGCAGCGCCTTGGGGCCGAGTCTGGCGAGGGCGATGGGGCTGCTTTTTCTGGGCGACTTGACCAAGGAGCGGCTTTGCTCAGCGAACGCTTTGGCTCTGCGGGTGCGCCCCAAGTCACTCGCTCTGAGGGCTCGCTGACCATCGGCGAGCGGCTTGTGGTGGTGGACGGCCAGCTTGCCACAGGAGACCTAGACGCCATTCGCGCCGATGCAGAACGATCGGCTTTGGCCCTTTGGAAACGCATGGCAGGCACGGCCTGCTAGGATCTGTCTGGTTTGACCGGTAGCGAGCAGCGCAGAGGGCGTTGACGGCCGCAGCACGTCTTGAAGCAACTGACCAACGAGGATCAACAGATGAGAAACTTGGGACTCGAACGGGGCGTTGTGAACAAGGGCGTTCTGGAGACAACGATTGCGAGTTTCGCCAAGTCGGGGGTGGTCTTGCCCACCCTGTCTCAGCTTGCGGACCCGACAACGATCCCTGAGGACGTGACCACGCGCTTGGCGTCGGTGGATCCTGACGCGGCGGACCCGGCGAACCTGTTTCGGGTGCACTGGCACAATGGTTCCGATCGGCGTAGCCGTGTGGACGTCCCCGACCATGTGGTGTTGCCGTCGGAACTCACCGGCGTAGAGGCGCCGATTATCGTGGTCTTCGGCGATCGGTTTCCGATGATTTCAGCGCACAAGGTCTTGGCTGCCTACGGTTGTCTCGTGCCGCGACTGGTGACCGGGCGCTTTGACCCGGCGAAACACCGCGCTGTGTGGCCAAGCACGGGCAACTACTGCCGGGGCGGCGTGGCGATCTCACGCATCTTGGGTTGTCGGGGCGTGGCCGTGCTCCCCGAAGGGATGAGCTCAGAGCGTTTCTCTTGGCTCGCCGACTGGACCATCGACAGCTCGGACGTGATCAAGACGCCGGGTACCGAGAGCAACGTCAAAGAGATCTACGATCGTTGCGCTGAACTGGAAGCAGATCCGAGCAACTTCTTGCTCAACCAGTTCTGCGAGTTCGGAAACCATTTGGTGCATTGGCAGGTCACGGGCCAGGCTTTGGCGAAGGTCTACGAGCACGTGTCCGCTGGTCATCCTGAGATGCAGCTTGCGGCGTTTACGTCTGCCACGGGCTCTGCGGGAACCATCGCGGCGGGTGACCACCTCAAAGATCGCTTCGGCACGCGCATCGTCGCCGCCGAAGCTCAAGAGTGTCCAACCATGCTGTGCAACGGTTTTGGCGAGCACAACATTCAGGGCATCGGCGATAAGCACATTCCGTTGATCCACAACGTGATGAACACCGACGTGGTGGCGGCGGTTTCTGATCGCAGCTGCGACTCGCTCAACGCGCTGTTCAACACCGCTGCGGGTCGCAGCTGGCTCGAGCGAGAACGTGGCTTGTCCCCAGAGCTGCTCGAGGCTTTGACCCACTGCGGCCTGTCCAGTCTGTGCAACATTCTGTCTTCGATTCAGCTGGCCCGTCATTGGGGTCTGGGTGCGGACCGCGCGCTGATTACCGTGGCTACCGATGGCGCCGACTTGTACGGCAGCGAACTCCAGAAAACCTTGGCGAAGTCTTATC
>JBLIMM010000285.1:0-6304 GCA_047638635.1 Pseudohongiellaceae bacterium | reverse complement strand
CAGCAGCAGTGGCTCCAAAGCGTGCGTCTCATGGAATCGGGTCAGACGGGGGTTCACATCTCTCCATACCGCGCCGGCGGACAAACGGTTGCACAAAGAGAGGCGACGAGCTGAACTCTCGGACAGGCGTGTTCTGCGCGCGACATGCTACGCGCCCCTAGCTAGCTGCCTTGCACCATGGTCACGATCATGGCGAGTTCTTCGGGCCCGCTGGGAAGCTTGAGCGTGCGCGGAGCGTAGCCCTGAGCCGTGAGCTCAATCTCCAGTGGAAGCTCCCAGAGCGACAAGCCCATCAAGGGCCAGGGGGGCTTCCCCGTCGAGCTGGTAGCGCCCGCCTGAGCGCTGAACTCGTAGCTGCCGTCTTCGAGGGAGCGCAAGCTGCCCTTTGCGACCTGGGTACCCAGGTGCAGCACACGCGCTTCGAGGCTGGCGCCCAGGGGCCAACGTGACGGATCTGCCATGGCTTGAGCGAGCGAGGTCATTCTGGTTCCAGAGTCGCTCATAAACTCGTCCGCATGAGGCATCGCCGACCCCAGAACGACCAAGGTGACCTGCCGCGTCGGAGGCGGGCTGGCGACCACCAGCTGGTGCACGCCCGGCAGCGGCGCGCTGAGATTGAAGAGCTGCCGGCTGTCTGCCGAGAGGCCCAGAGGCGAATTTTTGGTGTTGGCCAGCACCCACACCGGGCCTGCAGGCAGACCAGAAACCTCGACTTCTCCGTTCGAGCCCGCATTCACAAGATTCAGGCGTACGGAACCCTGGGTCACATCGAGAAGCTCGTCTCGGTCATCAAGAAAGACCAGGTTCGCACCAGGGACAGGGGCGCCAGTTTCGTCCACGACTCGCAGCTGCAGTCTGCGCCCAGGAATCAGATCGACGTCGAAGACATGATCCCCCACCTCGAAGAACTCGGTGGGGCTCTGCCAGGGCGCGTAACCGGGGGCGGTGATGGAGAGATACAGCTCACCGGGATCGAGGCCCGTGAGCTCGTAGCGCCCCTCGACATCATGGACCTCGCGACCAGACCCGCTAAAGCCTCGCTCGGTGCGACGCATGGGAGTCGCGTTAAAGTGCTCAATGGGCTCCCCGGTCAGGGCATCCAGCACTCTGCCCTGCAGGACCACGCTGCGCATGGCCTGGCTGTCCAAGCGAATGAGCACGCTCTCGTTACCGGAGCGTTCCTTCACCACCATGGTCAGGTCCCGATTTTCAGGATCGCGCACGCGCACCTCGAAGAGCCCGTCATAGAGCTGCTCGAATCGAAAACGACCCTCGGCATCGGTGATCGTCTCGTCCACACCGAGCAGCCACTCCCAGGTCGTTGGGCGGCCGAAGCTGGTGTCCGCGTAGGTCACCATTCGGTCGCCGATCAGACTCATGGGCGCGTCGGCAAGGGGTGTTCCCTGTGCGTCCACAACCTGCCCGGCCAAGACCTGCTCTGGCTCCAGCCAAACGTCGACATGGCCCTGGCTGTCGTCGGGAATGTCCACGGGCTGCAAGACCTGAATGGCATGACCGCTGGCCGCGATCATCAGCGCGCTCTCAGTCGTTGCCTTTGGCTCGCTCGCTCCACCAAACATCGCCGCTACCCCAGAGAACAGACCGCCGGAGGACGGCTCTTCTGCGGGGATGGACGGCAGCAGACCCTCGAGGAGAAAGCCCCCTTCTCCGTCGGTGACAGTGGTGCGGTATGTCCCCTGGCCTGGTACGGCGGGCGCCAGCAGACTCACTCGCAGACTCACCTCAGCACCCGCCAGGGGAGCGCCGTCCACGTTCATGACCGTGCCGCTCAAGCTGACGCCCCGTTCGAGCCGGACCTCCAGGGGGCTGTCCTCCGCTCGGCAGCCCAGGCCGAACGGCAGCCAGGGTTCCTGGTTGATGGCCAGGTGATAGCCGGTGGAGGCCACAGGCCCGAGGGCGAAGAAGCCATCGGGCCCGGCGCCCCCTCGCACCGAGATCGGGTCAGACCGGGAAACGCCCTCGACGCCGGTGCTGTAACGTCCGTCGCTCGACCAAATTGCGCCCCAACTGCTCGCCACAAGTTCCACCCCGGCCACGGGCTGACCAGCCTGGTCAATCACACGACCGGACAAGGTGAGCGCCACGTCGAGTTCTAGGACGAGGCCTTCGACCACCGCACCCGGGGGCACCTTGCCCTTCGCCAGCCAACGGCAGACCATGCCCGGAGCCTGGGCTGAGAGCAGGAACGCCGGGCCCAACTGCTCAACCGTGAAGCGACCCTGGGAATCCGTGGTGGTCTGCCGCTCAGGCGGATCGTCGCCGCCTGCTTGACCGAAACGCGGGCTGTCCGTGCACCAACCCAGCACGTCGGCGCCCGCAACGGGCTGACCCTCCGGCCCGAGCACGACTCCACTCACCGTGGCGGGAGCAGGCAAGGCCACGGGCTCGTCCTCGGCGATGGATTCCGTGGCGACCAGGGTCGCCGACGCTGAAGCTCCCGCTCTCGCTTCCAGTGGAGACGCTGCGACAGCACTACCCACGAGGGGCTCCGCTGGCGGGGCCGGCGCGGTGTCAACCAGCAGCACGGGCGCTCTCACTTCAGCTGTTTCACTGTCATCGCTCAGCAGCGCGATCAGAGAGACAACGATGGCCAGAATGAACAACAACAAGACAATGTGCAGAGTTTTCATCGACGCAGCTTCCCAGTTTCTTGCGAGACGGTTTCTTGAACACCACTTGCCAAGGGAGTGAGCCGGAGAATGCCGCGCACTCACTGGAAGGGCGTCGCCAACTCTTGGTGGCAGCGACTAGCTCTCAGAGGTCATGGATGCTCCGCTCAAGCGGTTGTAGAGCCAGGAGCCCCGTCACCAGCAGGCAGCCGGACCACGGCAGGCCGAGAGCCAACGCCAACGCTTTGCCGTTCAGCTTCATCACACTCCTCCTCCGAAAGCGCGCCGCCTAGCAGCATCCCTGGAGGGCCGACGGCGCCGGCTACTGCATAGCGCCAGGGTCTCAGCAGTGTAGATCATCAGCGCACGAGGCTCCGACTCAATCGCCGCCAGCGAGACCATTCACCATGGCGTCCATCACCAGTGAATCGTCGAACGGGTCTTGGTCGAGGGGGTGAGAGGCCAAGGCGTCGGCTGCGCTCTCGAGACCTGCGACGAGGTCCTGACCCCCAAGGCCAGCCCCTGGTGTCAGCGGTTCGCGGAGCGCTTCAGCGGAACCATCCGCGTGAGAACTCGGGACACTCGCGCGGACGGTCTGCGGGCGTGGATGTTGTCAGCGCGAGGCCGCGATCCGCACTTGGACCTCGCCGTAGCGTAGGAAGGGCAGGGTGAAGGGGCCGTTGTAGCCGAGGTAGCGGTAGGGACCGACGCGCTGGTACTTGCCGGCGTTCTCGGCGAGCCAGGCTTCGACGATCTCGCGGCCCACGCCGAAGTTGTCATCGCCGTAGCGTCCGCGGACGCCCGTCGAGGCGAAGAGTTCGGGTGCCACGTCACGCACGGCGACGGCCCCGTCTGTCCCCGGCTGCCCCACGGTCAGATCGCGATACACGAACGCCATGGACTCCACGCGCCCCTCGTCGTAGACCATCTCAACCGGCGCCGTCATGGCGATCTCGTTGCGATCGATGTGACGGAAGAGCTGCATGAACAGCGCGTCCTGCTCGTCACCGCTGGCCGCCGAGGCACGGGTCACCTTGGCCTCGCGATACGTCGGGTACTCCCGCAGCGCGACCTCCCCGACAGGCGACGACTCGGGCCAGCCCTCGGGCGTCTCTGCCGAATCAAAGCGCCACGCGTCCCCCTTCGTCGTGATACAGGACGGGGTGAGCACGATGGCGGCGAGAAGAATGACGATTGCGAGCTTTGTGAACATCGGAAACCTCAGAGCGGAGACGGATTGCAGAACTGTTCGCTCCCCAGCGACACTCGGATTCAGCCAGGAGAGCGATCTCGCCGTTCCCGAGGCGACGGCCCGATGGTCGACACGCCACTCAAGCAAGCTTGCGAAGGGCGCTATCTACACGGAGGAGCCGGCTGAATCCGCTGAGGTGCCCGCCACGAAGACACCAGGCTGGACGGCAGCGGCATGCGTGCTGCGTCGAGGCGTACCCACATCCCCAGGAACCTGCCGATGTTCGCAAGGCTGATCTCTACCGTGGCACCGACCGTGCCGTTTGCCTGGCTCTTGGCTGCGTCCATAGCCGTGGGAGCGCCAACCTCGTCGGGCGCGACGAGGCTCATTGCTCCCCCCAGAGCCGCGCCAGCTCAGGAGACTCCGGCGGCCGAGCCGCAGCAGTCCTCCACCGTGCTGGAGACCCTGGCGGCCGCGCGAGGCAACTTCTCCATCCTGCTCGAAGCGCTGAAAGACTCTGGCCTGTGGAGCGAGCTGTCGGACAGCGAGCCCTTTACTCTCTTTGCGCCCACCGACGCCGCCCTCTCCAGCTTGCTCGCGGAAACCCGAATGGCCCTGGGCCAACCCGAGAACGCCGCCGAACTCAGCCGGCTGCTGCGCTACCACGTGACCTCAGAGCGTTGGTCGCTGGCGGACATCGGCCAGAGCGCGTGTGTGGTCACCCGCGAGGGCGGCGAGCTACGCCTGCGCCAGCTCGACGACGGAGCCAGCTCAACGACGGAGCCGACCCGATCGACGTGGCCCGCCTGATCGAGACGGATATCCCATGCAGCGACGGCGTGATTCATGTAGTAGGTGGATTGCTGCTTCCGCCGGGCCTGATGCTGGTGAGCGACGAGCAGTTGTTCGGCGGGCGCGTGCATACGTAAACCGTCGACCCGGGCCACTCCACGGTCATGTTCCGCGTGATCCACATGGACGTGGGCGCCACTTACGGTTGGTGTCAGCGCTTCTCCGGCGAGCTCGTGGTGGACGCCGACGACCCGAGCAACTCGTCGGTGCTGCTGGCAGTCGAGGTGGCCAGCAGCGACACCAGGATCAAAGCCCGCGACGACGACTTGCAGACGAAAAGCGGGATCATAGTTTCTGCCCCACCTCGCCCTTGCTGCGCGGGATCAACGGGTCGATCAATGAGCTCGCGCAGATCCGCGAGCGCTGGACAGGCACGAGCATGATGCAGTCGAGCCTACTCCGCCGGCCATGCACGGGCCCGAGCGAGAACTCTACGAGCCCTGGAGCGGTAATCCTGGGATGGTGGTCGGGGCCGAGTAGAGCCCGCTGCGAGCGGTGATGTACAGGGTCCGCAGATCGCTGCCGCCAAAGGCGCAGTTCGAAGGCTGCTGCGGCACCGCCAGGGTGCCGAGGAGGACGCCGTCCGGCGCCAAGATCGCGACGCCGGTCTGGGTGGCGACGTACACGTTGCCCACCACGTCCACGCACAAGCCGTCGGCGACCGCTAGCCCCGACGAGAACAAGGTGCGCGCGCCCACACTGCCGTCCGCTTGGAGCGGGTAGGCGAACAGCGAGCCCGTGGTGGTGTCGGCCACGTAAAGCGTCCGCTGGTCCGGGGAGAGCCCGATGCCGTTCGGCTCGTCGATCGTGTCGTCGATCAGCTCGAGGGGACCGCCCGGGGGAAGCCGGTACACCCCGCGAAAGCCCAGCACCGGTTGGGCCCCGCCGAGCCCCGGCAGGCTACCGAAATCAGGGTCCGTGAAGTACAGCGATCCAGCTTCATGCAACACGCCGTCGTTGGGCGAGTTGAGCACCTGCCCCTGCCAGGTCGCCGCCAGCACGGCTTGCTCTTGGAGGTTGCCGTCCAACTGGGTCAGATGCTGATGGCCGTTGCCGTGTTCGCAAGCCAGCACGTTGCCCGCCCCGTCGAAGAGTAGTCCGTTGGCAAAAGTTCCGTTCGGTCCCCGAGCGAGGGAGGTGCTGCCCGCGGCAAGGCGGTAGATCGAGTCGGCGGGGATGTCGGTGAACAGCAGCTCGTCTGCGTCCGGCCGCCAGAGCGGCCCCTCGGTGAACAGGAAGCCCCCCGCCTCCAAGGAGACGGGTCCCAGTCCGGCCAGGGGGTCGTGGTCTCCGAAGGCCAGCTGCAGCGCGTTGGACAGCTCGAAGTTGCCGCCGCCGTCGAGAGCCGCGGCTTGAACGATGAGCACTCCGAAGGGACCAGCAAGCCCCGGCACCGCGAACGAAAGCACACCCGTCCCGTCAGCTGGAAGCACGAGCACGGTGAGGATCGGAAAGGGCACCAGTGTGCCCCCCTTGAAGGGCACCGGGTTGGCAGCCAGACCTAGGAACAGACCCACGGGCCCCAAGGGTTCGGCGCCCGTCAGCGACAGTTCAGCCGAGTTGCTGGGGTCATCCAGGGTCTCGCCGCAGACGGAAAGCTGCAGATCGCCCGGCCCGCCAAACCCGAGAT
>JBLIMM010000284.1:0-6312 GCA_047638635.1 Pseudohongiellaceae bacterium | reverse complement strand
CCCGGTGTCCCGCGAGACGACGCAACCCGGAGGCCAAGCCACCCACGACCAGCTCGCACAAACAGACCAACACCACTGCAAGCGCCAAGGTCAGCAGGACATGTTGCCCCTCAATGGCAAAGTCGAGGGCCCAGAGCCAAACCAGCTCTGCCAAGCCCAACGACAGCCCCGCCAGAAGGACTCCCGCGCTCCATGGGCCAATGCCCCGGCTCTTCAGCCCATGGGTTGAGGCGTCAGTTGATGCGTCGCCCGGTCCCATGTTTTCTGCCTGCTGCTTCGTCACACGCCCCTCGCTCGCTGTCCGTTTCAGCCCGGAGACCGGGGTCTCCTGAAGAGCCGCGAGGTTAGGGTATCGGCCCCTCGGTGGTGAAGTAGTACACAAACTTCGCTGCGGTATTTCCGCTGAGATCTTTCACCGGGCGGCCAATCGGCAAGGCGTACTCCACCCCCGGGTGCAGCTCCTTCAGTGGGATGGTCCAGACGGTCCCCGACTCATCCCAGTGGCCGAAGTCCATTTCGGGATGGGCGTAGCCGTCGCTCCCCAAGTCTCTCATATCGCTGCTGTCGAAGCCGGTACCAGCCATCATGGGTTCATCGAAGACCGTCACGATTTCGGTGGTGCTCAGGGGCAGATTGGTGACACCGTTGGGCGGGTTGCAACTGATCACTTCAGGGGCCTTGGTGTCTGTGGATGGCGCGGTGGTGAAGCTCAGGCAACGGGGCACGAGAACAGCGCCCTCGGCACTCTGCAACGCACCTCGCAAGGGCAACTCGTAGTCCTTGCCCGGCAAGAGGGGGCTCTCTTCGAAGATCACTGTGCGACCTTCGTCTGCGAAAGCCACGGAACGCACCCTGGGGGCCAGCACATGGGCTGACAAGCCCGAGCGCTCCGC
Organism: Pseudohongiellaceae bacterium; assembly: GCA_047638635.1. Taxonomy (GTDB): domain Bacteria; phylum Planctomycetota; class B15-G4; order B15-G4; family B15-G4; genus CAZIAK01. Next base: position 5,419 of record JBLIMM010000284.1, on the reverse strand, counting down.
TTTGTACTGCTCGGCATCGAAGGACCGCAGCGGCTCATCGAAGCTCACCTCGATCTGCGTCAGCCCGAAGAGCACATCATCAGCACCTTGTTCTGGGGACGATGCCACCAATCGCGGGCCCCAAAGCACTGCGGATTTTTCGCCACCCAGGGGCAGCCACTCATGAGGGTCGAGGGTCACAGCGAACACGGCTCCCCCAGACGTCGCCATGTCTTCGGGGCTCACCGAGAACTCGAACGCTGTGGTGGCACCGTCAACGATCACCAGTTCCCTGGACACGAAGCCGGGCCCCAGCACTTCGACCTCGACCAGCGCTTGCAGGGGAATGCTCTGCTCTGATCCCACCACCTTGGCCGCAATGCTCCCGGTCACCACGGCGCGGGCCCGATCGAAGGCCACATCATCCAACCACAGCTCAAAATCACCTGGGTGCTCAACCCAAGGGACGGCAAGATCTGGCGCCACTTCGACCAAAGCTGCCTTCCAGTCAGCGAGCGTCACCACTCCACTCACGGCCCGTCCGCGAGAGGCCGCCACAAACTCGATCCCGCGTTCTACACCGAGCGTTCCCATCACGTGCCGCTGCACCAAACCGCCCTTGTCGTAGGCCAACTCGTTGTAGTGGCTCACGCCGAACGCCACGGACTTCAGCTCCAGGCTGCCGCCATCCTCAGCGAGCTCACGGACGTCCTTGCGGGCGCGCCCCAAACCCCAAGCCGCTTCACCACCACGCCCCGACCGCTCGAAGAACAACCAGCAACTCGCCTCCGACATTCCTTCAGTGAGAAAGCGCTCACCCGGGCCGTCCGCCACAACCGCCTGCCCCCACCACAAGTGCGCCATCTCGTGGGCCAACTGCGTCCGCGGGAGGGACGCATTCAGCGCAGACCTGTCGAACACGGACAAGCCATTCGCGAACCAGTTGTAGCTGTAGCCCTTGCGATTGCTCTGCTCGAACAGACACATGGAGCCATCGCCGCCCCCGCCGAAACAACCGTTGTAGGCATCAAGAATCGCATCCGATTCAGTGGCGAACTCAGGGCCCATGTCGGCATGCTCCCGAAGCAGCAAGGTGACCACGCGGCGGTTCCCCACGATGGTTTCCCCTCGCACGCGATCCCCGCCGACGATGGAGAACAGCGCGGGGACGTCGCTGGCATAACTCCAAGTGCGACGATCCCCGGACAACACGGGCGGGCCCAGCGAACGACCGGGCGGGTACATCTCCCAAGCCGCTGGTGCTGTCACCGCAAGGGTAAACGTCGAACCCTGCACCGCAGGGCCTGCGGTGGTCGTGGGCACCTGGGGGCAGAAGATGGTCTGCTCACACATGCGCGTCTCGTGTTCGTCGACCAGCAGAATGCCACGCCAGTCGCTGCCAGCCGGACCGAACTCCGCCTCACCGGACCAGCGCAAGTTCAGCGTCACGCGGCCATCTTCTGGCAGTTCACTGAGATCGAAATGCAGCACGCGCCCTTCGCTGTGATAGCGGCCGCCCCAACGGAACCCGTGAGCCACCGACACCTCGCAGCCCACTGCAGTTGCTTCGGTCACCGAGAGATCACGGTTGAGCAGCAGCGCGAAGTGCTCGTCGTGAACCCCCGAGAGCTGCAACGTGGCCTCGGCCTCAAAGCCGCCCGGCGGTGCAAGCTCCACCGCCACGTCCACATGCTCGATTTTCGGCCAAATGTCGTTTTCTCAACCCCAGCGCCAGAACATCACCGAGGCGGAATCCGCCAATTCGCCGGGAGCCATCACCATCAAGACGCCGCCCAAAACCACGAGCGGAAAAAAGACAACAGTGAGTTTCTTCATGGGAGCTCCGAGACCCGATAGGGCGCCAGTTTAGCTGCCCGGCCCTGGGCAGACAGTGCGCAATGTTCCGCGCTCCGAACGGCTATCCCCCGACACGGTGCTTGATGCCCCCCTGCCGCCCTGCCGAGGCTTTCACGACACAAGACAGCTCGGCCGGCTGCTAACCTCTCCAGCCCTCCTCATGGACCGACCCTATGGGTGCCCTCGACTGGGCGGTTTTCGGCGTCTACCTGGCCACCATCATCGGCCTGGGTGCATGGACCTCGCGCCGCAGCGGCACCGCGGCAGGCTACTTCGTGGCCGATCGCTCCGTGGGCTGGCTAGCGGTGGGCCTGTCGGTCATGGCCACCCAGGCCAGCGCGATCACCTTCATCGGCACCACGGGCAAAGCCTACGCCGACGGCATGGGCTTCGTGCAGTTCTACCTCGGCCTCCCGGTGGCCATGATCATCCTGGCCTTCACGCTCTTACCCGCCTACCGCCGCGCTGGGGTCTTCACCGCCTACGAATGGCTGGGCCAGCGATTCGACGGCAAGACCCGGCTGCTCACAGCGGTGCTCTTCTTGTTCTCCCGAGGACTGGCCCTCGGCGTGGTCGTTTACGCACCGGCTGTCGTGCTCTCCATGTTGCTCGGCTGGAGCCTGCCCGCCACCATCGCCACCATGACCGTGGTGGCCGTGGCCTACACCATGGTGGGCGGTATCCGCGCGGTGATCTTCACCGACGTGGTGCAGATGGTGCTGATTCTCGGCGGACTCGGGTTGTGCCTGTGGCGCATGACCACTGAGCTGCCCCCTGGCATCGAGCTGGCCGACGCGCTGCCCTTGGCGGATGTCACCGGACGCATGCAGCTGCTCGACTGGTCCTTCGACCCTGCCGAAAAGTACACGGTGTGGTCCGGGCTCCTGGGCGGCACGTTCTTGTTCTTGGCCTACTTTGGTTGCGACCAAAGTCAGGTGCAGCGGCTCCTCGCCACACGCTCGGTATCCGATGGACGCAAGGCGCTGTTCTTGAACGCTGCGGCGAAGATTCCCGTGCAGCTGTTTGTGCTGTTCTTGGGCGTGACGCTCTTCGTGGTCTTTCAGTTCGTGCGCCCGCCGCTGCTCTTCGACAGTGGGGGACGGGCCGCGGTGATTGCTGGCGGTGACGAAGTGGCTCTGCTGGCCTTGGAAGAGCAGCACGAGAGCGCGTTGGCTCATCGAGAAGCCGCAGCGCGAGCGCTCATCGCTGAGCGGCGAAAAGCTGCGGCCCCGCAGGCCGAAGCGGGCCTGCCCGCCCAAGCTGACGGCCTAGCTGACGGCCTAGCTGACGGCCTAGCTGACGATCAAGCTGACGACCTTTCCTCTGGGGCTTATCCTGCCCCAAAGGAGACTGACGCTGAAGCCCCTGAGACCCCGGCGCAGCTGGCCTACCTAGCTGCCGAGCAAACTGTGCAAGCCCTCCGCTCTGACGGCGCCAACCTAGTGCGACGACACCGCCCGGAACGGGGCTACGACGACACCAACCATGTCTTCCCCTACTTCGTCATTCGCTTCCTGCCCGTGGGCATCGTGGGCCTGCTCGTGGCCGCCTTCTTCGCCGCCGCCATGTCGAGCATGGACAGCGAACTCAACGCCCTGGCCACCACCTCAGTCGTAGACATCTGGTGGCAAGGCCCCGGCGCCGGGGCCAGCGACGCCCAAGCGGTCACCGCCTCCCGCTGGTTCACCGCACTTTGGGGACTCCTCGCCGGACTCTTCGCTCTCAAAGCCGCCGAACTGGGCTCGGCCATCGAAGCGGTGAACACCGTGGGCAGCTACTTCTACGGCTCACTGCTCGGCGTGTTCGTCCTGGCTCTGGCCGTACGCTCGGCCAATGGTCACGGCGCCTTCTGCGGACTCATCGCAGGCATGATCAGCGTAGCCATCGCCGCAGGACAAGACCTGGCCTGGCTGTGGCTCAACCCCCTGGCGTGCACCGTCGTTGTCATCGTCGGCACCATCGTCTCACGCAGCACCGGCGGCCGCGGCGAGAGCAACGCCCCGGCGTAACGCGCTCAGGTCGCCCCGAGAGAACGGACGGCTGCTCACGCAGAGGCAGCGCAACCGAGTTCGCCCCCTCGACTTATTCGTCGGGAAACAACGAGCGGTCGAGCTGCGGGAACATGCGCAGAGCATTGCCGTAGTAGAGTTTCTTCAGCACCTGGTCGGGCAGCTCCAGGCCGTACAAACGCCAGAAGGCGTGGCGCCGGCGGTAGTAGCGAATGTAGTCGTCGTCGCTCTCTAGGCAGCGAAAGTAGACGAAGTACTCTGAGGGACGCCAAGTGTCTTTGCCGAACAGCACTTGGTCTTGGTGCTCGATGAACCACTCTCTCGCGAAGCGCGGTTGGCGCCCCAGCTCAGCGAGCACCGCACCGATCTCTGTGCTCACGTTGGGGTGCGCATCGAGCAGCTCTCCCAAGCGCTGCAAATCGTTAGCCAACCAGCCCATATGCGCGCTGACGAAGTGCGTCTGCGGGTGCTTGTGGAAGAGGTTCCAGTGCTCCCCCATGATCTGCTCCCAGCTGGGATTGAGAGCCGGGTCGCGGTAACGATGGGGCTTCTCTTTCAACTCCAGCCAGCGCTCGTTGTGCTCATCTTTCGGCAGCCAAAACGCAGCGGGCTCTCCAGAGTGAATCAACACGGGGACACCCAACTCGCCGCACACGTCCCACACCGGTTCGATGCGGGGGTCGTCCACCGCGATGCGCGCACCGCTGGCGTCGGCGCTGGTCAGCCCCAGGCTTTTATAGATCTTCAGCCCAGCTGCCCCGTGTCCCACGTCCTTGCGCACTTGGGCTGCAGTGCGCTCGCCCCAATCAGGATCGTCGATACCATCGAAGGAGATATTCGTGAAGACCAGAAAGCGGTTCGGCTGGTTCACCTTCACGTTGGCCAAGGTGTTCACCAGTGTGGCCTCGCTGCCGTCGCCGCTGCGCCCGCTGAGGTTGACCATCACTGCCATGTTCAACGCGTCCATCTCAGCAGCCAAGGCGTCGAGATCTTGGCTGGCCATGGACCACTGATGGTTGTGCACATCTACGAACGGAAACCGCGCTCGGGTGACGACACTCTCAGGCACCACCAACGTGGAGGGCGGGTCGTAGAGTTCGAAGTCCATGGACTGACTCTGGAGTACAGGGCTCAGCAGAGTCAGAGCGATGATGAAACGACCGAGGGCGGGCTTGGGCTTCACAGCGAGGTTCTCTCAGAAAGGTGGCAGCCGGGCGCACGAACAGCGTAGCGAGCGCGGACCACGGTACATCGTTCGCCACGGTGCCACAGCCTCATCTCCCCAAGAGTCCGAGTGCGCACTGGTGGCCTCGACCATCACGACCTACCATGAAGTCACCACGAACGCCCCCACTCTGGAGCTCGACAGCCATGGCCGAACAACGACTCCGCGACACCCTCCAGCACCTTCACCAAGAGCTGTCCGGACAGACCGATCTCGACGCCAAGACAGCCGAGGCCCTGCGACTGATCGTGGCGGACATCACCCGACTGCTCGACGGCAGCACCGGTGAAAGTAGCAGCGAGCCCGACCCCCAATCCGCAGCTCAAGAGAGCCTTGCCCAACGGCTTTC
>JBLIMM010000283.1:0-6355 GCA_047638635.1 Pseudohongiellaceae bacterium | reverse complement strand
GGCCCTTTCTGGGACGACATCGCGGGGCAAGCCGTCGAGATCGAGCTGATCAGTCGGGACGGCCAGCTTACGGGCTTTCTGCGTGATCACGGAGAGTCGAAGGCTCTTCTGTCCACCATCGGCCCCATGCCTATCCCTGATCTCGCGGCTCAATGGCGGCCCACCCACGTGTTCTTCATCGTGGGCAATTTACAGGCGGTGCGCGTGACCGTGGATACTTTGACCCTTGAGCCCCTGGGCCCGTAGAATCCGCGTCTTTGTTCGCCGCCCCCGACACCCGGATCTCATGCCCATGCGCGCCTTCATCGACGAATGTCTCGACAGGGTTTTGGCCGGAGGAAAAATCTCGATAGACGAGGGCGAGCGGTTGTTGAACGCCGGGCCCAGCGACTTCATGCATTTGCTGGCGGCGGCCTCCCGTGTGCGCTTGCACTTCATCGGCGATGAGGTGCATCTGTGCTCCATCGTCAACGCCAAGAGTGGCCGCTGCAGCGAAGACTGCGGTTTTTGCTCCCAGTCGTCGCAGTTCACAACGGGCGTCGAAGAGTACGACCTGCTCCCAGAAGGACAGGCCAGTGTGGCTGGCAAAGAAGCGCGCTCTCACGGCGCCGAAGCCTTGGGCTTGGTTGCTGCTTGGCGCGGCCTCAAACAGGGCAAGCAACTCGACGCGGTGATTGAGCGCGTCCGCGAGGTGAGCCAGGACGGCGCCGTGCATGCCGACGCATCCCTGGGATTGATCGATGACCCCGAGGTGGCTCGGCAGCTCAAAGAAGCGGGCCTGCACACCTATAACCACAACCTTGAAACGGCTCGTAGCCACTTCGACGAGGTGGTGGCCAGCCACGACTATGACGAGCGTCTGCAGACCTTGAAGATCGTGCGCGACGCTGGCATACACCTCTGCAGTGGCGGCATTGTGGGCATGGGCGAGTCCTTGCGGCAGCGGGCCGAGCTGGCCGCTGAGCTGCGAGAGGTTGACCCGGACATGGTCCCGTTGAACTTTCTGAACCCCATCGAAGGCACGCCTATGGCGGAGCAGCACGAGCCCATGGCAGCGATCGATGCGCTCAAGTGCATCGCCATGTTTCGGATGATGCTGCCGGGCCACCAGATCATGGTGGCGGGTGGGCGCGAGGTGGTGCTGGGCGACTTGGCGCCGCTGATGTATATGGCTGGTGCGAGCGCGACCATGGTGGGTAACTACCTGACCACGTCGGGCACTCCAGCTGGGCAAGATGTGTCCACGATTCGGGCCTTGGGTTTGTCTTTGCGCACGGATGGCCGCTCTGATTTGCCTGAGAGCCCTCGGCCGCTGAAGCGCGTCGGCGAAGAGACCGAGCCGACGAGTTCAGAGCAGACGCTGGTGGCCGGTGCCTGACGAGTCGCTCCATTCAGTCCGGTCGCTGTCGGCTCAGTCGCGCCAACACGTTGACGACTTGGCAGCGGCCGGTTTGGGTCGCTCCCTGAGAGCTGTGTCGCCCTTGGGTGGATGCCGGGTGAGCCGTGACGGCGTGGAGCTGACCTCGTTTGCCTCCTGCGACTATCTTGGGCTGGCCGCTCATCCGCGCCTAGCTGCTGCGGCGGCAGAAGCCAGTGTGGCTCGTGGCACAAGCGCCGGTTCGGCTCGCTTGCTCGTGGGACATTGTGACGAGGTGGCGGCGCTTGAGAGCGAGTTGGCTGACTATTTTGGCCAGCCCGCGGCCTTGGTTTTTGGCTCGGGATACCTGGCCAACGTGGGGCTGCTCACAGCTCTGGCTGGGGAGCACGACCTGATCGTGTCCGATGCTCTGAGCCACGCCAGCACCGTCGATGCCTGCCGCTTGACTCGGGCCACGGTGAAGGTCGTGCCCCATAACGACGTGGCTGCGGTGGCCCAGTCCCTCGCTGGGGGGGCGGCGTATCGACGGCGCTTTGTGCTCGTCGAGGGCGTCTATTCGATGGATGGAGACATCGCGCCCTTGGGTGCCCTGGCGGATGTTTGCAGAGACTCTGATGCTCTTTTGGTCGTCGATGATGCCCACGGCTTGGGCTCGGTGGGCCCCGGCGGTCGGGGTGTCGTGGCCGGCTGTGGCCAGGGCGGAGCGGTCGCGGCTCAGATCGGCAATCTGGGCAAGGCCTTGGGCTCTTACGGCGGTTTCGTGCTGGTTGACGAGGGTGTTCGTGAGTTGCTAACCCAGACATCCAGGTCGTTTGTTTTTACCTGCGCCCTGCCCCCGGGGGTGGTGGCCGCGGCTCGGGAGGCCCTGGTTGTCCTCCGAGAGGAGCCTCAACGGGTGGAGAAACTGGCCCGAAACGTCCGCCAGCTGCTGACGTCTCTCTGCGAGGTTGGCTTGTCTGAGCAACTGGGCTGGAGGCGACCTTTGTCAGAAAACGACAACGGATTTTCACTTGAGCAGGCTGATTCCTTGGAATGCGGGGCTCGGTTGTCCACCATGGCACCCATCATTCCGGTGCTTGTGGGGGACAGCCGTCGCGCTTGTGCTCTCTCGGACCGGTTGGCTGACCGGGGTTGGTTGGTGCCCGCTGTGCGGCCGCCGACGGTCCCAGAAGGGAGTTCACGGCTGCGGATCACCGTGAACTCAGAGCACGACGAAGACGAGTGCCGGCGGCTTGCTGCCGACCTCGCGGACGAGCTGCGAGCGCTCTGACTTGTGCGTAGGAGCGATCGATTGACAGGAGACACGACCATGGGTGCCAGTGAGACTGAAGCAGAGCCTGATGAGTTGGGCGAGGCTCGCAATAAGGCCCGGTCTTGGCATCGTCACGTGCCAGGCCCCGGAGCGGGGGCGACCAGCGCCAGCGGCAGGAGCCACGGGCAGCTGCAGCGGGCCGATCGAAGAGTGCTTTGGCACCCGTTCACCCAAATGCAGGGTTGGATGGCCGAAGATTTTCCCGTGATCACAGCCGCCGAGGGCTGCTGGCTGCTCGATGCGGATGGTCGTCGTTACCTCGATGGCGTGTCGTCCCTGTGGTGTGCGGTTCACGGCCATCGGGTGCCCTCGATCGACGAGGCTATTAAGGAGCAGCTCGAGCGAGTGGCCCACTCCACGTTGTTGGGCTTGGGCGGTGAGGCGTCGATCTTGCTGGCCGAAGAGCTGTTGGCCATGGCGCCGGACCCACTGACTCGGGTGTTCTTTTCTGACTCGGGCTCCAGCGCGGTCGAAGTGGGCCTGAAGATGGCCTTCCAGTACTGGCGTCAAGTGGACGGAAGCGAGGCCAAGCGCACGCGCTTCTTGTCCATGCAGAACGGCTACCACGGTGACACCCTGGGCGCTGTCTCGGTGGGTGGCATCGACCTTTTCCATCAGATGTTCGGCCCGCTGTTGTTCGAGTCTCTGCACGTGCCGGTGCCCCAAGGGCCCGTGGCTTCCGAGCGTGACCTGGACGCGGAGCGCTGCCTCCGGGAGCTGGGTGTACTGCTCGATACCGAAGGGGAGACCCTGGCGGCGTTGATCATCGAGCCGGGCATGCAAGGCGCTGGCGGTTTGAATGCCTACCCTGAGGGCTTCACCAAAGATGTGATCGAGATGGCCCGTCGTGAGGGTCTGCTGATCATCGTCGACGAGGTGGCCACGGGCTTCGGGCGCAGCGGCGAGCTCTTTGCTTGCGAACGAGAAGACATCGAAGCTGACATCCTCTGCCTAGGTAAGGCCCTCTCCGGCGGATACTTGCCCTTAGCTGCGACGCTCACAGGTGAGCGTTTGTTCGAGGGCTTTCACGGCCAACACGACGACTTCCGCACGTTCTTTCACGGACACACGTTTACGGGCAACGCTCTAGCGTGTGCTGCGGCCCGGGCCAGCCTCGCCCTTTGCCGCGAAGAGGGCTTCTTGCCTCGGGCCCGAGATCTCGGTGACCGCATCGCCGACGGCCTGACCGGGCTCGATTCTGATCCCCATGTTCTTGAAGTGCGGCGCTACGGCACCATGTTCGGCATCGAACTGGTCGAGCGTCCGGGTGTGCTCTCGCGGGAAGGGCGGCTTGAAGGAGTGCTGCCGTTCAACGTGAATCGCCGCATGGGACACCACGTCACTCTGCAGGCTCGCCAGCGGGGTGTAATCCTACGGCCCTTGGGAGATACGGTGGTGTTGATGCCGCCGCTCTCCATGACCGACGCCCAAGCTGATCAGTTGGTCGAGGTGACCATGGCGTCGATCAGAGCTGCGACGCGGGCGCCCTGACGACCATGCCAGCCGCAGGGCTGTTCATCACCGGGACAGATACAGGGGTGGGCAAGACCCACGTCGCCTGCTTGCTGGCCAGGGGATTGGCTGACGCCGGGCTGTCTGTGGGGGTCATGAAACCCTGTGAAACGGGCGTGCAGTGGCAGGGTGCTGACGAAGAGTCGTCTGATGACTGCCACCGTGAGTTGCCCCCTGGAAGCGACGCAGATCGCTTGGCTCGTGCTGCCCGCTGCCGGGCTCCGGCGCAGACGATCTTGCCCTACGCCTTCCCCCTGCCTGCGGCACCTTCAGTAGCAGCGTCTCAGGCTGGTGCGGAGATCAAGCGAGAGCAGCTCGACCTCGCCCAAGCGGAGTTGCGCGCGCACCACGACGTGTTGATCGTCGAAGGTGCAGGAGGCATTACGGTGCCCTTGGCTCCGAACTTCACCTTTCTCGACTTGGCGGCTCGGTGGGGCTTTCCTGTGCTGATCGTGGCGCGGACCGGGTTGGGTACGCTCAATCACACAGTGCTCACCGAGCGTGCTGCCCGTGCCGCGGGGCTGCGGGTCATGGGGCTGGTGTTGAACGCAGTGGATGGGCCAGTGAGCGAGAGCGATCGAGCGAATCTGCAACCCTTGGGCGGTCTCTTAGCCGCGCCCATTCTCTGCGAGTTCGCTTATCGCGGCGGGGCGAGCGAAGGTGAGAGTGGTGTCCCCAGCGATGCTGCAGAGAGTGCGCTGGTTGCAGCCTTGGTCGCGAGCGTAAGGCTATCCCTGCATGTGTGAAGCTCTGTGGCAGAGCTCTTGCGACGAGACACTGTGGTGATCAGTCGTCGACGGTTCTTGCTGGGCGCCGCTCTTGGTGCTGCAGGACTGACGGCAGCTCGCTACACCCTGCCTGGTCGCTGGGCGACGGGACCAGTGAAGCCCCTCGATCAAGAATGTCGGGGCTTTTTGGCAAGCTGTCTGGAGGGCGTGATTCCCTCAAAGATGGTCGACACCCATGTGCATTTGGCTGGCAGAGAAGAGGCACTCACGGGGTGTTGGTTGCATCCTGACTGGCAGCGGCACAGCAGCCCCATGCGCCGCCTTCGTTACGACTTGTTTATGGGTGCTGCTGGTGTCACGCGCGAGGTGGGTTGCGACGCTCAGTACGTTGAGCGTCTCCTTGAGCGACATCGCGCGGGGCTTCCCCGAGGGCGGTTGTTGCTGTTGGCCTTCGATACCTATGTGGACGCTCTTGGGCTCGAGGATCGTAGCCTGTCGGCGATGCATATTCCTGATGATGCGGTGCTCGATCTGGCCGAGCGTCACGAGGACGTTCTGGCCTGCGCCTCTGTGCATCCCTATCGCAACGATGCGGTAGAGCGGCTGCGGGCTGCTGCGGGGAGAGGCGCCGTGGCCGTGAAGTGGTTGCCCGGTGTGCAAGGCATCGACCCTGCGGCCCCTCGGTGTTTGCCGTTCTATGATGCCATGGCTGAGCTGGGAATGCCGCTGATCACTCACGCTGGCGAAGAGTCGGCGCTGTCGTTTGTCTCTGACGAAGAGTTGGGGAATCCATTGCGTTTGCGGCCAGCCCTCGAACGGGGCGTGCGGGTGGTGATTGCCCACGCGGGGAGTCTGGGCCACGTGACCGATCTGGATGCCAGTTCGGGGCGGCAAGGTCAACTCTCGTGCTTCGACGCCTTCTTGCGCATGTTCTCTGAGCCCGAGTGGGAGCGCAGTCTGTTCGCAGATATCTCCGCGCTCACCTTCGTCAACCGCTCGGGCTTGCCCTTGCAGACCATGTTGGCGGCGAGCGAGTGGCACCACCGTTTGGTCAATGGCAGCGACTACCCACTGTGCGCATTGCCCGTGGTGAACAACAGCTGGTGGCTGGAGCACAACGGCTTGCTCTCTACGGAAGATCGGCGTCTTTGCGACAAGATCGGTGAGGCCAACCCGTTGCTGTTCGACTTCGTGCTGAAGCGCTCGGTGCGGGTGCTCGACCGGGGCTTGCCAAGACGGTTCTCGCCTTCGGTTTTCGAAGGCGAATGGCTCTTCGACCAAGTGCTCGGTTAGCTCTCATGGCCGCAGCTCGCACTTGGACGGGTGGTCAGTACAGCCTTGCGCGGATAGGGCTCGGTGTCTTGTTGGGTTGCTTAACCCTGCGCCCACTCTTGAACGGAGCCGTGTGGCCGGCGGCGATGGCGG
>JBLIMM010000282.1:0-6384 GCA_047638635.1 Pseudohongiellaceae bacterium | reverse complement strand
GCGGCCGTGCCCAGCTTCATCAAGAAAGCGCCGTCCCCATCGAGCACGACAATCTTGCGCTCGGGGTGTAGTCGCGCCACGCCCAGACCAATCGACAAGGCGCAGCCCATCGAACCCATCATGTAGAAGTTCTGCGGCCGGTCGTTCACTGCGAACAGCTCGCGGGACGTCATACCCGTCGTAGCCACCAGCAAGTCTTGGGGACCGAGAGCACCGTTCACTGCGTGCAAAGCATCCACCCGCGGCGACAACTCTGCGGCGTGGCTGCCGCTGACAGCCACAGGAGTCACGTGCTTGGGAGCGAGGGCCTCGTTGAAGCTGTACTTTTCAAACGTGCCCTTGGGCACGACGATGGCCACGGGGCACATGCCCTCTCGGGCCATGATCGCAGCCTCCGCCATCGTCTGGCAGGCACTCTCTTCGTCGTCGCTCAGGGTGACGTGCTGGATGCCCATGGCTTCGATCAGCGCGTAAGTCTTCTCGCCCATGAGCAAGTGTTGAGGCGCGTCTTTGCCGTCCCGGGCCCGGTGACTGACCATCAGCAACAGGGGCAGGCCGTAGGTGTGACTCAGACTCGTGAGCGGGTTGACGCAATTGCCCAACCCCGAGTTTTGAATCAGCACCATGGGCAAGCTACCGGACATCCACGCACCGGCCGCGAGACCAATGGCTTCGCCCTCGCTGGCCGCCACGGTGTAGGACAGACGGTCGCTTCCCGCGGCGAAACTTACGAACGACTTGAGGTAGCTGCAGGGCACGCCGGTGAAGAAGTCCACGCCGCTCTCAAGAAGCGAGTCGGCGAAGGCATCCATAGAAACGGTCATGCGACCACGGCGCCGCTGAGCTGTGCGATGGCAGCGCGGTAATCGTCGAAGTCGTGGACTTCCAGCCAGCCGCGATCTTGAACCACCGCGGTGACGCCATGCCCGGCATCAGCCAGCTCGGCCAAGAAGTCAGTGAGCGTGGCCACTTCGAAGCACTTAGCGTGACCGAAGGGCTGCCCGGCCCGCTCGAGCTTCCATTGGTCGTAGCACTTCATGAACGTGGCGTAGCCCGTCTCGCTCAAGGACAGCAGGCCGATGAACTCGAAGTGAGCCTTGGATGCGTCGATGTGCTTACCCACATCTTGCACGGCATAGGGACGGTCGAGATCGAGCAGCCGACCCTCGCCAGGGGCGGGCTCGGTGAAGACGTAGTCAAGCGCCTTCGTCTTCGCCCGATCTCCTTCGCCGAAGGAACGATCGACGAGCATGCCGATGTCTGCATCACAACCCACGATGCGGTCGACCACCTGCTTACCGAAGAGAATATCGCTGTAGCAGATCAAAGTGGCGCCGCCAGCTTCTGGCGGGCAAGCGGCCAAGCCAGCGTGCACCGTGTCGAGCATCGAGGTGGCCTCGCAGTGGACCACGTCGACATTGTCCACGGGGATGTCCTTGCGCTCGAAGGGGCCGACCAAAGCCACGTCTTGCACGCCGCCGAGGGCCAAGGCGTCGAGCTGCCGTTCGACCATGGGCTTGCCGTAAAGATCTAGCATGGCCCGGGGGCCGTTCTCCGTGACCAGCTCAGCGAGGTCGGCGGGCAGATCAATATTGCCACCCGCAGGAATCACCACGCGGACCGGCTTGGCTCCCGTGCGCAGGAACTCCTTCTCTTGCTCTTTCATGCGCACCATGCCCTGGATCTCGAACACGCGCATCATCGGCACGAGCTCCTCAACCACGTTCATCGTGCCTTCATCCTTCAGGATGCGCGCGAAGGTCTCGGCCACTGCGCCCATGCCAGCGCGCAGTCCGTGGTTGGCGTAGATCACCACGTTGGCACCGGCTGCCTTGAGTTCGGTGGCCGTGAGCTGCGGGTAGGTGGTGGGCACCACAACGATCGGCCCGCGATGATCCCACTCTTTCAAGAAAGCCAGAATCTCGTCCGGCGTGCGCTGCTTGCTGTGGATCAAGACGGCGTCAGCGCCGGCGCGGCGGTAAGCCTCGGCCCGCTTCATGGCTTCTTCGTGTCCCCAGCCAGCAATGAGCGCCTCGACCCGCGCGATGACCATGAAGTCGACCGTGCGCTGGGCGTTCTTCGCCGCCATGATCTTGCCGACGAACTCAGCGATAGGCGCCAGCTCTTGGCGACCGGGAACAAAGCTGTTCACCTTGGGGAAGAGCTTGTCCTCCATGCAGACCGCAGCGATGCCAGCGGCCTCATAGCTCTTGACCATGTGGATCACGTTGTTGCTGTTGCCAAAGCCCGTGTCGCAGTCGGAGACCACCGGCAGAGTCGTGGCGTGGTCCATCTCGACCGCAGCTTCGAGAAACTGCGTCATGGTCAGGATGTTGGCGTCCGGGACACAGGCAGCGGTGGAGATCTCCAGGCCAGAGGCCCAGACCGCGTCGAACCCGGCTTCTTCGGCCAGTTTGGCACCCAAACCGTTGTGGGCACCGATGCACTGGACGGGGGCATCGCTCTGCAAAGCAAGGCGCAGCTGGCTCGACTTGTTCAAGGTTCTCTCCTGGTGTTTTACCCGGCCCAGCTGCAGGCGATCGGGAACCCCTCTCAAGCCAACATGCCGTCCGTAATTTGGGCCAAATCGTACCAAGCCGGCGAGCCCCGGCCCAGCGGTGCGACAGGGGATGTGGAGCTAAGTTGGGCGACCGGCCAAGGGAATCTGGTTTTCGATCACCCAGCTTGCCCCAGCACGCTCAACTCTCCTGACTCAGTAGCTCCCAGAGCCGCCCAATTCCGGGCCAAAAGACTTCAGGTTCGGCCACTTACGCTGCATCGCCTGGTTGGCCTGGCGCTGAAACTCAAGATCGTCGAACTTGACCAAAGTGGGGATCATGTAACTCACCGCGAGCCCCTTGGGGTCTTTGTTCACAGGCCAGCGGTCGATCAGATCGAGCAGGAACTGGCGAGATTCGGGAGTCCTCATGTTGCGACAGATCGTCGGCACTCTGATTGCCACGTCACGGTTCAGACGGAGCTGGCCCAGAAGCTCAATCTCATCAGGCTTGATCGCATTGGAGAGAGCGTCGAGCAAGTCACGGCGGGTGAACTTCCGCGTCCGCAGCGAAGGGAAATAGGGGCTGGTGTTGTACTCGGCGTAGCGGTTAAAGACGTCCACCAGCATGCTCTTGATCTCAGCGGGGGTTTCCGTCCTCAATCGTTGCGGGAGCGCATGCACACCGTGGAGCAGGAAGCGCTCTTCTGGCGACCCCAGCTCCGGCGCAGACTCTGCAATGGCAGCCAACTCGGTGATCAAGGCCGGCGTCTGATCGACCAGCCATTCCCGCGGCATGTCGAAGAGCATCTCTGAGAGCCAACGCCTAGCCTCCGATCCCAACTCGTCATAACGAGCCGTCAGCTCTGCCTTCGCAGTTGCCGAGTTGCTCCAAGCGCGCATCACCAACAAGATCTGATCTTCGTCGTCGAAACTCTCCCGAGGCAAAGTATCGAGAACCGATTGCAACTCTTGCAGGCGCTCAGTGAACACACTCTCAAGCAAGAAACGCCGAGTGGCTTTGTTGTACGACCAATACTTGGCAGCCAGGGCAGTCACATCGCTGGCCTCTAGGTCATCCCCCAAGAAGGTCGCCAGTACGAAGGGATCCAGTTCATTTCGGTGCTGCATGACCAGCGCCTGGGCTAACCTCGACTGGCGCGCGAACTCGTTGCGCAGCCGTGTGGTGAGCGCGTCGATGCGCGTGTCGTCGAAGATCGGCTCCTGCTCGTTGGGATCAGCCTCAATGTCAAAGAGCAGCGACGTGTTGTTGTTCTCATTGAACAGCAGCTTCTCCCGACCGACCCGCAACATGTGCAGGGCACCCTGGCTGGAGAAAACCGCATGGTCGTTCGCACTCCGCGGGCTCTGCCCCTCAAGCAACATCGGCATGAGACTCTGAGAAGAGACCAAGGTGGACGCCTCAGGAGCCAGGACGTCGAGAATCGTCGCCATCAAGTCGTGACTGGAGACCACTTGGTCAATTACAGCCGGTCCCTTTAAGCCAGGGACGTGCATCAACAGCGGCACACGCACCGCTGTCTCAGCGCAGCCTTGTCCTCCCTCGTAGCGGTTCTGCTCCCCGAGGGAATAACCGTGATCAGCCGTGATGATCACCAACGTCTCGTCCCACAACCCTGATGTCTGCAGGTCTTCGACCAGGCCGGCAACCCGTTGGTCGACCACGCCGACCTTCTCGCGGTAGTTCTCAGCCATGTGTTCTTGCCGGCCGATGTGCACGTCGCTCCAGTGGGTGTAGGCAGCAAAGGGCGCACCTGGCTGCTCTTGCGCGAAAGCCACGACCTCGTGCTCAAGCCCTTCAGCCTTCGGGTTGATCGTCCCCTGGACCTCACTACCGAAACAGTAAGGGACCTTGATGTGCTTGTACTTGCGGCTGACATAGTCGCTGCCGTTGCTGAAAGTCCGCAGCCCTCCATCGCCCAGCTGAGTCAGCCAGGTCTGCAAGGGGACCTCCATGTCGGCGGTTGTGTTCACCACAGCAAGGGGGAAGGACGTCATCAGACAGGGCATCGAACGGCCGGTGTGGTCGCTGGGTGAGTAAGCCGTCGTGAAGCGCACGTTGCTCCCGGCGAAAGCGTCCATCGACGGGGAGAGACTCATCCCACCATCGATGCGCCCGAGGTGGTCGTCGCGAAAGGCATCCATGAGAACGAAGACCACATTGCGGGTCGCGCTCCGGATCGCTTCCATGTCCGGCCCCGTCGTGGGCTCGAAGCGAAACTCCGAGGGACTGGCAACGACGAGGCTGCGAACCGAGCGCCGCTCATGGGCACGAACGTCCGAATCTGCAGCCATCGCTGACACAGCGGTGTTGGCTTTCGGCGCTGACGTCGACTCGCCCTGCCACAGCTGAACTCCCCAAACCCAGACCTCGAGAGCCGAGGGATCCCGGTAGTTATTCCCGATGCGCAAGGTGACCAGGCCCTGGTCATCACCGCTTCCGAACGATTCGGTGATTTGAATGCGCTGCCACTCCTCGGTGGGCTCGAACGCATCCCCCTGCACCCGCCCCCCACGGCCATCCATGAGCAGCAAAGACACCTGACTCTCAGGAAAACCCTTCTTGAGCTTCACCCACATGGAAGCACTCAAGGTCTTCCCTCTGGCCGACACCTCGCTGGCCTGAATCACGGTGGACGTTTCTTCGGCGAATTGAATCAGCTCCGCCGTCTCGCTCCCGTCTGGCGCTAGACCATGGTCTGCGATGACGGTCGCTTTTCGTCCCCCGAGCTGCCAGGCCTCGTGATCCAAACCGTGAGGAGAGACCAACAGGTTGGTTTCGGACAAATACCGCGGCGCCGAAGCGACAGCCTCTCCGTCTGCCGGCAAAGGGTACCCGTCCGCTGCAAAGGCAGTCTCGTAGTCGGACTCCGACTCGAACAGGGGCCCGTTCGATTCCGCAGCACCAGCGCCCATCGAGGTCGCCTCACCGCTGGAGAGGTCGCCGATGTTCAGGGACAAGTCTGACATGCCCTGAGTCTCGCCACTGAGCGCCAGACTCGACACGGGCTGAACAGCCTGGGTCCAGGTCTCGCGAAACTTCGGCATGAGCCCGTTGCTGTAGGTCACGAGGTGACGGGTTTCGGGGGCGTGCCAACTCCACACGGTGTAGGGCACGGCCACCAACAGCGCCAGAGCGGCGATCCCTCCCCCGAGCGCTGAAACAGGCTCTCCATCAGGGAACAACTTGCGCGCAATCCAGAGCCCTGCGACCACCAGACCAGCAGCCACAAGATAGTGGAAGGCCGGATACAGCCCCACCTGCACGTGGTTGTCGGCCCACCCCAAGGCCAGCAAAGTGGAGCAACCCACGAGCAACGCCAAAGCGAGAGACTTTCGCTCTCCGCGAGCTGCCAAATCGAGCTGTCGTAAGCCGAGAGCGGCCGCCACAACGAGGCCTCCGAAGAAGCCCGCCTTCATGAAGACAACACCGCCCACATCGCGGATGAAGCCGCCGCTGAACATGGCCTCTGCTGCCATCCAGAGCAGGGGAGCGGCAATCAGGGAGCAGATCCAATGTGCCCGGCGAGAGTTGATTCGCCGAGCCAGGGCCAAACCGCCACTGATCAACAGGTCACCGAGGAGGGCGAGACCAATCATTGTGGCAATCAAAGAGGACAGCCGGGCGCCGTCGAGGCCGTAGCCCAGGGTCAGCAGCCAGATCAACTCGCTGACCACGAGCAACCCACCCGCCACCATGACGCGCACAGCGGCTCGAGTGAGACAAGTGCTCAAGCCTCCCCCACCCACGACAGCCTGTTGTCGCTCGCTGTTCGTATCGCTTGCCTTGCCCATCAAAAGCCACCCTCGCTCTTTCCACTCGATCAAGGCCCGTTTGTCTCCACCGGGCACAGAAGGTCATCTTG
>JBLIMM010000281.1:0-6394 GCA_047638635.1 Pseudohongiellaceae bacterium | reverse complement strand
AAGACCCTTGGCAACAACGCTGAGGACCACGGGGCATCTACCATGGTCGTCAAACCTCGGGGCTCGGGGTCTTCGTTAGGCGTTTCGCTGGTGTCACTCGATCCCGCGGCCGCGCCACAGCAGGCGCTTGCAAACGCACTGGCCGACGCCATCACCGCCGCTCTTGAGCACGACGACCACGCCTTGATCGAAGAGTTCCTCAACGGCACTGAGTTTTCGCTGTTGGTCCTCGATGACCCACAGGGCAAGCCGTGCCCCCTTGCCCCTACCGAGATCGACAAGCGCGACCTGGTCTACGACACCCGGGCCAAGTACTTACAGGGCGAGGGCGCCCGGCTGTACACGCCCATGCGCGACCCGGCGCTGGGGCAACCCGTGCGCGAGGCCTCCCGGGCAGCCTACGCAGCTCTCGGCATGCGCCACATGGCCCGGGTCGACGGCTTCGTGGTGGACGGCCAAGTGTTCGTCACCGACGTCAACGGCATCAGCGGCATGGGCTTCTCCAGCTTCGTGTTCCTGCAGACGGCCATGGTCGGTGCGTCCCACGGGGAGATCGTCGCTTACCTGATTGAGCTAGGTTGCGGACGCAGGCTGCGCGACGGCGCCAGAGACTTGAGCGTTGAGGCGGCAGTTCAGCCAAGCTCGCAACAGACGTCCAGCGAAGTTGAGACTGGGGCAGGCAACAGCAAACCTCGACTGCACCTGCTCTTCGGCGGAGCCACCAGCGAACGTCAGGTGTCCCGGCAATCGGGTATTTTCGCGGGGCTGTGCCTAGCCTCCCGGGGCTACGACGTGCACTTCGTCTTCATGGACCGAGCGCAGCAGTTCACCGAAGTGGGGCTCTTTCAAGCGCTGCACCACGACGTGGAAGAGATCGAGCAACTCATCGCCGACAAGGACGGCCATGCCACGCTGCACGCCGAGGCCCGACGGGTAGCGGCAGACCTTCCCGGCCTTTGCAGTGATCCCGTGCGACACCTTGCTGTGGGCGCGACGTGCGATTTACCGACAGCGGTGGCGCACGCCGACCTGGTGTTCAGCACGCTCCACGGTGGCGTGGGCGAAGATGGCTCGATTCAAGGGGCGTTAGAGCTTTGCGGCGTTCCCTACAACGGCAGCGGGCCACAGGCCTCTCGATTGTGCGCCGACAAGTGGGAGCTCCTCGAGCGTGTGGGCACGCTCAACATCTCCGGCATCGGCGCCCCTAGCCATCTGCTCTGGGACCGCAGCAAACTCGCCCAACTCGTGGCTCAATGCGGCAGCGAAACTCAGTGGTCCGCGACGTTTGCTGAGCTTTGCGCGCAGCTGAACGCCACCGCGTTGGTGATCAAGCCTCGCGCGGACGGATGCTCCACTGGCGTGAAGCTGCTGCGCAACGGCGCCGACCTGAGCCGATTTGTGCAAGCGGTGGTGTCCCTGCGCGAGCACATCAAGGCCGGCAGTTTTGGCCCCGGATCACGGGAGATCAAACTGCCCGTCCCACCGCCCTCTTGGTGGATTGTCGAGCAGGGGTTAGTCGGCGACATGCCCGCCGTGTCCGCCGTGCCCGTGCACGCTGGCGCTCTGGTTGGCGCTCGGACAGGCGCTGAGGAAGCTGCAAGCTCCGAAACGCATCCCGGTGCAACCAAACTTGACGACACACTCAGCAGCACCTTGCACCGTTGGTTCGCCTCCACCCGCTTCATCGAGCTCACCTGCGGCATCATCGAAGACAGCGACGGCCAGCTCATCGCCACCACGCCGACGATCTCCATGGCTGCTGACAGCGAGCTTTCCCTCGAAGAGAAGTTTCAGCAGGGGACGGGCACGAACTTGTTGCTCTCTGAGTTCTTGCCGGACGAAGCCGTGGCGTCCTTGCGTGAACGCATCGCCGAACTCGCACAGTCTCTTGGCCTCGCCGGCTTCGCGCGCATCGACGGCTTCTACGATCGGCTCCTGGACGAGCTGCTGATCATCGAAGTGAACACCCTCTGCGCCATGACCGAAGCCACCGTGTTTTACACCCAGGTGCTCGACACCTTTGGCTGGAGCCCCCCGGACGCACTGGCCCACATCGCCAGGGTGGGCATGGCCCGGGGAACACGTACTGCGGCGGCCGCGGTCACAACGCACCCCGAAACAGAAAGCCCATGAATCTCGCCCTACTCACTTTCGCTGCACTCATCGGCTCGGCCATCTCCGGCGCCGTGGGCATGGGCGGCGGCGCGTTCCTGATCGCCGTGATGACCATGATGCTGGCGCCAGGAGCGGTGGTGCCCATTCACGGGCTGGTGCAGTTCACCAGCAACGGCAGCCGAGCGTTGACCCTGCGCGAGCACATCTACTGGCCCATGGTGGTGCGCTTCTGCCCCACCATGGTGCTCGGCGCCTTGATCGGCCGACAGCTGTACCAAGGCGCGGATCTCCCCTGGTTCAAGCCCGCCATCGGCGCCTTCATCCTGACCTCACTGGCCTGGAAACGGTTCAAGCCGAAGCACTTGACGGTGCCGCTGTGGGCCTTCATCCCGGCGGGCGTGGGCGGCGGTTTCCTGACCATCGCCATCGGTGCGGCGGGCCCCTACCTAGCCGCCTTCTTCCTCGGCGGCGAGCTGCAGCGCAAACAGATCGTGGCCACGAAGGCAGCCATCCAGACCTTTGGCCATCTGCTAAAGATCCCCGTGTTCCTCGACATCGGCTTCGCCTACGGCGCCCACGTCACGACCATCCTGCCCCTGATCGCCGCCGTGATCATCGGCACACGCATCGGCACCAGCCTGCTAGGGCGCATGTCCGAAGGGGGCTTCCAGAAAGGCTTTCAGCTGGTGCTCGGCGCGCTGGGTTTGAGGCTGGTGCTTTCGTTGTGGTTGTGACGGTGGCAGCCTTCCCAGACACACACAGCAGTGCCCGTCGCCCGTCGTCTTCTCGCTCAGAACAGCGACGGCGGCCCCCGCGCCCTCCCGGGTTTGATAGGCCACTCATCCCGGCTACGCTGGAAAACCCAACGGCGCCGCCGTGCCCTCGCCACCCGACCACCTGCTGCGAGCCAGCCCAGCCATGACCCCGCGCCGCTACCTCGCCTTCGAGACCGAGAGCGAGACGGCCAAGCTACCGCAGCGCAATAATATCCTGAACTGGACCCGAGGCTGAGCCCTACCCCCATGCTGCAGGACACCGAAGAACGCCGCCTGATCGAGCGGCTAGAGAAGATCGAGGCGCTCTTTGCGCGGCCCGGTAGCGACGGCGAGAAGGCCGCGGCGGGCAGTGCCCGTGAGCGCATCCTGGCGCGGCTCGAGCAGCTCGAACGTGTTGAGCAAGCAGAAGAGTTTCGCTTCTCGATGACGGACAGCTGGTCGCGGCGCCTCTTCATGGCCCTGCTGCGGCGCTACGGCATCAAGCCCTATCGCTACCGCCGCCAGCGTCGCACGACGGTGATGGCAAAGGTGGCACCCAGCTTCTGCAACGGCGTGCTCTGGCCCCAGTACGAGGAACTCGAGCGCACGCTGCGGATACACCTCGACTCCGTCACCGACCGCATCATCAGCGAGGCCTTCGACGGCGGCGGCGAGGAAGCCGAGGAGCGCGCCGGTCAGCTCGGCGACGACTGAACGCTCTCCCGTGTCGCCCACACCCAGCCTGATCGAGGCTCCTCAGTCGTCCTGGCGGAGCGTGGCCTCGATGCAGCTGCGGGCGCTGTGGAGCATGTACGCCGGAAGTCCGAGCAGCCGATACTGCGCGCGGTCTCCTTGCGTTGTCCCCACATCGAGGTCCTGAATTGACGGTGGGTTGGTATCGACGCGGAGGGCGAAGGAGAGCGACTTGTCGTGCATGAACTGGTGCAGTGACTTCATCGCCCCGGCTGCTCCCGCCTTGACCTCGACCGGCACGATCGAGGCTGCGTAGGTGCTGGCCGGAGACGTGGTCCATGATCTGGCCGCGCACCTCGGGCCAGGTCCCGAGCCAGCCAAGTCTTGCCGACCTGCCGGGCCCCTCGCAGGATCAGCGGCTTGCGCTCTGCCCCGTCGAGCCAGGCCAATAGCGCCTTCGTGAGATGTCGCGGCATCATCGCTAGAACGCGCATCAACGCGTTGATCGTCAATACACACAGACAAAACAACGCGTTGTTTTATCGACAACGTGAGAGATTCCACTGCTGAGGACCGAAGTCCGTGAGCTCAGCTCGTCTCGGGGCATCGCCCCGGACCCGGGTCAGCTCGACTTCACGATCGCGTCGGCCAGGGCTGTGACGAAGTAGGCGATGTTGTCCCGGGTCTGGTCGCCACCTTGGCTGGTGCCTGACATGGAGCCCGTCTTGCTGAGCTCGAGCAGCCGCTTGCCTGCGGGGGGATCAGACTGGCCTCGCCCTCGAGGGCGCTGTCGCCCACGCCCGATCCCGAGAGCCAGACACGGGCTGCACCGCTGCCCGACGAGAACTCGGTGATGTGGATCGCCAGGGTGCCACCCGCAGCGGAATCACCGGCTACGGCGGGAACGCCGTTGGCCACCAGGGCGGCGATCATGGCCTTCTGAAGATCTAGGGCGAACTCGGCTCCTGAGCCGAAGGACTCGCTGACGACCCCGTCGAGCCCGTTCGCCACCGTCGGGCTGGACACCGCCACCACCGCACCTGGCGCTAGGGTCACGTTCGCGTTAGAGCCCGAGCGCTCGTCGACACTCATCATCAGGCCAGCGCAGCCAGTGACCAGCAACAGGGGCAGGGCGAACAAGGGCAGGGCGAACAGGGGCAGGGCGAACAGGGAGCGTTGCAGGCAGGGCAAGTCGATCATCGTTCCAGGTCTCGCAGTGTGAGAAGAGAGTCAGCGAGAAAGAGTGTCACTGCCCATCGCCGAAGAGGAATCCCCCCGCACCCGTCTAGCGCACGGAGCGACTCAGCGCTGATCCGTGTCGCGGTGCTCCTCCGCCGAACCTCCCACGTAGCCCAGGGCCCGCAGCACGTCGGTGAGTTCTGACTCCACGAAACCATCGTCACCGGGGGTCGGCCCCGCCTCTTCTGTACCCGGCAGACTCATGGGCGCGAACGCCCGGGCCAGCTGTCCCGCAAGAACTTCGAACGCTTCACGGTACTCGCCACCTCGCGCCACCAGGTTCACGGCTTCGCGGGGATCGTTGCCCAGGTCGTAGAGTTCGGCGATCCAATCGCCCTGGGCAAAGGCCGCTCCCGCCGCGTCTTGGGACGAACGAATGCGATAGCCGATCACCGCCTTCAAAGGTCCCTGGACCATGGCGTCGGTGACAAACAACGCCAACTTGCCTGTCTCTTCCACCACGCTGGTAAACGAGACCCGCGCCAACACGTCCCGCCCCATGAGGCTCTGCTCGCTGCCTTCGAGAATCGGGCCGAGACTTGCTCCGTCGAGAGCGTAGGGCAACTCGCTCACGTCGTCGCCAAGCAGCTCGACAATCGTGGGAAAGAGGTCGACCAGGCGCACCCGATCGTCGATGTGATCCCCATGACGTTCGGCCCACGGATGCCCCGCCGGAAACTTGACCAGCAACGGCACGCGCAACACCTCTTCGTAGAGCTGCACCGAATGCTGCGTCGCTCCGTGGTCTAAGAACTCTTCGCCGTGATCAGAGGTGACAATGATCATCGCGTCGTCCCACAAGCCCGCGTCGCGAAGACCCTGCAATCGTGCGGCCAGCTGACGGTCTGAGTCCCACACTTCGGCGCGGTAGGCGGCGCTGAGCTCTTGGAGCTGCTTTTCGTTCAGCGGCCCATAGAACCAGTCGGTGGACGCCGGGTCGATGGCCGTGGCTGCGGGCAGCTCGAAGTACTGACGAGCAGCCTCCGACGGATCGTAGGGACCGTGGGCTCCAAGAATGTGCTCGTAGGCAAACAGTCGCTCAGGCATCAGCGGCACCGGGACATCGCTGCCGCTAGCCAAGTCGATGTGATCAAAGCCCTGCAACATGCCCGCGCCCGGTTGCACATGGATGGTGAAGCGGTGGGTCCAGGTCTCGTAGCCCTGATCGCCCAGGTACTCCGCCAGGGTGTAGAAGCGGTTGTCGAGATCGAAGAACAGCGCGCCGCCTTCGGGCCAGGTGGGCACCCAGCCATGCATCACCCCGTGACGCTGGGGCCAAAGCCCGGTGAACATCGAGGCGGTGGACGTCTTGGTGAAACTCGACTGGACGTAAGCGCGATCGAAGCTCACCGATTCTTGACGCAACGCCGTCAACGTCGGCATGAGCGGACGGCCGCCACTCCGTGCAGACGCAACATCTAATCGCAGCGCGTCGATGGTGTACCAGTAGATCAGCGGAGGTCGTGCGTCGGCAGCACCCGATGCGCCTGCACGGGCAGAACTCCGATCTCCGTCGTACGCAGCTTCTCCGCCCACGCCCAAAGCCAGCGAGCGAGCAGGCAACGCCGTGAAAGGATCCCGTACCGGCAGCA
>JBLIMM010000280.1:0-6400 GCA_047638635.1 Pseudohongiellaceae bacterium | reverse complement strand
AGTCTGCCGGTGGGGATGTTTTGACGGATGACGGTGCTGGTGACTGCTGGCACGACCCGTGATGGGGACGCGGACAGGGAGAGTGCGTGCCCGAGTCGGTGAGCAGCGTCGATCGGGGCGCTGAAGTCAGGCGGTTGAGTTCACGCTGGTCGGTTCGACCAGGCCGGAGGTCCCACCGGCGAGCTGGCGAGCCCGGCGCAGCGTGGGTTGGCCGTCGCCGGGACGCGGTGGGGGGCTTTGTCTTTCCTATCCGCAGTCCTTACTGAAACTCTGCCTTGGCGACGTTCGAGAGGGCCACGTTATTGGTTGCTGTGACGTCGAGCATGGCGCACTGCATGTAGATGGCCAGGCCGCCCACGCCGTTGGGCGTCAGAAAGGGCAGGGTGATTCCGCCGCTTGCGTCAGTGACCAGGTCGATCTGCAGCAGGATCGGCACGGGCACCAGGGTGCCACCCTTGAATGGCACGCCGCTTTCGACCGCGCCCACAAACAGGGCCGCGATGGCCAGCGGCGGTGCGTTCTCCATGAGCACCTCGGCCGGGGTGCCGGCTACCATCGAGCCCTCGCCGTACAGCAGCGGATTGCCGAGAGCGCCACCCTTGGCGAAGCCGCGGTTTGACCACGGTGATTGCACGGTGATCGTCCCCGTCATACCGAACGCGGCGTGGGGCACGCACAAGTACGGATAGAAATGTCCTGGTCGCGGGTTCTCGAAGAGGAACTTGTTGTCGAACACGTGCGTCCACGAGGGAAAGAACTGGTCGAGGATGTAGCTGAAGGCGTCGGTAGGATCGATGGAGGTATCTGTGCCTTCGGTGGCCGTGTGCGTGTTGCCGCCCGTCCAGATCCACTGCACTGAATCACCAGAAGGGAGGTTCAGGTGTTTCGGTGTGAACTTGGTGTTCGTGGTCGACACCGAATGCGTGGACTGCGTCGAGGCCGCGCCAGCCAGAAGTAGCAGGGCGGTCAGGGCGAGGGGGAAGCGGGAGGACTGCATGGTGGGGCTCGGGAGAGGAGCCGGACGGGGTCCGGCAGGGGCGTGTGGGAGTATACCGGCAGATCTCCGTTTGGGGGTGCCTGCCCGGGGGGGGCGCTCTGACGGAGGGACCGCTGTTGCCTCGCTGTGACCTCAGGGCTGCGCGTCCCGACCGGTGTCGTTGTCCACGCAGTGCAGAGCGGAGACCTAGAACGCAGTGCCTACCACCGGGTTGCTGAGCGATGCTCCGCGTCCAGGGACGCTGGGGTCCGCGACTCCCACTTGGAAGGTGAAGGGTGTGCCGGTGGAGAGACTGCCCGACGCGTCGGTGAACGCGAACACCTGAGCCGTCACGGGGAAGGCGAGGAGTACGCCACCTATGAAGGGCGTAGGCAAGGAACTGACGTTGATGAAGATCAGGGAAAGAGCGTTCGGCGCGCCGCCCGTGAGTGACAGGCTCAGCGACGAGACCGGCTTCAACAGCCCGGACATGATGAGACTCGGTGGCCCGTTGATTCCGGAGGTGCCGCCGCCGACTCATCGCGCAGATCACGCAGCCGCTGGTGGGCACGGCGATGTTGTCATCGCTCAGCCTGTCGAGTGTCGCGCCGAGGGAGCATCCGGCGCGCGGCCCGCCGCATTCTGCTGGGCGAGGGGTTGGTGCCCTCGTCGCCCCCATGGGGACATGGCGGAGCAAGGTCAGCAGCCGAGAGCTGCTAGGATCCACAGCTATGCGCCGCAGACTCACGAAACTCAGGGCCGTCGCGGTTCTCGTCGCGCTGTGCCTCCAGGGATGCCAGTCGATGAGCACTTTGCCGAACGAAGCGGCGGTCCCAGCGCCCTTGCGTGACCGTGCTGCGTTGACCGACCGCTGGCTCGCCGACCGGCTGGAGACGTTGCTGCCCCAACTGATGCGCCAGCAAGGGATCGACATGTGGCTGCTGGTGGCTCGGGAGTACAACGAGGACCCTGTTCTCGCGACCATGCTGCCGGCGACGTGGCTGGGCTCAACGCGTCGTCGCACGATGCTGATGTTCTTTGATCGGGGTGCGGTTGCTGGCGTCGAGGGCCTGGCGGTGGCCCGCTACGCCGTGGGCGATCTCATCGAAGGCGCCTGGGATCCGGCCACTCAGCCTGACCAGTGGGCCCGTCTCGCCGAGCTCGTGGCCGAGCGCAACCCGTCCCGCATCGCCGTCAACGTCTCACCCACCTTCGCCCTGGCCGACGGGCTCTCGGCCAGCGAGCACCAAGCCCTGCTCGCCGCTCTGGGCGAGCACGCGGCCCGGGTTGTGCCGGGCGAGGGGTTGGCCGTGGGCTGGCTCGAAACCCGCAGCGACCCGGAGTTGGCCGAGTACCCGGCGATCGTGGCGCTGGCCCATGCCATTCTTGCCGAGGGCCTGTCCAGTGCGGCCGTCGAGCCCGGCGTCACCACCACCGACGATCTCTGCTGGTGGTTTCGCGAGCGCGTGGTGCAGCTGCAGCTGGAGACCTGGTTCCACCCGTCGGTCTCGGTGCAGCGAGACAGCGCCCCAGCAGCGGAAGGCTCCTTCGCCGAAGACGACGATGACGCCGTCATTCGCCCCGGCGACCTGGTCCACGTCGACTTCGGCATTCGCTACCTCGGCTTGAACACCGACACCCAGCAGCATGCCTATGTGCTGCGGCCGGGGGAGCAGGCCGCTCCCCCGGGATTGGTGTCGGCCCTGGCGGCGGGCAACCGCCTGCAGGACCTCTTCATGGCCCAGTTCGTGGCGGGAAGAACGGGCAACGAGATCCTCGCAGCGGCGCTGGGTGCAGCCGCTGTCGAGGGGCTTGACGCGACCATCTACACCCATCCCTTGGGGCTCCACGGCCATGCCGCCGGGCCAACCATCGGCCTTTGGGATCAACAGGGTGGTGTGGCTGGTACGGGCGACTATCCGCTGTTCGCGAACACGGCCTATGCCATCGAACTGGCGCTGGCGGTGGACGTGCCGGAGTGGGGACAGCCGGTGCGTATCATGCTCGAGGAGGACGCCCTCTTCGACGGAGAGACAGTGCGCTTCCTCGACGGCCGCCAGACCGAGCTGCACCTGATTCGCTGAGCAGCTCGGCCATATAAAGCCCCCCAGGTGAGCCCTCCACCTTGGGAGCGGCTCCTCTCCTGGCCCCCGGCGAGCTGGCCAGGCAGCTGCACGCCAGGTTGGCCCTCGCCAGCCACGCCCAGCCAGAAGCTGCGGGCCTGGAGGGAGCGCTGGGCTAAGCCGCCCAACCCGTCGGCTGACGAGGTTGCAAGGCGGCCGGTGCACGCTTGCGCCCGCCCGGCTATCGTAGAGCCCGCAAAGTCCCACCTACAGCCCGCAAAGTCCCACCTCCAGCCCGCAAAGTCCCACCTCCAGCCCGCGAGAGCACCATGCCAATCCGTGACATTCCGCAACGCCCGACCACCCTAGGAGAGCTGAGGGCCTCAGGCTGGAAGTCGCGCAGCATCAAGCAAGAGCTGCGCGAGAACCTGCTGGCCCGGCTAAAGTCCGGCGAGCCGACCTTTCCTGGCCTGATCGGATACGACCACACTGTCATCCCGCAGCTCGAGAACGCTCTGCTGTCGTCCCACGACTTCATCCTGCTGGGGCTGCGGGGGCAAGCCAAGACGCGCATCCTGCGAAGCCTGCCCGGGCTGCTCGACGAGGCCGTGCCCGTGCTCGCGGGCAGCGAGGTCAACGACGACCCCTTCGCTCCGATCAGTGGCTGGGGCCGCAAACAGATCAAGGAGCTCGGTGACGAGGCGCCCATCGCCTGGCTGTCGCGAGACGAGCGCTTCCGCGAGAAGCTGGCCACACCGGACGTTTCCATCGCCGACCTGATCGGCGACCTGGATCCCATCAAGGCGGCCACCCGCAGGCTCTCGTTCGATGACGAGGGCAGCCTGCACTTCGGGCTCCTGCCGCGCACACACCGGGGCATCGTGGCCATCAACGAGCTGCCCGACCTGCAAGCACGCATCCAGGTCGGCCTGCTCAACATCCTCGAAGAAGGTGATGTCCAGATCAGGGGTTTCCCGCTGCGCTTCCCCCTCGACATCCTGCTGGTCTTCTCCGCCAACCCGGAGGACTACACCAACCGCGGGCGCATCATCACGCCGCTGCGCGATCGACTGGCGTCCCAGATCCTGACCCACTACCCGCGCTCGCTCGACGAAGCCAAGGCCATTACGGCTCAAGAAGCTCGCATCCACCGGGAGCCCGCGACGAACGTGGTCGTACCCGAGTTCTTGGTCACGCTGGTGGAGCAGGTGTCCTTCTCGGCGCGCCTCAGTGAGTTCGTCGATCAGGCCTCGGGCGTCAGTGCGCGCATGACCATCGCGCTCATGGAGACCGTCGTGTCGAACGCCGAGCGTCGAGCCGTGAAGACCGGCGACGCTGCGGTGGTGGCGCGCATCTCCGATGTGTTCGCGGCCACGGCAGCGATCTGCGGCAAGGTCGAGCTCGTCTACGAGGGCGAGCGCGAGGGGCCGGCGTCCGTGGCCAGGCACCTGATCGGCCAGGCGGTCAAGACCGTGTTCGACGCGCTGCTGCCCGACGCCTACAAGGGAGAGGGCGACGAAGGAGCTTTTGGGGGCGTGCTGCGGCACTTCCGTGCAGGCGGCACGATGGACGTCTCCGACAACCTGTCCGAGCAGGATCTGCACGATCAAATGAAGCTGATCCCGGGACTGGCCGAGCTGGTCTCCGAGCATCTCGAGACGGTCGGGCAGGGCGAGCTGGTCTCGGGCATGGAGCTCGTACTCGAGGGCCTGCACCAGAACTCACTGCTCAGCAAGGACGAGCTGATCAACAGCCGGGTCTACAAGGACCCCTTCGACGACATGGCCAAGAGCCTGGATCGCTGAACGATGGTCGACTATCGCTACAGCCGCTTCGACCCGGCCGCGGCCTCGCGCGAGCAGCTGCTGAAGCAGCTCGAGAAGGTCTTCCAGGACCTGTTGTTGCGCACCAGCGGTGACGTGCAGGAGGCCCTGAACTGGCTTGAACGCATGGGGCGCCATCACGGCGTGTTCGACGAACACCTGACCATGGAAGAGTTCGAGCAACACGTGCTGGGTCGGGGCACGGTAGCACCAGACGGACAAGGTGTGCTGCGGCTCACGGCCAAGGGCGAACAGGCGCTGCGCACCGAGTCGCTGCAGGCCGTGTTCGGAGCCCTGCAGGGCGGAGCCGCCGGCGAGCACCGCGTACCCAGCGCAGGCGAGGGCGGTGAACGCTTGCCCGAGACGCGCGAATGGAAGTTCGGCGACGCCACGTCGCAACTCGACGCCGGAGAGACCCTGCGATCCGCGTTGCGACGCAGCGGCATCGACAACCTCTCCATCATCGAAGAAGACTTACGGGTGCATGAGACCGAGCACCTGTCGTCCTGTGCGACGGTCATGTTGATCGATGTGAGCCATAGCATGATCCTGTACGGCGAAGACCGCATCACGCCCGCCAAGCGCGTGGCCCTGGCCCTGACTGAACTGATCCGTAGCCAGTACCCCAAGGATTCCCTGCAGATCGTGTTGTTCGGGGACGAGGCCGAGGTGGTTCCCATCGACCGCCTGCCCTACATCTCGGTGGGCCCGTTCCACACGAACACCCGGGCAGGCCTGCGCCTGGCGCAGGAGCTGTTGCGCAAGCAGCGGCAGCCCAACCGGCAGATCGTCATGATCACGGATGGCAAGCCGTCGGCACTGACCGAGCGGGACGGCACGATCTACAAGAACCCTCTAGGTCTCGACGAACGCGTCGTCAACAAGACGCTCGACGAAGCGGCAGCCTGTCGCCGGGCCGGCATCCCGGTGACCACGTTCATGCTGACGGAAGATCCCGTGCTGGTCGAGTTTGTCGACACCTTCACGTCGGTCAACCGGGGCCGTGCCTACTACTCGGGCACGGACAAGGTGGGAGCCTTCGTGCTGGTCGACTACATTCGCAATCGGCGACGCGACGTGCGCTGAACCGACAAACACGAACGCCGCAGAGTCATTCAATCATCCTTGGCTTTCGTCTCGGCCCGCTCACCTCGGGCCGCTCGGCGCGGGGCGTCGTGCCCGTCATCGAAGTGCGTGCCCTACTCGTCGACGGACAGCTCTGACGGATACGCGAATCGCCGCCCACGCACGGGCTGTGCGTGGGCGGCGGTCGGGTGAATCACGAGTGGTCGATCAGAACGGCTGAGTCACGCTCCAACCCTGGCTGGCGGAGAAGCCGGACGGTCCGTCGACATCCGGGAACCAGACCTGATTGTAGATCGTGAACGGACCGGCCACGCCCGAGTTCCAGGTGAGGGGCAGGAACAGACCTGTCCCTCTCGGAAATCAGATCTGAGCGTTCGACCATCGATCTGACCGGCCCCCCGGAAACGAGTCCAGTCGCTGTGAGACAATCCCGGACCGGGTTGACATCTCGA
>JBLIMM010000279.1:0-6402 GCA_047638635.1 Pseudohongiellaceae bacterium | reverse complement strand
GGCGGCCAAGGTGGCGCTGGTGGCCAAGGTGGTCGCGGACGTGGTGGACCAGGCGGTGGCCAGGGTGGTGGTGGCGGCCGAGGCGGCCCAGGCGGTGGCCAAGGTGGTGGTGGCGGCCGAGGCGGCCCAGGTGGCGGCCAGGGCGGTGGTGGCCGTGGCAAAGAGCCCGAAACTACCCGTCGTCCCCCCGGCCTGCTTTAGTCTCGCAGGCGCGTCGCTCTGCCTTCCCACCCATTCGCACGACTGCCCCTCGCGGTAGGTCCGGGCGAAAGGTGGGGGCAGGGCGATCTACGGATCTACGGATCTACGCGGGAGGCGCAGCCGCAAGCTCGCAGGGACGCTCGACTTCTCAGACGGAGAAGGAGTTCCCGCAGCCGCAGGTGTCGTCTGCATCGGGGTTGTTGAACTCAAACCCGCGCTTATTGACGTCGTCGTTGAAGTCCAGAACGACGTTGCCGATGTAGGGCGCTGCGCTGGTGCTCATGAGCACCTGGAGTTCGCCGTAGGACGCCGTTTCGTCGTCTTCCTTGACCTCTTTGTCGAAGGTCATAAGGTACGAGAAACCGCTGCAACCGCCGCCGGAGACGCCGAGCCGCAGGTTGATCTCGTCAAGCCCCAGCTGCTGGTCGCCGATGATGCGCTTGACTTCGGAGATGGCTTTTTCAGTGAGGCTAATCATGGTCTGTTGCTGTCTCTGTGGCCTGGTGTCAGCTTGGGCGGGGTAATCGGCACCCGAAAGCTGATGGGGGTAAGCCAGTTAGGTGGCCTCTTGTGCTGCATTCTGTTGATAGCACAATATACCCCAGACAGGGAGTTTCGCCCCCTGCGTCTGAGTGATCGAACGCACGAAGTGGCGCAGGATCATTCAGTGAAGGCTCAGGGGCGCCAGACCTTGGCGACCTCGTTGGCCTCGAAGCGGCGCTGGGTCTCGCTGGCCGGGTTGATGATGACGCCACGCTGCTGAGTCGAGTTGTACAGCATTCCGCCACGGATGATCTCGCCGTCCTTAAAGAACAGGGTGGCTTCATCGCCGGCGCAGAAACTGTCGAGTTTCGCGCAAAGCTCGAGGGTGGTCATGATTCTCATCCTTCGTTTGTTGTCGGGCCGAGTTCAAGTGCTGAACGGGCCGTCCTCCTCATGGGGCCAGCGGCGCCGGCCCAGTGTGCCTTGGGGAGGATGTGTTTGGGTGGTTTTGAATACTAAGTCTTAGGAACCCAATCTTGGGTTCGTTGAACAAGTCGATGAGCATAGCACGGGTCTGGGGACTCGGGTACGGAAGCCAATCTTGTCCACATGTTGTTGATCCTGTCCTGCTCTCTGTCCGGGTTCGCCCTCGTGTGAGGGCGCTCCCACTCCACAAAGCGCGGACGGATGGGGAAAGCGGACAACTGTCAACATGACTGCCAATATAGCCTGAGATTGAAGGGGCGCTCGCTGTGTGAAAGTGGGAGTTGCCAGGGCTGCTGTGGGTAGGCATAACCAGCGGCTCCCGTACCTTGGGCATACATATCGGAGCTGTGACATGTTTGAGCTAACCCGCCGGTTGGAATTCTCGGCCGCTCACTATTTGCGCTCACCTGCACTGACCGATGACGAAAATCGAGCGCTGTACGGACCATGCTACGGACTCCACGGTCACAACTACGTGATGGACGTCACCGTGAAGGGCCCGGTGGACCCCATCACGGGAATGGTCATGGACCTGAACGTGATGGCCAAGATTCTGGACAAGACGATCTTCGCGGTGGTCGACCACAAGCATCTCGACGCAGACGTCCCCTGGCTGGAGGGCGTGATCAGCACTGCTGAGAACGTGGCTGCGGCCATGTGGGAGCAGCTGGCACCCCAGCTTGAGGGGCTGCTGTTTCGCATCAGGCTCTTCGAATCGGCGGCCAACGTCGTGGATTACCACGGTCCTCAGCAAGCGGGGTAGGGGCTGCTGAGGTGGACGGCGAGAGAGCCAGGGCGTGACTTCGAAAAACTGGGTTAGCCCGCGGCGCTGCAGCTAGCCACCGCTCCGCTCGGGCCAAACATCGAGGGGCGTGCCTTTGGGCGGCTCGATGGGCCCGCCGTCATTCCCGGTGTAGCCCAAGGCTTTGAGTTCCTCGAGTTGCGCGGGGTCGTTCATTCTGAGCGTCCCCCCAGAATCGATGGCATCAAGGATGTCTCTGTCGTGGAGAGCCCGGATCAGCGAAGTGCGCAGGCTTTCGGCGGCTCGAACAGTGGCAGGGGCGGAGTCACCGAATGTGTCGGTGTGCTCATCAGGGTCACTGGTGAGGTCGTAGGCTGTGAGAATGCCCTGCTGCGCCACGAGATCGGAGTCGAAGTGCAGGCTGAGGGAGTCGCTACGCAGATTGGCCTGGTAGTCACCGTCGGGCAAGAACATGACCCGCTCGGCGATGATGGGCTGGTTGAACGTCTGTCCCGACAGCATGGCCCCCGTGAGGGATTGGCCCTGGGCTGTGGGCGGTGAACTCAAGTCCAGCAGCTCGTAGATCGTTGGCGCCACGTCGATCAGGCTGGTGAGCCCGGAGACTCGCGTGCCGCCCAACTGCCCTCCTGGGAGCTTGACCAGGCAGGGGACGTGGAGGCTCTCCCGGAAAAGCTGGTCGTGTTCGAAGCTGCCGTGCTCGAAGAACTCTTCGCCATGGTCTGAGAGGACCACGATCATCATGTCATCGTAGAGCCCGCGCTCCCGGAGGCCCTCGAAGAGTTCGCCGAGCATGGCGTCCGTGTAGGCCACCTCGCCGTCGTAGAGGTCGGAGAAATAGGCCGCTTCAGCCTGGCCAAAGTTTTCTTTCCCGTCCCAGAAGGGTGGTTGGCCAGCGGCGCCGTGGTTCATGGCCTGCCACTGCTTTTGGAACGGCATGTCTTGGAAGACACGGACCCGCTCGGCGACCACGCCCTGGGGGTTAGGAGCGAAGATCTCGCGATACGGGGCGGGGGGCAGGTACGGGCCGTGGACCTGGTAGGTATGCATGAAGACGAAGCCCGGGGTGCTCTCCTCTTGTTGGAGCACCTGATCGAAGCGCTGCAGTGTGCGGCCCACGTGCCAGCTCACGTCGGCCATGTTCGATTCGAAGCGGTTCTTGAAGCCCTTGTTGAAGCCCATGCCAGCCACCAAGTTGCCTCCACCGCACACCGCGGCGTTGCGATAGCCAGCTTGGTTGAGCACTTGGGGAAGCCCCAGGCGGTTGCCGGCGAGTACCGGGCTTTCGAGTCCCAGGCGCGCTGACTGGTTGCGCACTTTGTGCACCGTGGGCAGCACCGAGGTAAACAGGCTCATGTGGGACGAGGCCGTCTTGCACGAGTTGGCGTACATCTCCTCGAAGAGCACTGCCTCTGCAGCAAGGGCGTCGAGCACCGGCGTAGTGGGCCGATCGTAGCCGTAACACCCGAGCCGGTCTGCTCTCAGCGTGTCCACGGAGATCAGCAGCAGGTGCGCTCCTGGGTGGACGAGTTCGGCAGTTGTCGTGGGGGCAGACTCAGCGCCACAGCCGGCGCTGGCCAGCAGCAGAGCAGCCCCGAGGGACCCACGCCAGCTCACGAGGAACTCTTGCCACCCATGAACAAACCCATCATCAGTAGCACGGCCAAGACGAGGCTACCGGTGACTTCCAGAGTGCCCCAGCTTTCCTTGTTGGCTGAGCTGGGCTGACCGGCCTGACTCCTCTGGGGAGCATTGGAGCCCTGAGCTGCACCCGCTGCGCCGCCGGCACCCTTGGCTCCCGCCGGAGGGGGGAAGCTCGCGGAGTCGACTGCTGTGATGAACCCGGGTAGCACGTCGTCCCATTTGGAACTGAGGCTGGAGAGAGACATCAGCGCGTACTGGTTTCTTCCCAAGGTGAAGTAGGCAATGCGACGGCGGACCTCGACGCCATCAGGGCGCTGAACCGTGCCCTCGATGTAAAATCCCGGATGAGGGGGCTTCATGGGCTCTTTGATATCGATGGTCAGCTGAGCATCCTTGGCCATGGACTCAGCGTAGTCGTCCGGATTGACCCAGGGCAGCCCCATGGGATGGAAGCTCACCAGCAGCGAAATCTCGCGATTCTGGCCGGTGGTATCGATCCAGAAATAGCTGTGGTCGACTTCGATCTCAGACTCTTCGGGGAGAGCCGGGTTGAACTCGATGTCAGCGGGGAACTTCATGAAGCTCCGCAGCTCTGCTTCGTTCAGCGGCCTCATGCCCTCGGGAGGGTTGAAGCTGAAGCTGAAGTCGGCGTCGAGGAAGGACTCCTGGGCAGAGAGTGCTGTGGCCAGGATGATCAGGCAGAGAATGGTGCGCATAGAGTCATGGGGCGGCTTCGGTAGCCGCAGCTCGGGGCGATCGGACGGGGCATGATAGAGAATGCCCAAGGGTCGAGACAGGTTGGGAGCTGGCCAGAAGGCCGCAGGGCATTTCCACGGGGGCTGCTGCAGTCGCCTCGGCATAAGATGGCCCAGATCATGAGCCTGCACTTTTCTATCGTCGTTGCATACGCCCTCGGTTGCGTCTCGTTTGCCACGGTCGTTGCTCGCCTGCATGGCGTCGACATCCGCAAGCACGGCTCGGGGAACCCCGGGGCCACCAATGTGGGGCGCGTGATCGGAAAACCCTGGGGGCTGCTGGTCTTGGCCCTGGATGTGGCCAAGGGCTGGCTACCGGTGCAACTGCTCGTCCATGGCGCAGCCCTCTCGTTGCCGCCGCTTCTCGTGGATAGCGACGGGGCCACTCTGGTGCTTCTGGCCGCTGTTCTCGGTCATGTCTGTCCGGTCACGGCTCGATTTTCCGGGGGCAAGGGCGTGGCCACGCTCATTGGCGGCTGTCTGGCCCTTGACCCGAAGCTGGCGTTGATCGCCATCGTGGCTCACCTAGTGGCCAAATTTTGCCTCGGCTTTGTCTCTCTGGCGAGCCTGGTGCTGGTTTGGTGCATCCCGATCACGCAGGTCTTGATCAGCGTTTGGTTGGGCACAGAGGCTCAGAGGTCTAGCTGGGTGACAGGAGGCGCTGGGGTGATGGCGCTACTGGCCTTACTGGTGACTTGGCGCCACAGAGACAACCTCTCCCGTCTTCGCGCGGGGACAGAGGATCGCTACGATGACCCCCAACCCCCCGAACAGGTCAGGAACGCATGATTGAGAAGGTGGCAGTCCTCGGAGATGGCGCTTGGGGCACGGCTCTGGCGATGGTTTTGGTCGAGCGCGGTGCCTCGGTGATTCAGTGGGCTCACTCTGAGGCGGTGGCCGCGGAGATGCAGGCCACTCGAGAGAACCGCAAGTACCTCTCGGGCTACACCATTCCTGACGGCATCACGATCTCCTCCAAGCCCGATTTCTTTGATCGGGCAGACCTGATCGTTTCTGCGGTTCCGAGCCGCTACCTGCGCTCGGTGCTCGAAGAGCTGAAAGGCAGCTTTACCCGGGGGCGGCCTTTTGTGTCCGCCACCAAAGGGCTCGAACTGCCAGGGCGTTTGCGGGCGACTGAAATCATTGCTGACGTTCTTGGCGAGCGGCCCATGGCCGTGCTGTCCGGCCCGTCCCACGCTGAAGAAGTGGCTGCTCGCATGCCAACGGCTGTGGTGGCTGCCTCTTCTGCCCCTGGCCTGGCGCTGAGGGTTCAAGATCTGTTCACCACTGAGCGCTTCAGGGTGTACACCTCAGACGACGTGCTCGGTGTCGAGCTGGGCGGCGCGCTGAAGAATGTCCTGTCCATCGCCGGGGGCATGATCGACGGCTTGGGCTTCGGGGACAACACCAAGGCGGCCCTGCTCACCCGCGGCCAGGCTGAAATGGCGCGCTTGGGGCTGGCTCTCGGTGGTCAGGC
The DNA here is from genome assembly GCA_047638635.1 of Pseudohongiellaceae bacterium. Lineage (GTDB taxonomy): Bacteria > Planctomycetota > B15-G4 > B15-G4 > B15-G4 > CAZIAK01. The sequence goes on along the minus strand of JBLIMM010000279.1, from coordinate 596 downwards.
CAAGACCTTCCATGGTCTTTCGGGCATTGGCGACTTGGTGGTGTCCTGTGTCTCACGCCACGGCCGGAACCGGCAGATCGGCGAATTTATCGGCAAGGGTAAGTCCCTCGATGAAGCCATGGCCATGATCCCCGGGGTGCCCGAAGGGGTGCTGACCTGCAAGGCCGTGATGGAGTTCGCAGATGACCTGGGCGTAGACATGCCCATCTGCAGCGAAATTCGCGAAGTGCTCTACTCTGGCAAGGATCCACTCGCCGCCGTGCGCGATCTGATGACCCGGCAGCAGAAGGACGAAGTGTCCCTCTAGCAGTCTGTGCGTAAAGTGCCGTGATGGCGAGTGGGCCTCGGTGGTGCCAGATCGAGACGACGAACCGTAGTCGAATCAGTGGATTCGTTGAGGATTCGGCAACGAAGAGCTGGCACTACCGAGGAGTGCTCGGCGCGCGGCACTTTACGCACAGGCTGCTAGGCGCGTTGAGCTGAGCCTCGCGGTGCTCGCTCAGAGTCGTCGAGTCGGACTTGCCAGCGGGAGCTTGTTCGGCCGGTGCGCCGGGTTGTTGAGCGCCTGTTAGCTGCCGGCGTCGCTTTCGCTTGCG
>JBLIMM010000278.1:0-6418 GCA_047638635.1 Pseudohongiellaceae bacterium | reverse complement strand
GGGCTGCTGCGCCGCTTGCGCGGTGACCTGAACTGGATCGTGCTCAAGGCTCTGGCGACCGACCCCGAGCAACGTTATGCGTCGGCGTCTGAGCTCGCCGCCGATGTGAGTAACTCCCTGGCAGGATTGCCTGTGAATGCGGGACCGCCGGCCTTCTTCTATCGCGCGCGCAGATTGGCCACGGCCCACAAGAGTGCCGCTGCCCTGTGTGGCGCCGTGCTGATGTCGTCGATGTTTGGCGCGTATATCACCGGACAAGAGGTTGAGCGGAGTGCGGCCGATGTGTCCTCGCCGACCGCTGCAGAGACTTTGGTGAGTGCCGTGAGCCCTTGCGTTGCCTGCGACAGTGAGAGCGCTGCGGTGCATGACACTGTGTTGGTGAGCAACGGCAGCGCTCAACCGCTGGTGGTGGGCGACCTTGTCGAGCTTTTGGGTGAAACCCGCTTGGGCGACGCCATGGTGATGACGGTCGTCCCGGCACGGGCAGATTCTGGTCATGCGCCCCTCGGCCCCGTCTCCACAGCGGCTGCTGAGGTCCCCGCAGAACAGGGGCACATCCACGGAGTCAGTGGCACGATTGCTCCAGGAGGCTTGGGCCGTGTGGTCGTCCGGGGCACCTTGGCTTTGCTCGCGGTCGACGATAGCGGCGGAGCCATTCGGGCCAACGCGTCACTGGTGGTGGGAGCCAGCGCTGCCCGGGCTGCTGCCTCCGTTGACGGCCAGTCCATCATCGTGGGCACAGCGCTGCAAGATTGGGCCGGCCCGGGAGAAGGCTTGATCCGAGCCTACATCGCACCTCGCTGGGAGCCTGAGGCGCCTGCCTTGCTCGCGGTCAACGATCGTTCCGAGGGGCCAGCTCCCCAGCCGTACGGCGGTGGCGGCAACGGGGGCGATCAGACGTCCGTCGAACTCCACGATGGCACTCGGGGAATCACTGACCCGTCGTCCAGCCCCCCGAAGAAAGACAAACTTTTGCCCTCGTCCATGCCGACGAGCAGCGGCACTCGGGGACTCCAGGGGACTGCAGCCGCGTTACGCTCGGCGCCTCGTGTTTCGATTCTCAAGGACGGTTCGTTGGAGAACCACATTCTTACCGGGGGAACACTCGGGGGTAATGGCGGTCCGGGCTTGGGCGGGACGACGGGGCATCCGTCCGAGGACGAAGGGGCTGGGCAACTTCGAGCCCCCAGTCGTCCGGAGACCGTCCCGAGAGACGAGCAGGTCTGGGGAGATATGAACGGTGACGATCTGGAGGACCTGATCCTCACCGTACGCGGCAAAACCACTGTGCTGGCGAACCACGGGCAAGGGCGCTTCGTAGATCGTTCTGTTTGGTCTGGGTTGGTCGACGGTTTCGTCGGCAGCCTGCTCACGTTGAGTGACGTGGACGGGGATGGCGACCTGGACCTACTCAGTCTCGACGGGGACGGACGATTGCAACTGCACGAAGGTGAGGGCGATGGCCGTTTCTTTGACAGTACCGTCTCCGCTGGCTTGGACGAGCTGCCACCGTTGAGCGACATGGCAGTGGTGGACCCGGAGGGCGATGGCTCTCCCGACTTGCAACTCACGGCTCGCGATGGATCCCTGTTGTTCCTGCTTAACGATGGACGGGCCACATTCACCGCGAGTGTTTTGCGTAAGAAAGCTGAGCTCCCAGAAGTTGGCGCCGGCTTGAGTAGCTCAGCTGTCGGTGGCACGGACATCGTCACGATCATCGAGACTGCGGTGGAAGAAGAGCCGGGTGCTGTGCGCAACGGAAGTTCAACGGGTCTCCCGGGTAGCGGTCTCTGATTGAGACGGTTCGGGCGAGCCGTCCAGCAAAGCTGCTCTACGAGGTTTTGACACCCATGACGGGATGGCAGCGGTGGGTGGCTTGGTGCCGTCGCTCGGGGACAGCGTTCGTGCTCCCGTGGGTGCTTTTGGCGGTTGCCGCCTGTGGTGGCGACGCCCCGCCTGTCTCGACGCCTTTGACTCTGCATCCTCAGGGGAGCACAGCGGACGAGGCCGTCACGGTGGTGTGGTCGGGAGCTCCCGCTGAAACCTTGGCTCCATGGACGGTGGAGGTCGGCCAATGGACTGTGCTGCAGACGACAACAGGCCAGCAGGGCTTGCGGCTCAGCGGCGGAGGGGCCGGGGACGCAGTGGTCTTGAGCTGTCAGGGGAACTGGGACCTCGCGACGTTCGATCAACTTCGCTTGAAGGGAACGGGCAACGATAAGACCCGCGTGCAGCTGGCCTTTCGCAAGAACGGCCGTCGGCTGGGGGGCTCTGCTCCTGTGCCAATGGCTCACGGTGCGTCCGCTGGTGAGACCCTGGTGGAGTTGCCAGCTTCTCTCGCAGGTTTGGGGCACGGAGACACCTTGGTGCTGATCTTCGACGGGCGACCCGAGGGCTTGGTGATCGAAAGCCTGGAGTTGCTACGGCGTCCTGCGGCGAAGCTAGTGCCTGACCCACAGCAGCCGGCGCCGCTGGTTTTCTTGAACAGCGTTGCCCGTCGAGGGGTGGGCTTGCTGGTGGGGCGCCCCCTGCAGGCCTCGGTGAGCGTCCCGGAAGGGGCTGTGTTGCGCTTTGCAGTGGGACGTCCCCCAGCGGCAGAGCCGAGCTCTGTGTTGTGGGTGCGCTGCCGCGATCAAGACGGTGACGTGGTTCTAGAGCAGCGACTGGGCCCGCCCCGGCAGCCGCTGACGGAGATCGACCAAGAGCAAGGCTGGACGGCCGTGGTTCTCGACCTAGCCAGTCTTGCGGGGCAGCGTCTGACCGTGAGTTTTGAGCTGTTCGCTTCGGAGAGCGTGCCTGCCGGTCAGCGCAGAGCCTTGGCCGCCTTGGTGGCGGGGGCCGTTATAGAAACGAAGAAGACTCCCACGGGCGGAGCGGTTGGCATCCCGCGGCAGTGGGTGCTGTTGGTCACCAGTGACACGCACCGGGGTGACCACCTTGGGCTGGCTCGGAACGGGGTGACTGTGTCGACGCCGCACCTCGACGCATTGGCCCAACGGGGCGTGCTCTTTGAAGAGTGCTTCGCGAGCACAAATTTTACGAACCCCTCGCACGTGGCCCTGATGACGGGCGTTCACCCTCGGGACACGGGCATTCTTGACAACGGGCACGGACTCGATCACACAGCTCAGACCCTTGCGGAGATTTTCGGCGCACAAGGTTGGGACACGTGGGCGGTGACATCCGCGGCGCACTTGCGGCCAGGCGTGAGTGGTCTCGGCCAGGGCTTTCAGCGCTTCGCTCGCACACCAAAGGTGCAGCGGCGTGCGGGAGACGCAGTAGCCCAGGCCTTGTCCTGGCTCGATGAGGGTGGCTCTGCGCCGGTGTTTCTCTGGCTGCACGTCTTTGATGCACACATGCCGTATGAGTCCCCTGAGCCCTTCGATCGCTTGGGATACGAAGGGCCCGAAGACCCCTTTGACGGAGACCTCCCCGACCCGGGGCTGTCCCAGGAGCTACCGGGGAACATGGCAGGCCTGCGGGTGCTCGACTTCGGGCGCAGCCAATATGCTGCCCAGGTGACTTACCTCGATCACGAGTTGGGCAGGTTGCTCGACCATCCCCAGTTGGCACAGAGCATCGTTGCCGTGGTGGGAGACCATGGAGAGGTGCTGGGTGCTCACGACATTTGGTTCGACCATGCCGAACTCTACAGCGACACCTTGCACGTGCCGCTGGTGTTGTCTTGGCCGGAAGCACCTGCTGGATCCCGACGCTCCGAGAGAGTCAGTCACCTCGATGTGGGCCGCACGTTGCTCGACTTGGCGGGCCTTGATGCAAAGGGCTTTCCGGGGCATTCGCTGAGTACGCCCTCTCGAGCGCAACCTTTGTTTGCCCTGGCGTCACACGGCACATCGGCGTCGATCACCCTGGGTGATGAGCATTTGATCATGCACTTGCTGGCACACAATCGGCGCTACGCCGCGCATCAGCTTGAGTTGTTTGACCTGGCAAGAGATCCTGGGTGCGAGCGAGATCTTGTGCATGAAGAGATCTCTCGGGCGGCTCCCTTAGCTGCTCAGCTGGTCGATTGGCTTGGGGCGCGTCGCGACCTAGGTTGGCGAGGGGAGGCAGTCACGGACGACGACACGTTGCAGGGGTTGGCCGAGTTGGGCTACGTGGACGCGCCTCAGGGAGCGCCAGCTCCAAACGGTCTGCCATACTTCATCGCGGACGATTGCAGCTGGTGTCTTCGATGGCGCTAACAGCTCGTCGCCGACGATCACGCGTTACACTCTGAGCTTCGATTTCCCGGAGCCGCTTCATGCCTTCAGCTCAGAGAGTGCCGTGACAGCAGGAATGAAAGACTCGCTGCCCTCTGATGATTCGGGGGATGGGCTCGCAGGGGATGCTGAAGTCGATGCCAATGAGGCTTTGGCCGACGGAGCTCTACGGGAGTTCTTGCATCTCCGGCGTCAGGACCCGGAGGTTGTCTTCGAAGCCTTCTGCTTCTCTTATCCCGATGCGGTGCAGCAGCCCCTGGCAGCGAAGTACGCAGCATTCCTCGTCTTCGAGGGTGACCTGGGCGAGAGCGCTGAGATTGACCGCAATGCTCTACGGGACATCATCGACAAGCCTCTACGGAAGAGTGCGGCGGCGCTCACGGAGTCCTTCGATGGCGTCATGGTGGGGCCTCGAGAAGCGCGGGCTAAGGATGACGCTGACAGCGACGTTCCGGACGCCCAGATCATTCTCGACGAACTGGCCGAGTTGGGTGCGCTGGCGAAGCGGTATGAATCCCAGGGTCGTATCGCCAAAGGGGGCATGGGCATTATTCATAGGGTTTGGGACCGCCAGCTCCGGCGGCGCCTAGCCATGAAAATCATGCGCCTGCCTGCGGACGACGTGAACTCTTTGCGGAAGAGCGAGACCGAGAAGAAAGAGGCCTACGCTCGAGCTTTGGCGCGTTTTCAAGACGAGGCATTGGTCACGTCGCAGCTGGACCATCCTGGCATTTTGCCTGTGCACGACTTGGGCGCACGGGATGACGGCCGCGCGTACTTCACCATGAAGTACGTGGCCGGACGCCGTGACTTGCGGCGTATCTTCGACCTCGTCGACCGGGGCCAGGACAACTGGAACGTCAACCGTGCGGTGGGCTCGATTCTGAGGGTCTGTGAGGCGGTGGCATACGCCCACAGCAAAGGCGTGCTCCACCGGGACATCAAGCCCAGCAACATCATGGTTGGCGATTTTGGTGCAACCTACCTGCTCGACTGGGGCTTGGCTCTTCGCTTGCACGGTGAGCGGCGCTTTCTCGGCGGGGATGACGAGCGCGCGCCTTACGTGGCCAGCGAGGCTAAAACGGGTAGCGAGGGCGAGTTCACTGTCGTCGATGACTGGGTCTACAGCATAGACGGCCGCATCGTTGGCACTCCGCCCTACATGTCTCCCGAGCAGGCCAGGGGCGATTCCAAGGTCGGTGCGCGGAGCGACATCTACTCAGTGGGAGCGCTGCTCTATCACCTGCTTACGGGGCACATGCCTTACTACGAGCCGGACGAGCTGCCCCTGCCGTTCACCATCCTGATGAAAGTCCGTCAGGGAGCGCCGCCACCAGTTCGTGAGCTGGCTCCCGATGCACCGACGGGATTGGTACAGATTTGCGAACGAGCCATGGCTCGGCATCCCGTAGATCGCTACGCCACGGCGGGTGACATGGCCGTCGCCTTGGAGGATTACCTCGAGGTGATCTCGGACGCGCGGGAGGAAGCTCGCCGACAGGAGCAACGGGCCACCACGATCAACGAGTTCTTGCAGAAGATGCTAGCCTCTGGTGACCCCGCTCGGGCCCAGGGTCGCGAGGTCACCGTGCGTCAGGTGCTGGATGAAGCGGCGGCCGGATTAGAAGCGGGCATGGCTGGCCTGCCCCTCGACGAAGCTTCCTTGCGGAACTTCATCGGCACTCTCTACAAAGACTTAGGGCATTACGAAATCGCCTTGCCCCACGCTGAAAAGGCCTATCACGCCTTCGAAGCTCTGCTGGGAGCCGACCATCCAGACACCATGCGCTCTGCCACGGATGTGGCTGTGGTCTATCGCATTACCGGGCGTCTTGCTGAGGCCGAAGAACTCCTGCGGCGCGTGCTGAAAGTGCAGGTCGAGGCCTTGGGGGATACGGATCCGGCGTCGTTGCGAACACGGGATGTTTTGGCTGAGACAATTCGTCGTGGACGGGGCCGGCTCAGCGACGTGGAGCAACTGCTCCGCGAAGTGGCGGTGGGGCGAGAACAACGGCTGGGCGAAGACCATCTGGACAGCTTGACCGCTCTCAATCACTTGGCCAATGTGCTTTGTGAGCAGGGCGGAGAGCCGGCGCTCAACGAAGCGGAGCGACTCTTGCGCCGAGCATTGGCCGGTCTGTTACGTACGGTGAAAGAGCGCCACCCGTCTACCTTGATTGCCATGAACGACCTGT
>JBLIMM010000277.1:0-6424 GCA_047638635.1 Pseudohongiellaceae bacterium | reverse complement strand
ACAACGCCATCGACCCCGCTTCGCTCACGGAGACCAGCGTCTCGGTGTCTTCTCAAGTGCCAGGGTTCAGGGTCGAGCTCAACGGCAAGCGCCTGATGCTCAGCGGAGACTTTCGGGGGCGCGGTCGGTTCAGAGTTTCTCTCGCCGGCTCTCTGCGCGACGAACACGGTCAGACTCTTGAGGGTGGTCGTGAGCTCACCATCACCGTGCAACCGGTGCGACCGTCCTTCGCCATTGAAGGAGCTGAGCTGCAGATTCTCGACCCGCTCTTGGCTCCCGCGCTCCACCTGCATGCGGTCAATGTGGATCAGGTGCGCCTCGAAGTCTATCGGGTCAGGGTCGATCAGTGGATCCAAACGCGCCGCTTCGCCAGGGCCGCTCGCCGGGGAGAAGAGGTTCCCGTGGTGGGCGACTTGTTGTCCTCTGTGGAGCTGGACTTGGAGGGAGCACTCGACGAAAACATCTTCAAGACAGTGGGCCTGAGCGAGTTTCTTGGTGATCGCCCTGGTCAGCTACTCGTGCGCAGCTATTGGAATGACGGTGACCGAGACCGCATGGCTTCCGTTTGGCTGCAACGGACCCAACTGGGTCTGCACGCAGCGGTCGACGGCGAGCAGCTGCTGGTCTGGGCCACTGATCTCGCGACCGGTTCTCCACTGCAAGGCGTGTCGGTCACCATCGATGTTACGGGCATGGGCTTGTGGACAGACGTCTCGGCGCTCACCGACAGCACAGGCCTCGCCCAGCTGCCCCTGCCGGAAGAATCGCCAGGGGACCAGCGGTTGCTGGCCCGGCTCCGCAACGACGTCATCATGCTGCCGGAGAACCGCTGGACCAAAGGTGGTTCCTCTTCAAGTCGCTGGGTGGCTCGGGACCACGGGGTCACACCGCTGTTCTACGTCTTCGATGATCGAGGCCTGTACAAACCCGGCGAGTCCGTGCGCATCAAAGGCTGGGTCAGAGAAGTCGAGTGGCGTAAGGGCGGGGACACCAGGGCCTTGTCCAACCCCGAAGGCCGGGCGGTTGGCTGGCGTCTGCGGGACGCTCGTTGGGTGGAGCGTGCCAGTGGCTCCGTGAAGCTTGACGCCTTTGGTGGCTTTGAGATGAACGAGCAGCTTCCCGACGACATCAACTTAGGTAACGCCACGTTTGAGTTCGCACTCGACGATGCCCAGTTGGCCGACGGAAGTCACCATGGGCACACCCTGCAGGTGCAGGAGTTTCGACTGCCAGAGTACGAAGTGGTGGTCGATGCGTCCCCCGGTTCGGTGGTGCTGGGCAACGACGTAGAGCTCGTTGTCGATGCGCATTACTACACGGGCGGCGCCTTGCCAGACGCGCCACTCACTTGGTCGCTGGATGCGCAGGCGACGAACTACGCACCCCCCGGCTGGCCGCGCTTCAGCTTTGGCAAGTGGGTGCCCTGGTGGGGCGGGAGTTCGCACTATGGGCGAGGCTCTTCGCAGCAGGGCGGGCACTGGAGTTGGGGCGGACGCACCGACAGCAGCGGCAGTCATCTCCTCACCGCCCAACTGTTGGAGTGCGATCCTCCCCAACCCATGGTGTTGAACGTCGAAGCTGCGGTGACCGACGTGAATCAGCAGCAGTGGGTGGGGCGTTCGTCCGTGTTGGTGCACCCTTCAGAGCACGCCCTGGGTCTGCGCACCGAACAAGGCTTCGTAGAACTCGGCGATCCGTTGCAGGTGTCGTTCGTTGTGGTCGATCTCGACGGTCAGGTTGTGGCCGATCGACCTGTGACCTTGGTGGCCACTCGCACTAGCCAGATGTTCAAGGAGGGTCGCTGGGTCACAGAAGAGCTGGCGCGAGCCGAACTCTCGGCCGTTTCAAAGGACGGCCCCGCGTCCCTGGAAGTGCTGCTCACAGAGGGCGGCAGCTGGACTCTCATGGCGAGCTGCAGCGACAGGGCAGGCCGACCGTACGTGTCCAGTCGCAACGTGTGGGTCAGCGGCGGGGAGAGCTTGCCGTCCCTTGAACTTGCTCTGGAAGAGCTGACCTTGGTGCCGGACAAGGCCGACTACCAACCGGGGGACACCGCGCAAGTGCTGGTGGTGGCGCCCTTCGTTGACGGCCATGGTTTCTACACCCTGCGTCGAGAAGGCGTGGTGCACAAAGGCACGTTCACCATGGACGGCAACAACCACACCCTGCGCTTGCCTATCACCGGGGATCAGTTTCCCCAGATCGAGTTGTCTGTAGAGCTGGTGGGACAGGCTGTGCGCACGGACGTGGACGGGCAGCCTCGCCCGGACCAACCGCCCCGGCCGGCCTACGCCACAGCGATCACCACGTTGCTTGTGCCCCCAGAGGCACGGCGCCTCACCGTGGAAGCCACTCCGCTCCATAGCGAGTTATCCCCGGGAGCAGAGAACTCTGTGACCGTGTTCGTGGGCGATGCCAACGGTGAGCCCGTGCCGGGTGCCCAGGTGGCGTTGGTCGTGGTGGACGAAGCGGTGCTGGCCATGACCATGCGAGAGCTCGCAGACCCCTTGGGCCATTGGCACCCGCAGCACCCCGGTCGCACCAGTGACTATCGGGCTCGGGACATGGTGCACCTGGGCGACCCGGACACTCCTGTTCCCCAGAAGTTCGGTGAGCTGATCGACCGCCGCCGCAAGAGCACGACCGGCGACGAAGGAGACCTTGGTGTGAACGCGAGTCGCGTCGCATTCAGCGATGAAGAGATGCTGGGCGCCATGAAGTCTCTGGGGTACTTGGGCAGCGATGCGGGCGGTTACGAGATGGCGCCTGCCATGTCCATGAAGGCTATGCCAGGCCTCGCAGCTGGCCGGGGAGTGTCGTCCCCCGAGCCCATCGCTGTGCGGACGAACTTCGACGTGCTGGCAGCGTTTGTTCCAGCGTCGGTCACCGACGAGAACGGCCAAGCCACGGTGCCGTTCACCTTGCCCGACCGCCTGACTCGCTATCGCGTTTTGGCTTTGGCCGTAGAGGGCGACGCCCGAGCGGGCAAGGGCGAAGCCTCACTCACCGCGCGGTTGCCGTTGATGGTGCGTCCGTCCCCGCCTCGTTTTCTGAATGTGGGTGACACGGCCGAGCTGCCCGTGGTCGTGCACAACGCACTGGACACGGAGCAGCTGGTCGACGTGGGTGTGCAAGCCGCGGGTCTGAGTCTCGGTGGTAAAGCTGTCGCCGAATCAGACTACGTGTTCGCTGCCCGCCGGGTCTTGGTGCCCGCCCACGACCGTGTCGAAGTGCGCTTCCCTGTGACCGCTGAGCTGCCGGGCCAGGCGCAGCTGTCCGTGGTGGCCACAGCCGTGTCGTCCCCGGAGTTGGCGGATGGCGCCAGAGTCGACTTCCCGGTGCTGACACCGCTCACCGCTGAGGCCTTCGCCACCTACGGTCAGCTGGACGACGCAATCTGCGTACAGCCGCTGCTGCCCCCGACCGACGTTCTGCCAGGGTTTGGCGGGCTCGAGCTGACCTTCTCCACCACCGCATTGGCCGAACTGACCGACGCTGTGATTCAGCTGTCCAACGGGCGCTACCAATCCGCAGAAACACGAGCCTCTCGGGTGCTGACCATCGCCGCCCTGGGAGATGTTCTTGCGGCTTTCGAAGGCAGCGACCTGCCGAGCCCCGAAGCCCTCTCGCTCCAGGCGAAGGAAGACATCGAGCACTTGTCCGCCCTGCAAAACAGCGACGGCGGCTGGTCGTTCTGGCGCCACGACGAGAAGTCTCAACCGTACTTGTCGGTGCACGTGGCTCACGCCTTACTGCAAGCTGGCCAACATGGCTTCGACGTCCCGAGCGATGTTCTTGGCGGCGCGGTGCAGTACGTGGGGGAAGCCCGCCGGCACGTCGAGTCTCAAGACCCGCCCATGTCCCCGGGGATTCAGCGGGTCATTCGGGCCTACGCTTTGGCGCTGCGACAGGGGACGGGTGAAGACGTTGCGGACGATGCCTACGAGCTGTTGCGCAGCGCAAGTCTCGACGCTTGGCCTCTGGACGGCTTGGGCTGGTTGCTTCCTGCTCTGGCCAGTGATCCCTCGTTGAGTGACGACGTCGCCCGAGTGCGCGGTCACCTCGCGAACCGCGTGATCGAGACGGCGTCCACGGCGCATTTCGTGCAGGCCTACGATCAGGGAGGCGAGTTGGTCTTGGCCGCACCGCGCCGAGCCGATGCGGTGGTTCTGAGCGGGCTTTTGGCCTGTGGCTTCGATACGGACCTGCAACCCAAGTTGGTGCGGGGCCTGTTGTCCCAGCGCATCAAGGGCCGCTGGTTGACCAGCCAGGAGAGTGTCTTTGCGCTGCTTGCTTTGTCGCGGTATTTCGCTCTGCACGAAGGGGATGCACCCGAACTGACAGCAGCACTTTGGGCGGGGGAGCGGCTTGTGGCCGAGGAGCTGTTTGCCGGTCGCAGCCCGGAGCGTCGAAACCTGAGTGTTCCGTTCGATGCCCTGGAGACGGTGCGCACCGTGGAGGCAGACGACGCAACGCCCATCGACTTGACCATGAGTGCGGCGGGGCGCGGCCGACTCTACTGGCGCATGGGCGTGCACTACGTGCCGTCGGATCTTTCAGCGGAGCCGTTGTCCGCGGGCTTCGACGTGGAGCGCACTTACGAAGCTCTCGATGATCCGAACGACGTCACCTGCAACGACGACGGCACCTGGATCATTCGTCGGGGCGCACGGGTCGCGGTGCGCTTGACCCTGGTCAACACGTCACGACGCTTTCACGTCGCCTTGGTCGACCGGCTCCCCGGTGGCTTCGAGGTGCTGAACTCGGCCTTCGCCGTCACCGGCGCCATCCCCGAGGACGAAGAGGCCGTAGACCCACGGGCGTTCTGGAGCTGCTGGTTCTGGGGACGGCCATGGTACGACCACGAAAACTTGCGCGACGCCCAGGTTGAGGTCTTCGCCCAATCCTTGGGGCCGGGAGTGCATCGTTACAGCTATGTGGTGCGCGCCACCACGCCGGGCAGTTTCGTCGTGCCGTCAGCAGAGGCCGAAGAAATCTATGCTCCTGAAACCCTCGGTCGCAGTGCATCCACCCGGGTGGTGGTTCGTTAGCGCGCTAGCAGGCCCTCGTACAGGCTGCTAGAGAGCGATGAACAACTCTTTGCCGTCGCTGCTTATTTCGTAGGTCTCTACGTCTTGGCGAGCTGGCGGTGTACAGACGCCGATACGCACGTCGGCAGTGGCGCCGTGGAGCGGGCAGGAGACCTTGAAACCGGTGAGCTTGCCCTCGGAGAACGAGCCGTTGGCGTGAGGGCACTGATCGTCGATGCCGTAGTACTGGCCGGTGGTGTTGAACACAGCAATACGCTTGCCGTCCACTTCGATGCAGGTGCCTTTCCCGATGGGAAAGTTTTCGGCGGGGCCGATGTTCGTGAGCGCCATGGGAAGGCTCCAAAAAGGGGGGCATGGCCATGTCGGACAGGGCCCGACGAATTGAGGGCAGCGATTGTAGGCCATCAAGCCGGGTTCTGGTTTGGGCAGCTTTCTCGCTTCTGGTTGGAGGGCTGTCATGGGCCACCGGTGCTAGCACGTCGGAGGGAGGACAATGCTGGGTTACACTGCCCGCCCAGACGGCCACCGCCGTTGCTATCGAGGAGCTTGATGATGTCCACGCGTCTCACTATTTCAGCGGTCGTGCTGTTGTTCGGCCTTGTCTGTGCACCGCAGCCTTGCTGGGCTCAAGCTGCCGACTTGGTGCCCTCCGAGAAGGAGCTACGGGCCGAGCTCAAGAAGGCCATGAAGAACAAAGATGCCGGAGTCCGTCTCGAAGCGGTGGTCACTTACGCCGAGGGGACCCGCCAGCTGCCAGACGACGGGGCCGCTGAGAAGCTGGTGGCCAAGACGCTGACCGATGTCCTGGATGACGATGACATGGGGGTTTGCAACGCCGCCATGGTCGGTTTGTCCTGGGGGCGTGACGTGAGCACGGTCATTGGTGCTTGCGACGAAGCGCTTGAGTACGTGCGCAACATCATGGAGAAGACGTCCACTCGGCCAGACCCGGAGAGCAGAGCCAAGTATCGCGGCGCTCTCGATGTCTACCTGTCCACCTGTTCCACCCTGGGAAACTACGCCGACGATCGCTCGGTGAAAGCCTTGGAGACGGAGCTGCGGGCGCTTCGCCCTGGGGGCCAGCTGGAAACGGTGTCGCAGAGTCTGCTGGGCGCGGTGGCCTCGGCTCTCTTGACGTTAGGCTCCGAGGAATCCGTGGAGCAGGTCATCAAGCAAACCGCTGTCTACACGGCTTCCACCTTGGGGGGCACCTCAGAAAACGAGCGGTTGCAGCAGCGGCTCTCACGGATGCTGCACGACGCCCTGTCTACCTTCGCCGTTCGCATTGAGCGGGCGCCCCCAGCATTCACCCAGAACTACCAGCAGGATTGGCACGCATGGTTCAAAGACCACCGAGAACTGTTGGAGCCGAA
>JBLIMM010000276.1:0-6439 GCA_047638635.1 Pseudohongiellaceae bacterium | reverse complement strand
ATTTTTGCGCGAGAAACTGGCGGTGACTGGCTCATGAAACATCCGCTGATCCCTGTGATGTGTGTGTTGGCCCTGCTGCTGGGTTTGTCCCTGGGACATGGCTTGCCCAACCGCTACGTTCCCGACGACACGGCGGTCCGCTGCGCTCTGGGGATCGCCCAAGATCTCACGGGTGGGACGGTGCCCCTGACCGAGGCTCTGTTTCCTCCCGCTGGGCGCTACACCACTTACCCCATGCTCTTGCCCGATCTCGATTTGCTCGCCTTGGGCGGTCGCTTCGTGGTGGGCTTCGCTCTCGGTGAGTGGTCGGATACCGGGAGCTTCAAGGCGGCTGTCTTTGAAGACCCGGGGGTGGCCTGGTTGCCCGCTCGGATGGTGTCCTGGCTCATGGCGCTGCTGGTGCCCTTCGGCATCTACCGCGCGGCGCGAGAGTTGGGTCGGTCTCGGGCAGAAGCGGCCTTGGGAGCCATGCTGGTCGGGTCGTCGTTGTTGCTAGTGCAGTACGCCCACACCGCTCGTCCCTGGGCCACCATGATGGGCTTCGGCGCGCTGACGTTGGCCACGACTCTGAGGCTCCGTCGCCGGCAACACCTGCGCGCGGTCCTGGCACCCTTTGCTTTCGCAGCGTTGGCGGGAGCCAGCTTTCAGGTGGGGCTCGCGTTCTTGGCCTTTCCGGTGGTGGGGCTGCTCACGGCCATGTCCCGTGGGGGCGAGGCTTCCCCTGCAAAGCTGCTGCGCAGGGGGGCGCTCGGGGCCGTCTTGGCTGCTGGGCTACTGGCCACGGTGGGTTATCCCCACGTGCTGCTCCATACCAGCTCGTCTGCGGCGAGCGCTCAAGGTGGGATGGCCGGACAACTCGCTGCGGGCGAGAGCGTGGCCGTGGGAGTGGGTGGCCAGAGCTTTGCCTTCGACCAACTCAGCGGTAGTCGGGCTGCCCAGGTGGGTCGGGAGTGGTTCGGTTACGAGCCTGTCTTGGTGGTGCTGGGTTTGCTGGGGCTTTTGCAGATGTTGTGGGGGCGTCCTGGCCGAGAGAGCCTGTTGCTTGTGCTGGCCCCCGCCTTTTGCTTCTTGGTGATCTTCCTTGTCTACGACGGCACCCACGTGCGCTACCTCATGCCGGTGAGCTTGTTTTTGGCTTTGGGTGCGGCCCAACTCTTGAGCGGCCTGGCCCGGAAAGGCGCGGTCTGCCGAGTCTTGGCTGCGATCTGCGTCACCGTCCCCGTGGTCCAGGCTTTGCGTTTTGATCAGCTCTTGGCTCGGGACGACACGCGCACTCTCGCCGCAGCCGCTTTGCCCAGAATGACGACGGCCTCTGAGCGCATCGCCATGGATGGCATGGGCTCTCGCTACGGTCCGCCCATGGTGCCCCGGCCCGAGCCTTTGCAAGAAGCACTGCAGGCGGGCCTTTGGTTGAACCGCACCGAGGGCCGGGTGCTGGAGGCCGCAGCTGCTGGCTTGCCGCCGAGCGCTGCCGCCCGTGCGCTGCTCCCGGTGGCGCGCTTCTGGCGTTTCGACAGCTACTACGCCAGCGACTATCTCTACGAAGGCTTGAGCGAGTCTCAGCATCGAGGGGCCGGTCGCAAGATCACCAGCAGCGGTCAGTCCATTGAGCCGCTGCCCCTCACCCAGTGGATGGACGACTGGGGCATCGACGCCTTGATCCAAGTCGACCGCATCCCTGACGCCGACCGACGGCGCCCGTTGACGGACTTCACCGAGAACTCATGCGAACTGGTGTGGGAGATCTCTCCCACGGGTAAGACCGATCCCACAGAAGCAGCACTGCCCACTGACATGAGTTTCGCCTTGACCCAACTGTGGACCTACGAGCGCCCGGGCCCGTGGATTCGATTCTGGAGACGAGCTGACCGATGAACCAGCCCTCGAGTCAGAGCACAAGCACGAGCGATGGGGCGAGTGAGCCTCGCCGGCCCAAAGTGATGGTGTTGACCCACTCCCTGTCTGCGGTGGATGGGGTGGGCGTCTACTGCACGAACACCCTGCGCTTCTTGGCGCCTCTGTGCGATGGCATCTCGGTCTACATGGGACGGAAGCACCGAGGCATCGGTGCGGAGCTGCCCATGTCAGGGGTGACCGTCTACGAGATCTTGCCCACGGATCACTTTCCGTTTTTGAGTCTGCCCAAGCTGGCCTGGCTGTTGTTGACGTCGTTGCCGATGTTGGTGCGAGCGGCGCGGCGGGCTGATGTGGTGCACAGTTTCTCCGACTATCCCATGGGTTTTGTGGCCACGTTGGTGGGGCTCCTCGCCCGGCGGCCGGTGGTGGTTTCGGGGCATGGGACTTACTCCGTGGCTCCCTGCGCCATGCCCTTTCACAAGCGCTTGATCAGCTGGATGTACTCCCGCGCTGATCGCTTCGTCATGGGAGCAAACTTTGCTTTGCGCCAGGTGCGGCTGGTGGCCGACCCTGCTGCCGCGGAAGTTGTGCCCTATGGTTGCGTGCCCGACGACTACTCGGAGTTTGCCACGGGGGGCACAGCTGCTGAGGCGCCTGAGCCGTTCGTTCTGTGCGTGGGCGAGGTCAAACAACGGAAGGGCTACACCACGTCTCTGCCAGCGTTTCTTGAGGCCTGGAAGCAGCGCCCAGAGATGCATTTCGTCATCGTGGGGCGCTACGTAGAAGACGACCCGTACTACCGTCAGTTGCTGGAGTGGATCGCGTCAGCAGGAGCGGCTGACGCGGTGCACTTTGTGGGCAATGTGAGCGAGCAACGGAAGGTCGCGCTGATGCGTGATGCCCGGGTGTTCATGCTCACGCCGATGACCAGCGCCGAGGGTGGCTTTGAGGCCTTCGGCTTGGTCTTCCTCGAGGCGGGGGCCGCTAATACTCCTGTGGTGGGAGTGACCGACAGCGGCGCCGAAGATGCGATCACTCATGGCATGAACGGCTTTCTGCACAGTCGCAACGACTTGGAGGGATTGTCCCAGTCTTTGGTGCGTTTGTTCGCGGAGGAACGGCTGGCCAACGAGATGGGTGCCGCTGGGCGAGTCCGTGCCGAAGGGCAGACTTGGGCGAAGGCCGCAGCGCGAGTCGGAGAGATTTACGGAGAGGTTCTTGGGGGCTCCCCGAGATCCTCTCAGGGGAACGCTCCGTGATCCCTAAGGCCCTGCGTCTTTTCGAAAAGGCCCGGAAGAAAAAGTTCGTCCAAGACACCGCCGTGATGCAACTGGCTTCGGTGGTGACCGCCATGACCTACCTGGTGACCTCGGTGCTGATTGGTCGGCATCTTGGGGACGAGCAGTTGGGGCGCTGGGGCGTGGCTCGCGAACTCTACGCTATGGTCTTCATGACCTTGAGCGCAGGGCTGGTGCAGGTCTCTGTGGCCGCCTATGCCAAGGCCCTGGGGGCGCAGCAACGGCGGGAGGCGATCGACTCCCTGGCTGCGCTGCTGAAGCTCTATTTTTGCACGGCATCCTTGGTGTTGATCGCTGGAGTGTCGTTCGCACCCATGGTCGCGGAGCGTGCGTACGGCGATCGCGAGGTGGGCATCATCGCGGCCGTCCTCTGTGCCACGGGCTTCGGCGAGGCCATCAAGAGTCTGCTGATCGTTGCGGTGCAAGGCTCGCGCTGGATGGTCGAGTACGCGCGCTTTGAGATTACGATCAACATTGTGCGCCTGGGTTTGATCGCCGTCGTGGTCTGGCAGGGCTATGGCCTGTTCGGCGTGATGTGGGCCTTTGTGGGCCACTCTCTGGTGGTCTCGGTTTGGTCACTGGTGGTTTATCGCCGGCTTCAGCGCAGCGGGCGAAAGAACGCGCCACCGCCTCTTGATGAGGTCTTAGGGGCCGTGCGCGGTGCTTCGGTGAAGAAGCTCTTCAACACCGCTTACTTCCTCTCCATCTTCAAGGTGATGAATGCGCTGATTCCCGGGATGGGCAAGGTGCTCATTCCCATGGCCGGCGTCACAGTTTCCGGATCTTTTAAAGAGGGCGGACATTACGTCGTGGCCTACGTGGTGGCCAACGCTCTGGGCATGCTTTGCGATGGCATCACCAAGGCGCTGCTTCCGGCTTTGGGCCTGAAAGTCGGTGAACAAAACAAGTCGTTCGATGAGATGGGCAGGCTGATCTTTCGGGTGACCGTGGTGTCAGGAGTCCTCGTCACCGTGGCGGCTGCCATCAGCATTCCGGTGATGCGCGTCGCTTTTGGGCTGTTGTGGGGCGAAGAGTTTGCGGACGCCGCCGAGTTCTATCCCTGGTTGGCCATGGGCGTGGCCCTCTCCAGCTTCGCTGTGGCGGTGGATCCGTTCTACATCTACAGCGGCCGTATGTCTTCCGCCCTGCGTCAGAACATCGTCTATGGACCACTGGCCGTGGGCATGATCGTTACAGGCGCGGTGACCCACGGGCCGATGGGGGTGGCAGTCGCCACAGGGTTGGTGAAAGGCCTAGGCGTTTTGCATCTGGTATACATATGGCGCTACTTCCACAGCGCAGCGGCTCGCAGAGCCTCCTCATGACGACGAACGCGACACCCATATCACCATGACAACGGCAACTGAGAGCAGCGATTTGGCGCCCGTCACCGGCAAGAAGATCGTGCTGATGTACGTCACGCCCCCAGGGCAGGACGACTTCTTCATCGCCATGCCCCTGGGCATCATCTACCTCGGCGCAATCCTGCGCGATGCTGGCTGCGACGTGGAGTGTTGCGACGAGCGCGTCTGCACCTCTGCTGAAGTGGAGGCTTACTTGGACAAGGCCGACATTCTTGGCCTGTCCGCCCTGACCCCTCACGTGAACCGGGCCATCCGCTACGCCGAGAAGGCTAAGCAGGCGAACCCCGATCTCGTCACGCTCATGGGCGGCCCCCACGCGGTGGTCGACGTGGACACGTTCTTGGACAGCGGCTCCATCGACTACGTCATGGCTGGCGAGGCCGAGGACACGGTGGTCGACTTCATGCGCGGAGTCGACGTGGGCGAAGACGCTCTCAAAGACATCCCCGGCTTGGCCTTCGACACGGCTTCTGGTGAGCGTCGCGTGAACGCCCAGCCGCCGCTGATCAAGGACCTCGACCGGGTGCCCTTCCCGGCGTGGGAGATGCTGCCTTTTGATCGCTACTCGGCGATGAACAAAGAGAAGCTCTTCTACATCTTCACCAGCCGCGGTTGTCCCTTCCGTTGCATCTTCTGCCAGAAAGAACTCACGGGGCGCGGCTTCCGCACCCGTTCTGTCGAGAACATTCTCGATGAGTTGCAGGTGATCCACGATCGTTACGAGCCGGGCAACGTGCTCTTCATTGACGAGTTGTTCACTTGCCAGAAGAAGCGCGTCTACGACATCTGCGAAGGCATCGTGAAGCGCGGGCTGAAGCTGAACATGTCCTGCGAAACGCGGGTGGACATGATCGACTACGACATGGCCGTGACGATGAAGAAGGCAGGCTTCAACCGCATGTACTTCGGCGTCGAATCGGTGAGCCAGCGAAGCCTCGACACGTTGATCAAGGACTACAAGGCCGAGAAGGTCGTTGAGTGTCTGAAGATGATCCGTCGTGCCGGTATCTGGTCGAAGGTCTTCCTGATCATTGGGACACCCGAAGAGACTCTCGAGGACATCGCTGAGACCGAGCGGGGTATTCGGGCTGCTATGCCAGACCGTGTGCGCACGTCGCTGTTCAATCCGCTCACGGCCACCGCCTCGTTTGCTCAATATAAGGACCGCATCGACCCTGAGTTGGTGCGCACCGAGTACGTGGACAGCGATCGCTCGCCGTACATGCACGAGAACTTCTCCAACGACGAGCTGAACGCCATCAAGCGTCGGCTGGTCGAAGACTACGAAGCTTGGTACGAGGCACGCCCGGCGAAGATCCGTCGCTTTGTCAGCCGCTTGCGCTACTACTACGAGAACTGGGAGGACGAAGGCAAGCCTCGTCTTGCCAGGGCCTTCCAATTCGGCAAGGTCAAGGCTCCTGCCCAGACCATCGATTTCCCCGATATTTAGGGGTAAATCTGCGAGCGCTGGCTTGATGCGGCAGTCTCCGACAGCGAGGCTATGCGCAGCTCATGTCTCCTCTCAAAATCCTCGTAGCCAATGACCTCTATGGCCGCTCTTCGGCGGCGGGGGTTGCGGTGCGCATGGCGGAAAACTTGGCCGCTCGTGGGCATCAGGTTTCGTTTCTGTCCACTGTGCAGAAGCAGGACACAGCTGGCCTGAAGTCCGTGAACGGTGTGGCGGTGCGCCAGGCCTTCTCAGCTCCGTACCCAGGGCGATTCAAGGCTTGGCGCAGCTTGAATAACCCTGGGGGCGTGGCTGCCATGACGGCTGCCATCGAGGAGTTCTCCCCGGACGTGGTGCACGTGCACAACCTGCACATGCACCTGAGCTACGGGGCTTTGGCGGCTGCGCGGCGTCAGGGAGCCAAGGTCGTGCTGCACGTCCACGACGTGATGCCCTTTTGTCACCAGAAGCTG
>JBLIMM010000275.1:0-6473 GCA_047638635.1 Pseudohongiellaceae bacterium | reverse complement strand
GAGATCGCACTCACCGAGCTAGGACTGAGCGCTCTCGGCCAGTCCTCGGCGCACTCTTCGGGAGCGAGCTGCTCCGGGCCTTGGGATGTCGTCGTGGGCGGGTTGGGTCTGGGCTACACAGCAGCGACTGCGTTGGCTGACGATCGGGTCGCCTCGCTGGTCGTGGTGGAGTACCTCCCCGAGGTGATCAGTTGGCACCAGCGGGGCTTGGTCCCAGCGGGGGAGCAACTCTGCAGCGATGATCGCTGTCGCTTGGTTCAGGGGGACTTCTTTGCGTTGGCAGGCGAGCCTCAGACAGGCTTCGACCTGGCTCATCCCGGGCGCCGCTTTCACGCGGTGTTGCTGGACATCGACCACTCTCCCCAAGGGCTGCTGCACCCAAGCCACGAGGCCCTCTATCAGCCTGAGGGGCTGCAGCGTCTCGCGCAGCATCTGCATCCCGGTGGCCTCTTTGCGCTGTGGTCAGCGGAGCCCCCCGACCCGGTTTTCGCCAAGCAACTCGAGGTGGCCTTCGAAGGCATCACGGCTCATGCGGTGACGTACTTCAACCCCCTGCTCGACCGGGATGACACCAACAGCATCTATGTTTGCCGGGCACCGACGCTGGCTGGCTAAGAAGCTACGGCTGTTCTCTTTGCACCGCTTGGACCAGTTCGTCGAGGCGCTGCAGGAAGCGCGATCGATCGCGATCTTGAAACGGGGGCGGACCACCACCCTGAACGCCCATCTCGCGTAGGTAGGCTTGGGCCTCTCGGGCGGCGAGGGCGTCCCCGATGGTGGTGTCCTTGAAGACGCGCCCTCGGGGGCCGACCACCTTGCAGCCGAGTTCGAGGCACCGAGCAGCGAGGAGAATATCTCCGGTGATGACGATGTCCCCTGGCCCAGCGTGCTCGGCGATCCAATCGTCGGCGGCGTCGAAGAGATCGCTCACCAAGACCGTACGAAAGGCCTCGTTGTCCGGCACGCGGTGCGATTGATTGGCCACCACATGGACGACTAACCCGTAGCGATAAGCCACGCGATAGATCTCGTCTTTTACGGGACAGCTGTCCGCGTCGATGTAGAACTCAGCCACTGCTCAGGAGTTCGACGGGGGGCCCTTGTTCTCTGACGGGCTCTCTGACGGGCCTTCTGGTGAGCTCGCTGAAGGGCTGCCCGGCTGACCCTCGGGGCGATCCGGTTTGGGAACATTGCGCCCTACGCCTTCTTTTGAGACCCGCAGCCGTTGGCCACAAACCCGAGCGTTGCCGATGGATTTGAGTGAATCTTCGGAGATCACTTCGGGAAGGCCGACGAGGCTGTGGTCGTAGTTGATCGAAATGCGACCGATCTGTTTGCCTTCGAGTCCGCCTTCGTTGGCGATAGCGCCCATGATCTGACCCGGCTTGACGCCGTGGCGGCTACCCACTTCGACACGATAGAGCTGGGTGCCTGGGTCGAGACGAAAGTCGATCTGTCGCTTGGACGCAGACTGCCGCTCTCCCGACGGAGCCCCGCGAGCGGGCTTGCCGTAGCGCATCTTGGCCGGTCCTGAGCGATCCGACCGTTCGGGCCGCTCTTGACGGGGTTTGTGTTCGCGCTTGGGAGGCTCGGCCAAGAGCAACGGCTGGCTGCCCTGCACCAAGACGGCCAGAGCCGCAGCGGCCTGCAAGGGCGTGACCTCTGTCTCGGCGACGAACTCTTCGATGAGCCGCTCGAAGAAGGCCGTGTCTTGCTTCTCGATGACTTCGGTCATCCGCTGTTTGAAGCGCTCAATGCGCCGGCGGTTGACCTCATCGGTGGTGGGCACAGTCATCATTTCGATGCGCTGGCCGATGTTTCGCTCAATAGCCCCGAGCATGTGTTTCTCACGGGGAGTGACGAACAAGATCGCATCGCCCGTTCGTCCCGCTCGCCCTGTGCGCCCGATGCGGTGCACGTAGGCTTCGGGCCCGTGGGGGATGTCGTAGTTGAGCACGTGACTGATGCGATCGACATCGAGCCCGCGAGCGGCCACGTCTGTGGCCACGATGAAGTCGAGCTTGCCAGACTTGAAGCGCTCAACGGTGCGCTCACGCAAGGGCTGGGGGATGTCGCCGCTCAAGGCAGCCGCAGCGTAACCACGGGCTTCGAGTTTCTCGGTGAGCTCGACTGTCGCCGTCTTGGTGCGCACGAAGATCAGCATGCCGTCCACGGGCTCAACTTCGAGCAGCCGCGTCAGGGCGTCCAGCTTCTGCATGTAAGGCACCACTTGGTGACGCTGACGAATGGTGCCAGCGGCTGCAGACCGGGTGGTGATGCGCACTTCGCCCGGGTTGTTGAGGTGCTGCTGGGCGATCCGTTGGATGGCCCGGGGCATGGTGGCGGAGAACAGCGCGATCTGCCGGTCTTGGGGCGTCTGCTCCAGGATCCAGGTGACATCCTCGAGGAAGCCCATGTTGAGCATCTCGTCGGCTTCGTCGAGCACCAGGGTCTTGAGCGAACCCAGCTTGAGCGTACGCCGGCGCATGTGATCCATGACACGGCCGGGGGTTCCGACGATGACGTGAACACCGCGCTTCAGTGAGCGCACTTGGGCGTCGTGGGGCTGACCGCCGTACACGGGCAGGACGCGGAAGCCATGCTTGCCAGCGGCATAGCCCTGGAACGCTTCGGCGACCTGAATGGCCAGCTCTCGGGTGGGTGTCAGCACCATCACCTGGGGGTCGTGCTGGGAGATATCAAGGCGATCGATGAGCGGCAGAGCAAAGGCTGCGGTTTTGCCTGTGCCCGTTTGGGCCTGACCCAGGAGATCGCGGCCTTCGAGCAGCAGCGGAATGGTGGCTGCTTGGATCGGCGACGGAGTCTCGTAGCCGGCCTTGGTGACGGCGCTCAGCGTGGTTTCGGAGAGGCCGAGCGAGGCAAAGCCAGATTCGGCAGGAGTCTCAACGGCAGGCTCGATGTTGATTTTGACGGACAAGGGGGACACCTCTGGTGGGCTGCTGCAGGTTGTCCGATCACTGGGCCGACAAACGCAACGCTGAGTAATCGTGCAGTCTACCCTCCAGGGGCTTGCTGAGCACCTAATGGTCACAACGGGGGGCATGGGTGCCGGGGAGCCTGGCCGGTAGATCGAGGCAGAGTTGCCGCAGACCCACGTGAGCCCTGTCTAGGAGCCGGGCCGGGCCAGCTCATAGGTGGCCGCTGCGGTGGCCTGGGCCACTTGGCGTAGGAAGGCGTAGTCGAGGTCCTCGGGGAGGTCCCCGGGCTTGTGGTAGGTGTCCCAGCGCATCTCGCCCGTGTCGGTCAAGAAGATCGCGGGAATGCCTGCTTTCCAGTAGTTGGCATGGTCGCTGCGATAGCCGTCGGCGAACATGCCTCCGATGCGATTCGCGCTGTAGTAGGGCAGCTCGGGGGTGTAAGTCTCGGCGGCGCCCTCGAAGATGTTGCCCAGGGGGCCGGAGTCCCAGTTGCCGACGACGGTGATGAAGTCGCCTGTGGAGGGGATCCAGGTGACGAAGAGGATGCGAATGGGTGCTTGCTGGGAGTCTGGCTCGTGGGAGGCGATGCCCACGGAGTCGAGATTGAGGAGGCCCACGATGGGCTCGCCTTTGGCGACGATGTTGTCCACGTGAACAGCGCTGCCCAGCAGTCCTTGCTCTTCTCCTGCGAAGAAGCACAAGCGCACCGTCCGCTCGGGGGGATGGCGAGTGAGCAAGCGGGCGATTTCAAGCAGGGCCGCCACACCGCTGGAGTTGTCGTTCGCTCCAGGGCACAGGGGCACGGTGTCGTAGTGTGCGGACAACTCGACAATGCCCGGGGCAGCTGATGTCCCAGGGATCTCGACCAAGAGGTTGGGCGCCACGACGGCCTCGCTGGGAGGGCCTCCGCCCACGCTGTAGCCGAAAACGTCCCAACCCCGGTCGCGCAGTGACTGGGTTTGGCTGGAGAGCACTCGGGAACCGTAGTTTGCCATGTGCCGGGGGAGGGCCAGCGCTTCCGTCGGGCTCGTCGGATCGGCGTCGTTGCGCCGCACCTCGGCGAGCAGTTCGCCACCGCTGGGAGTGAAGAGCACGGGCTCCTCGGTGACCTCGAGTTGCAGCTGCGCCAGTTGCTCACGGAGCCAAGCCACGGTGGCTGCAGTGGCTTCGACATCTTCGATGGGGCGCGGGCCCAGGTCTGCCAGGCTTGCTACATGGGCCCGCAGTCTTGCCTCGTCGATCTGGTTGAGATTGTCGGCAATGGCCCGTCGGTGGGGTAGGCCGCAGCCGGTCAAAGCAAGGGCAAGGATCAACCCGAGAGCCTGATGTCGTGTGACAAGACGAGCTGTGGGCATGATGCGCGCTCCTGTGGGTCGGAGGGGGGCTCTGGCACCGGCTGGTAGCGGCAGCAGGGCATGATACAGAGGGCCCACGGCCCATCCATGGTTCAAAAGCCCTGTGCTAAGCTCACCGCTCACCTCGACCGATTTGCCACCTCTGACACCTTTGAGAATCGCCGCATGTTGCGCTCTTTCGTGCCTTTTGCGTGGGGCCTTGCTGCCCTGTCCTTCTGCCCCGCTACGTTGAGCGCCCAGCAGTTCACCCGCGATGCTTCGGCGCTGAGCTCTCCCGCCACCTGGACCAACGGCGTGGCCGTGGGCGACTTCGATGGTGACGGCGAAGAAGATCTAGCCTTTGCGAACGGCGCTGGCTACGGCGCGGGGGGCGCGCGCCCACAGCGGCTTTACTTGGGCGACGGCGCGGGCAACTTCACGGATGTCTCGGGACAGCTCAACGTTGCCAACTTCAACGCCCAGATGGTCATCGCTGACGACGCAGACAACGACGGCGATCTCGACTTGATCTACTCACCGGCCGGGGCGTTTCCCACGACGACCGAACGGGCGCGCATCTTGATCAACGATGGTAGCGCCGTATTCAGCGACGAGAGTGGAGCGCGCATGCCGTTGACCACCATGTCGTCTTGGTCGGTTGTTGCAGCTGACCTGGACAACGACGGCGACCGTGATCTGGTGATCAACGACGGCTGCCTGACCTTCAACGGTCAAGCGGCTCAGGCGTTTCTGTTCGAGAACGACGGGGCGGGCAACTACACCGACGTCACGGCGACCCACGCACCGGTCGAGATCTACCGCGGCCAGGACATGATCTGCTTCGACTACGACGGCGATTTCGATCTCGACATCGCGTTCAGCGGTTTTGGCACATCGGGGAAGCGTTCGAGTCTGTGGATGAATGACGGCACGGGCCACTTTACGGTGAACCCGATTCTCGACTCGCTCTGCACCTCGAACAGCTACGAAGTGGACTGGTCCGACTTGGACGGCGACGGCGATTGGGACGGGGCCGTGCAGTCGATTTCAGGGAGCGACGAAGGCTGGGGACAGAACCGCGGCCCGAATGTGGCTCCTCCCAAGACCACGTTCTCTGGCGCGAACGGCAACGACGACAACGAACTGGCCTCCATGGATTACGACATGGACGGAGACATGGACGTGTTCGTGGGCTCGTTGGCCGCCTCGTCCGAAAAGGTCTACCAGCAAGATGCAGCGGGTGTCTTCAACCGGGTCAACATCTTTCAGACGCTCACCGATAGCACGCTCGACTTCACCTTTGGCGACTTTGACAACGACGGCCGCCACGACGTGGTCACCGCCCAAGGCGAGTCTGGGGTACAGGTCAACAAGATCTATGACAACAGCGGCCCGGTGGATGTGTTTGCGCCGAACGTGCTGCAGGTCGAGTCGCCGAGCGCTGTCACCGCGGGAGAGCTGATCTTCCGGGTGATGCTCCAGGACGCATGGGTAGACGACGGCATCACCAACGCCACGGCGAGCTTCAGCTACGAGACTTTCGTCGGCGGAGCGAGCGAGTCCACGGGGGCGGGTGACGGCGCGTTCATGGGCGGTGCCATGTACCGCGCCGTGGTGCCGACTTCGGCGCTCACAGAGGGGGTGGCGCTGGTTTGGACCGCAGCAGACGACGCGGGCAATGTGGCTGCACCGATCTCAGTGGTGGTGGGCAACGTAGGTGGTGATGTGTGGGCCGACCTGGGGCAAGGCCTCGCCGGTACCGGCGCCATGACTCCCAGTCTCGTGGGCAGTGGCCCGCTCACCGGTGGTTCCAGCAATCAGGTCGATCTCACTGGCGCACTCGCCAACAGCAGCAGCACCCTCGTGGTGGGCATCAGCCAGATCGACGCACCCTTCAAGGGCGGTGTTCTGGTCCCCAACCCCGACGTGATTCTGTCGGGTTTGCCCGTGGACGGCAGCGGCTCAGCGACGGTCCCCTTCGTTTGGCCTCACGGCATCCCCGGCGGCATCGACTTCTTCGTGCAGCAATGGGTCAATGATGCGGGTGGGCCGGTGGGCTTCGCCGCGAGCAATGGCGTGCGAGGGCGTTCGCAGGATTGATCGCTGATCGCTGATCGCTGATCGCTGATCGCTGATCGCTGATCGCTGATCGCTGATCGCTGATCGCTGATCGCTGATCGCTGATCGGGGCCGGGGCGAG
>JBLIMM010000274.1:0-6480 GCA_047638635.1 Pseudohongiellaceae bacterium | reverse complement strand
AGCTGCGGGCCTCGAACTGGGGCTCGGCCAAGCGCTCGAACCAGGCGCTGGCCTCTGCCTCGGCGCTCGCCGGGTTGTGCGCGAACAACACGTAGTTCTCGATGTCGCTGCCACGACCCATGAAGAGTTGCATGGTGCCCTGGGAGCGGTGCGCGGCGATGGCCCAGTTGGCGATGATGTTGTAGTTCAGCTTGTCCTGGTGCCCGAAGCCCTGGCTACGCTGGAAATCGAAGGTCGGCGCGCCCGCGAAGGCCTCGGTGATCGGCCAGCCGGGCAGGCTCTGCGGTTCGCTGCGAGGGTCGCCGTCGCGGACGAAGCGTGCGCCGAGGGTGATGGGCCGCTCGTTTGCTGGCAGGCTCTCCACCGCCTGCAGCGCCAGCAGGGCCGCCGATTTGTGGTGGCCGTGGGTGCCTTCGCTGGGGAAGAACGTGACCACGAAATCGTAGCCGCCGTCGCGCATGATGCCGGCCAGCGTCTGGCGCACACCGTCCACGTCCCAGATCTCGGCGCCTTCGCCTAAGATCTCAAACTCGTCGGTAGTGTAGCGATGGTCCCGCTGTCCGAGGAACATCACCCGGCGCACGTTCATAACCCGGGCGCCGTTGACCATCTCCCCGCGGCGGATGGCGGGTAGCTCCCGGCGGCCGATGTCCTCGTCGGTGAGCTGCAGACCGTAGATCGACTCAGCCAGAGTGGCGTACTTGAAGCCGCCCTCGCCGTTGGTGAGCACGCACACGTCGGCTAGCCCCCCGAGGTGCGTGGCGTTCTTGTACATCAGTCCGGCGAAGGCCACGTCGTCATCGGGGTGGGCCACCACGGCGAGCACCCGCGGTGCGTTGGGATCTCGCGGCCCTTCGGTGACGTACGCCGTGTCCACGGGCACAAGGGTCGTGGTTGTGCAAGCGCCGAGGACAAACAAGGGGACAACGAGTGGGGCGAGCAGCAGGGCATGTCCCAGCATGTGGATCAGCACGAGGGCCGCTGAGGGCAGGATCTGGCCGAGGCCAGGCGTCGATCGGCGGGGGCGAGTGGCCACGGAGCGCTCCGGTGTTGGGGAGGGAGGCGGGAGCGTACACCAGCGTGCGCTCCCAGCTGACAGGGCTCCCTCGGCGATACGGGAAGAAACGGTGAGAAGACTCTGTCGGCCCCGGGCTGCGAAGACTGCGTTGTGGGATGTCCTCGGGATGCCCGGGGCATTTCAACTCACACACCAAAGACTCTGAACCGGTGAAGTCGACCTTCCGCAGCGGCCTGACCACCCTCGCCCTGGCCTGCCTCTCTTTCGCTCCCTCCCTCACGGCCCAGCAGGTCTGGGTCCCGCTCACGCCGGGTGTTCCGCCAAGCACGTCCGCCGAGGTGGTCTACGACGAGGTGGTCTACGACGAGGCAGCCTCGAGCGCCACGGACTCGTTCTTCGACATCATCATCCATGGCTTCTGGCAGGAGGACGTCAGCCCCGGCAACGGCCAGACCTACCAGCAGCTGGACGTAGCGGGCCTCGGCTACATCAACCAGCTGGGCGCCCCGGACCTGCCTGTGGCCCGGCTCAACCTGGCCGTGTCCACCGACGCCTCGCTGGTGACCCTGGCCTCGCTCACCGACCTCGACCCGCACGTCTTCGACCTGCGTCCCTACCCCGTCGGCACCGAAGAGCTGGACGGCAACGAGAACGGCGCCACGCCCTCGCAGTTCGTCCTGGACGATGTCATCTACGGCGGCACCTCGGCCTTCCCAAGTGAATCAGCCACGGGTTCGCAGATTCCAAGCCTGGCTCTGAACTCGGTGCGCAGTGCTCGCCACGAGGTCTACCCGGCCCGCTGGGACCCAACCACAGGCCTGCTCTCGATGAGCGGCCACCTGCGTGTGCACTACGTGGCCCCGGGTCAGGTCGTGCCGCAGCCGGCAATGACCCTCGACCGGGCCGTGTTGTCCGCCGCGACCTTCCCCAACTGGCCCGGGCAGAGGGACTACTTCCCGGCCGACACCATCGAGTACCAGGGCCGCTACCTGATCGTGGCGTCCAAGTTCGACGTCCCCGTCATGGCCGACTTCATCGCCAAGAAGAAGTCCCAGGGCCTCAAGGTCGACATCCTCGAGCTGCAGGATCTACCCGTCGTCAGCGTCGGCGAGATCCGCGGGGCCATGGCCGCTTGGTACGACCTCGGGGACCCGGCCGACGACCACTATGCCCTGCTCGTCGGTGACGACCACAGGATCCCGGTGGCCGACGCGCCGACCTACAGCCCGTCTGGGACGGACGACCTCTACGGCTCGCCCTCCGACGGCGACCTCGATGAAGAAATCTACGTCGGCCGCATCTCGCACAACGACGGTTTCGACCTCAAGCGGCAGCTCGACAAGATCATCGATTACATGGAAGACCAGGACGGGGACCACTACGACCAGGCGCTGCTGGTAGCCGCCAAACAGGGTGCCCCCGGTCGCTACGTCGCCTCCCAGAACGCCGTCGCCGAGGGCCTCTACGCCTCGGCGCCGAACTTCACCAAGATCTACGGCCTCGGGCTGGTCAACCAGAGCTTCCACATCGTCAACTCCATCGACGCCGGCAAGGGTGTGGTGGCCTACCGCGGCCACGGCAGCCGGACTTCGTGGTGGAACTGGAACGTCTACTCCGAGAGCTTCGACCGTCCCGACGTGGTCTCGCTCGACAACGAGCACGAGCCTACAGTCGTCTGGTCGATCACCTGCGACACGGCTAAGTTCGACAGCAACGACCAGAACAACGACTCGTTCGCCGAAACCTGGCTTGAGCAAGACAAGGGCGGCGCAGTGGCTGTCTACGGATCGACGGAGATCTCAAGCTCCAAAGAGAACGACCTGCTGGTGAAGTACCTGTTCAAGGCTGTCTACGATTACCACATCACCCGCCACGGTCAGGCCATCGCCTGGGCCGAGGCTCAGATGCACGCCGACCGTCCCGGGATGAACTCTTGGCGCTACATGCTCTGCGGTGACCCCTCGATGCGCATCCGTGTCTACAACCCGATCGATCTCGAGCCCGGTCTGCCCGAGGACATCGCTGCTGCTGCGCCCGGCGAGGGTCAGCTGACCCTCAGCGTCAGCGACGGCCAGGGCGGCAGCATGGCGGGGCTGCTCGTGTCGGCCTTTCAGAACGGTCCCGACGGATTCCAGGTCAACGGCTACACCGACGCCTTCGGCTACGTCGTGCTGCAGGCCAGCCCGGACGCCCACTCGGGCCCGGTGCAAGTCGTCGTCGCAGACGGCCTCGGCAACGAGGTCAGCATTAGCGTTCCCGTGACCAACGGTGCCTGGACGGACTTCGGCGGTGCCTCGACGGGCAGCTTCGGCGTGCCGTACCTCACTGGTGACGGCACCCTGGCAGCCAACAGCCCCTATGGTCTCGAGGTTACCGGGGCCTACCCGAGCAGCCAGGCCTTGCTGTTCGTGAGCCTGGCCAGCCAGCCGGTCTCGTTCAAGGGCCTGACGTTGCAGGCCTTTCCCATCGCAGCTCAGTTCGACCTGGGCACCGACGCGACGGGCGCGATCTCGCTGGGTGGGACCTGGCGCGGCCGCTGTGCGTTGCGGGGGACCGCAGCGGCGACGAGCTGTGCCCGTTGGTCTACGGCAGGTTCACCGACAGCGGTGATCCGCGGAAATTAACGCTGCCCTAGAACGGATCCTAGAACGGATCCTAGAATGGCTCCGGGGCGGAACCAAACAGCGGCGCCGCCTGCGTCGGTCAGCGGTCAGGGCGATACGCCCCTGAGTGCGTTCGAGAGGGATACGCCGTTGATGGCGACGGCATCTTGGAGCGCCCATTGGAGCCAGAACTCGGTACCGCTCGGCATGCCGGGAGGCATGACGAAGGGCAGGGTAACGGTGCCCGTCGAGCTGGTCGTGATGAACACAGGGCTCAGGAAGGGCCAGGGTCTGAGGCAGCCGCCCTTGAAGGGGATGAACGCGCTGGTGGTGGAGAGGAACAAGCCTGCCAGGGCACTGGGAGCCGCCAGGGAGTGGAAGCTGATTGGCCGCGAATGCGGGCTTCCTGGCCTGGCCGAAACGCTGATGACGAGATCGCCTCGTGAGCGTCGCTCCCGTGGGGGCGACGGCTGACTGCTCGTAAGCGAGGTTTTTGATTCTTGGTTCTCAGCTGGTTCGAGAAAGAAGCCGGACCGGAAGAGCTTATGCCGCGAGTCTATAGGCTTGGCCGAGAGCGCAAAAAGCGGCGCGCCAAGACGAACAGTCCGGGCGCGCCGCACAGGCTTGCAGTGGGAAAGAGTAGAAGTCAGGGGCCTGTTGGCAGTGGGCACCAGGTGCCGCCAAACTCGAAGACCGTGGTGTTGGGCTGGGCGTAGCCCGGGTTCGAGGCTTTGATGTCATTCATGACGTCCAGCAGGCACTGCCGGCTGAATCGAACGCGCTGCGTCTTCAACTGCGTGTTGTCGTAGCAGTTGGTGTCCCGCACGCAGCCGAGACCCTGGCCGTGAGCTCTGTCCCATGGCGTGAACGGATTCGAAGGAGTGAAGAAGCCCTCGCTGATTCCGAATTCCGCGCTGTATCCCGGTGTGGGGTCGGTGACAATCAAGCTTGGGTTGAGCACAGAACTACACGACTGCCCGGGGGAAATCTGGTTCCTCCAGAGCCACTCAAGACAGTCGCTCTGGAGTGCAAACGTGGGGCGCACCAGAGCCCACTCGAAAGAACGTTGGGTTGGCGGAGAGAAGCTGAAGTCGATGTACGTCTTCGTGGAGTTATTGAGGAATGCTTCTAGGGGCCCGAAGGTCACGGTGCCCATAGATCCCTCGGTGTGCGGGAGGCAGAGGTATCCGATGAACTTGTAATAGGTCTGAGGAACGATATACACATCAGCGTCTGCTGGGCACCCCAAGGTGTCCACGCCTTCAGTGAGTGTGCAGGCGCTGCGCGCGTCGAGTGCGCAGTTGTTCGTTCCAGCAACCCAGGGCATGCTCCCTGGGCCGTCCCCTAAGTTCGGAGCGACGGTGTCGCCGGGCCCCGTGTACCGACCGCCTGCTCCCCCGGCTCCCCCTGATCCGCCCGAACCACCTGGACTGCCTGGTCCTCCGCACTGACCGTACTGAGCACACAAGGGGCTGATGGACAGGGGCGGGGACAGCGCTTGCAGCGTGAGTTGGCGAGTTTCGACGATGTACCCAGAGACCCCTGGAAGCTCGGCTGCCAAGGTGATGGTGTGCGGAAAGCCCTGCGTGCCCAGGATTCCAGCGATGAACACATCGAGGGTCCCACGGCCGCTCGTGTCGAGCGTGGTCGTCATCGTGTAGGTGGTGTTGTTGAGCACGAAGTTGTAGTCGTTGGGGGCCGATGAGTTGATCTGGATCCAGGTCAAGCTGTCGGGCATGACCGTCGTCTGGCTGAGTAAGCCGTGCACGATGGCCCCAGGTGGTCCGTAGATCTCTATCGGGTTGGAGCCGACCACCGGTTGATAGAGCTGCTGTGGTGTGAGCAGCACATCCGTCACAGGGACGGATTGAGCCTCAAGGGAGGATGACAACAAGAGTGAGGATGCGGCCAGCATGGCCAGTAGCGATTTCCGAGGAGACACAGGGTCTCTCCAATTGCGGGATGCTGGGAAGCCACACGAATCGACATGCCTGGGCACGTCCGGTCGCCGAGGATTATGCAGCGGGTGGCACTCTCTTGGGCGCTGAGCGGGGCACCGTGTTACGAACTCTCTCCGCGAATCCCTTCGCAACACTCAGCGCTTGGAGTTGACCGCGGTGCTGCGTGAGGACGACTCTCGTGTCCGTCGTTCGGAGCCAACTCAAGGGGCAGTGGCGGGCGGGCCCCGATCGGGGAGAAAAGTGCTTCGGCTGTGGCGCTCGGGGCGCAAGCATTTGGCGCGACCATGACCTCCGTGAAACCTCGGCGCAGCGCAGGGCCGCTCTGGCCTACCATCGGCGCCATGATCATCACCCTGCTCGCTGTCGCTGTCCTGTCCCTGCCCATCGCGGCTCAGTCTTCGTCTACCCCGTTCCCGGAGGCGCCCGCCGCTGAACATGGGCTGTCCCCTGAGGCGCTACAGCTACTGGCGGAGGCTGTTCAGCGCTCCGTGGACTCTGACTCTTTCGTCGGGGCAGAGCTGCATGTGATCAAGGATCGCCGAACGGTTCTCCATCAGGCCTTCGGCCTTGCAGACCGTGAGGAGGAGCGTTTGCTAGAGGTCGACTCGGTCTTCTGCGTGCGCTCGATGACGAAGCCTTTGGGCGGCACGGCGATTCAGATGTTGCTCGACGAGGGGCGCCTCACCCTGGACACCAAGGCCTCGCAGATCCTTTCGTATTACGACACGCCGGCTACCGCCGATATCACCATCGAACAGCTGCTCACTCATAAGAGCGGCCTGCCTTTCACAACGATCACTCGGCCGCTGACCAGCTATGGGGCCATTGGCGACGTGGCGACAGAAGCTGCAGGCACCGAACTGCTCTTCAATCCGGGTACGAGCTTCCAGTACAGCGA
>JBLIMM010000273.1:0-6497 GCA_047638635.1 Pseudohongiellaceae bacterium | reverse complement strand
TGTCGAAGCGAAATCCGGCGAAGGAGATCAGCGTGTCAAGGTCAACGTGATCGGCGCCTAACTGACGCCGCAGGGCCTGGTCGAGACCAAAGGCCGTGTCGTTTCATACTCAACCGTCGAAGACGAGCACTGCCTCCAACCACGGGCTGCAGTGCTCGTGATCGGCTGCCGGCGCTGCACAGGCTAGGGGGAGCGACGCGGCGAGCGTGAGCGCCACAGCGAGGCTGGCGGTCATGAGCAGGCGGGGGAGCGAAGGCGCCATGGTGTGTTCCCTTTAGAAGCGAAGTCCCACCGCGAGTCGGAGGCGGGAGTCAGTGGCGAGTTGTACGGCGCGTACATCTTGACGCAGTGGCACATCGTAAGAGAAGGACACATCCCAGGCAGGTGTGGGATGCCAGCCGATGCCGCTTCGCAAGAAGAGCTCTTCGCTCCCGGACGCGAGCACTGCTCCCCCCGCCGCGCGGTCTCGGCCCTTGCGGCGCCACTGCAGGCCGAGGCGTGCAGAAGCCGCGTGGCCTGGATAGCGCTGGTGCAAAAATCGGTAGGCCACGGCGGCTTCTAGCACGGTGACATCGCCTTGGTTGTAGTGCTGAGAGCCTGTGCGCTTGAGCTGATGAAAGACGGAGGCGTCAAAGCGCCACAGCCCCTGGCTTGAGGTGAGCACCACGGCGGCGAATGGGTTCCAGCTGCCGGAGCCTGGCTGCAGACCGGGGGGCAGCAGGGCACCGTTGTCCCGCTCACGAGTCTCTCCCGTGGGAGCTTCCACGCCAGTGACCAGCGACAGGTGCGTCGCCCCGCGCTCTCGGGTTTGGTGCATGAAGCGCCATTTGGTCATCAGCGCCACGTCCCCGAGGCCCGTGCTGCGCTGGGTCGCTCCGGTGGAAGTCATGCGCCGGGAGACGCGAGGGAGCAACACGGTGAAGGTCAGGTTGCGCAGCAGGCCGTGGTCGATACCGAGGACCTCACGTTGTTCGGTGAGGCGTCTGTGAGTGGGGTCCGCCAGCGAACCGCTGCCAGCACGAAGAGTGCCCTTGCGTTCGAGAAACGAGGTGAGCGAGACACGGGTACCTTGGGCGAACAGTGTCTCTCCCGCGAAGGTCTGAATGCCTCCCGATTGAGCTCTAGCCGTGGGGGCAAGCAGCAGCAAGGCGGCTAGCCACAAAACAACAAAGCCTGCGGAGAGAGGGACTCTCACCGCAGGCTTTGGAGCTGGCTCAGGGGCCACTGTTTCGCCCCTTGGGGGTGAGTTGCTTGAGCCTAGTTCGCGTCGACGATCATGGTCGTGGTGACCGGCGTGACACTGGCGGGCAGACCCTGTTGGGGGTCGACAACTGCAGCCTGCCAGTAAACCGTGACACCGAGTCCAGCGGCGGGAATCACCGTGGTGAAGCCCGTGACACCAGCGCCATTGGCCACCAGGGACGGCAGCAAGAACAGGTCGCTGAAGTTGTTACCAATGTCGAAAGCGACCTTGCCGGGAACCACAGAAGGGCTCTGGGTAAAGGACACAGCCGGGAAGATCAGGTCGCCGGGCTGGCTGCCGATGGCTACCAGCAGGGTGTCGCCGATGGGCTGCTGCACGTCACCCGTATCCAGGACTGGGCCACCACTGGGGAGCTGCACTTCAATCTGAGCCACCGGGGACGCGCCCCCTGGCCCGCTGACAGTGATGTCGTTGAAGCCAGCGGCGGAGACCAAGGGCATCCTGAAGTGGATGACTTGGTCACCCTTCACGATGTAGTCGGCGGCGCTGAGCACTGTGCCGCCCACGGAGACGGACGTGGTTCCCTGGAATCCAGAACCGGTCAAGATGATCCGCTGGCGGGGGCTGTCCAAGGCGGAGACCGTGTCGGGCCAGACTTTGCAGACTTGCGGGAAAGGCTGGTCAACGAGGTCCATGGAGCACTCGTTGAGGCTCAGAATGAACAGGCCGCGACTCCGGTCAGAGACGTAAATGTAGCCGGATGGCGAAAAGGGGTAGCAGCCCCAAGCCCCGTCGAAGCTGGCTAGCCCGCCTGGCTCTGTACCGGGCTGGGTATCGAAGCGGCCGATTTTCACAGGGTTCGCCGGGTCGCTGACATCGATGGCGATGTAGCCCTCGGTGTACCAGGACACGTGGCAGATATCGTCCTTCAAGAAGGGGTTGTGGGGGATCGACATCTTGTTTTCGGTGTACTTGCTGATCTGGGTCGGGTTGTTGGGATCGCTCGTGTCGTAGAACGCGAGGTGCCGGTTCCCCGGTGTCTCGTCAGCTGCCACGACCAAGGAGTTGTTTTCGTTCGGCCACGTGGCGTGGGTGAACTGGGCTCCTGAGGGAGTGGATCCGATGGACTGCACGTTGCTCGGGTTGCTCACGTTGAGGATCGCGTAGTCCCCTTCGTAGATCAGCGCCGCGTGGGCCATGCCGTCTTGGATGGAAATATCGTGGATGTACTTCGGCCCCCATGTGTCGAGGAGCGGCGGGTTGATCGGGTTGGCATTGAGGTTGTAGACGAACATCCCGGACTGGGTGCCCACGGCGTAGAGAATGCCGGTGTCACTGTCGATGGCCACGTTGTGCGCGTGCTGAATCACGCCCAGGCCAAACTTGTTGGCGTACAGAGGATTCTCTGGGTCGGACATGTCGACGACGTCCACGCCCCCTTGGCAGTCGGTCACTACGTAGAGGTAAGTGCCGAAGGTCTTGAGGTCGCGCCAGGTGCACAGGCCGCCGGGGAAGAAGCCCGTTTCGTAGGGCGCCACCGGGTCGGTGCAGTTAATGATCACGATGCCGTCGGTGGTGCCAACGCAGGCGTATTCCCGTCCGTCGGGCGCCGTGTAGCCCCAGATATCGTTGTAGGCATTGTGCTCGTCGAGGTTCGAGAGCTTCGTCGTGTTCAGGTTTCCGGGGGACTGGCCAACAGCAGAAGAGGCCAGACTCAGGAGAGCAAAGAGAGACAATGCAGCGGCGACAGGTCGCATGCGACCTCCGGTGAATGAGGGAGTCTGGCCAGCGGTGCAGCCGAGATCGGGACACCCATCGAAAGGGACGATCAGAGCAACGTCAAGGATGGGCTCGAAACGGTTGTGCTCGTTTTGTGTCCGTCCCCCTGGCGCTGCTGGGAGTCTCGGGGTCGCCAGGGCGCCTCAACGACTCTCAAAGAGCGTCGCTGGCGGGCCATGGAGTGCCACGGGGAGGGACTCGTCCGTGAGCGAGTTCAAGAAGCTGATGAGATCGTCCCTCTCGGCTTCGCTGAAGTCACGGGGCTGAATCAGCTGCTCACCAGTGGGGTCGGCAGGGGCGGCATTCTCAAGAGTCGAGTAGAAATGCAGCACGTCACTCAGCGTGGCCAGCTGCCCGTCATGCATGTAAGGGGCGGTGCGAGCCACGTTGCGCAGGGTCGGGGTCTTGAAGTCGCCCGGGATGTGCAGCTGCCGGGGAGCAATGGCCAGACGTGTGCGTCCCAGGCGGCCGCCGTCGTCGGAGAAGCGTGAGTTGAGATTGAACGGATCGCTGAGAATTTGGCGGATGCCAGTGGCCCGGCCGGGGTCGAACTCTTCACCGATGGGCAGGCGATTACTGTGAAACTCGCCGTCGCTGAAGTTCGGTCCGTCGTGACAAATGAAGCACTGGCCCTTGCCGGCGAAGAGCGCGAACCCCCGTTGAGCCCCCGGCGAAATGGCTGCGAGCTTTTGCGCATCGCCTTCCCGGAGCCCCTCGACAAAAACATCGAAGGGCGCTCGCCGGGAGACAAGTCGCCGCTCAAACGCAGCGATGGACTTGCCCACGTTCACGTAGACGTCGTTGACCAGCTCTTGGTCTGGCCCGTCCATCTTCGTCCAGGCCAGCACGTGGGGATGATCCGGCTCGGTGCGCGAAGGCCGCGCGTCGCTGGGAAAGCGCTGGCTGTCTGAGAGGTCGGGGAGGGGGCCGAAGAGCGCCTTGTATGCTCGTGAGTAGTCCGGGTCGTTGGCGAGGACGTGGGCCACCGCAAGCCGGCTGGTGGCGTGTTCCCGGCCGTCTTCAAGAGGCGCGAGGGCCTGGGACCACAGCGTGTCCTTGCGGCCATCCCAGAAGAACCAGCGGTTGTAGGCCACGTTCCAGAGCGTCATGGCGTGGCGACTGTGATCGCTGACGCCTTTGGCCAGGGCCCGTCCGTCGCCGAAGCTCATGTTGGGCAGATGGCACGTTGAGCAGGAGATCTTTCCGTCCCCGGACAACCGTGGGTCGTAGAACAGAGCCTGGCCTAGCAGGGCAGCGTCTGCGTTGTCCGCCACCGCGTTGCTGTGGTCCGCCGGGATCTGGGGCAGGGGCGAAAATTCGTAGGCCAGAGCCACGTCGCCGGGGGACAGCACCACTGAGGGCACCGAAGCCGATGAGGTCGGTTCGCTCTGAGCGTGGAGGGCAGCTCCCAGGGTTAGTGAGAGCGAGAGCAGCAGGAATCGCACCATGGTCACAGCTCGAGCTCGTAGGTAAAGGTGTCCACCGTGCCGAGGGCTACGACCGTGAAGCGCACTTGCCAAGAGCCGCGCATGTGCAACAGCATGCCGTCCACCTGATAGCGTCCATCGCCAATCTCTGAGCACTGGGGCAGTTGCACCATGCCGTGGCCGTGGGCAGGCATGAAGCCGGTCACTTGCAGCTGTGCTCCAGGGACGAGCTGCCCCTCTTGGATGAGCAAGGCCTCCATGGAAAACTCAACGTTGCGGGGAACCTTGCTGTGCTCGCCCATCGGTCGCCAAGCGAGCTCGGCTTGGCCGAGGTGGCCCGTGGTGACGTGCCAATCCGTGAGGTCGGGAATCGCGGCGGGGCTCTCGGGCTCGGCGACGGCTTCGAGGACCTCTGCAACCGCTTCGGAAACCTCTGCAACCGTGGCTTGAGCGACGTCTGCAGCGGCGAGCTCTGGGAGCGGCTCGGTGAACTCAGCAGGAAGCTCAGCAGGGCTGGTCTCGGCGCCTGTTGCCGGTTCAGCGGCTGCGGGTGCCTTGCTTTGCGAGTCGCTGCAAGCACTGGAGAGCGCCAGCAAGACGCAGGCAGAGGCCCTTGCTAGCGAGGGTGCGTGAGTGCTGAGACGCCGTGTGCGAATCCGAGGATTGATCATGGCGCCAGCATCGCCGCTCTGGCTGCCATGGCGCAAGGGGGGCCATGCGTTGACGCAACAGCATGGCGTTCAGTGGATCAACTGTCCGCTGTTTGGAACGGGTTGATGCCGCTCACGATGGTGCTGTTCGTGGCGTCGTAGCCCAGATAGCCCCAGACGATCGTGTAAGCCCCGTAGCCTGCAGAGGATCCGGAGCGTGTGAAGGTGAGTTCCCATCCGGTTTGAAGACTGGCCGCCGAGTCGGGCACAACGACGGCGCCGACGGTGAAGTAGACCGGTGCGGACAACAACGTATCGAGCTTGCTGATGGCATTGGCATAGGTGCCTTGCCGAGCTAGGTAGCGTTCTTGCGCCGAGTGCAGAGTCGACGCGTAGTTGAACGCTTCCGAGGCCTTAGAGCGTTCTACCGACACGAGAAAGCGGGGGACCGCGAAGGCCGCAAGCACGCCAATGATCACCACCACCACGGCCAACTCGACCAGGGTGAAGCCGAGCGCGTGGGGCGGTGCTGTGTTCGGCTCGTTCATGTGGATCAATCTGCTAAGGGATGGCGACGGTGGAGGCTCAGGGAATTCTCTCGATCCGTCTGAGCGCCTATCGACAGTCCGAGG
Organism: Pseudohongiellaceae bacterium; assembly: GCA_047638635.1. Taxonomy (GTDB): domain Bacteria; phylum Planctomycetota; class B15-G4; order B15-G4; family B15-G4; genus CAZIAK01. The sequence continues at coordinate 805 of JBLIMM010000273.1, read as the reverse complement.
TCCATTCCATGAAGGAGGATGGCGTCTTTTCCATAATGTAGGTTGGTTTCTTCCCCTCGAGTTTCTCGGCAGCGGGGTCTTGGCAACCCCAGGATTCTGCCGATGGCTCATGGTCAGGCCTTCGGCGTGCTATTGGTGCACAATGCTGGTCCCCCCTCGGATTCACTCCATGCCGCACACCGTGTTAGCCCGATCGTTTCAGTGCTTCTCTGCTGCTGTCGTCCTGTCTGCTGCTTTGTCTGCCCAGGTGGTGCACGATGAGACGCTCGACGGCGATCTGTCGGGCTCAGCGGGTTCGCCGACGGTCTTGGCCTTTGCCCCGGGGGCAAACATAGTCAGTGGTTCGATGACAAACCTCGGTGACGTCCGGGACTTTCTCACGTTCACGGTGCCGCCTGGGAGCGCCTTGGTAGCCTTGCGTCAGATCGAATACACAGACGGCGGGGGCTCTTTCGGAAGCGTGGGCTACCACGGGATCAACGCGGGTTCTACGAGCTTCACACCCGGCTTTGGCACGGCGAGCAACTTCTTAGGCGGGAACCATCTGTACACCGAAGACTCGGGCTACGACATGCTCGTGGATCTGTCGTTGGCGCTGACCAATGGCTCCGGCTTCAGCATCCCCTTGGGGCCTGGTGACTACAGCTACATCATTCAGCAAACCGGTGATCCCGAGACTTTTTACACCATCGAGTTTGAGCTAGAAGATGACTGGAGCGAAGTGGGAGGAGCCTTGGCCGGGGTGAGCGGTGATCCCTTGCTCAGGGGCTCTGGTTTTCTGGACGGCGGCAGCTCGAATACGGTG
>JBLIMM010000272.1:0-6498 GCA_047638635.1 Pseudohongiellaceae bacterium | reverse complement strand
CGAGCCGAAGTGCTCGCTGGGAGTCTTGCTCAGATCGAGTTGATCACAGCACCGGGGCATGGGGTGGTGACCGTACTGGCCTTGATGCAAGAGCAGCTTCCCCAAGAACTCTGGCTCACGGGGCTGCATACCAGCTCAGCAGTGTCGGCCACTTCGGGGGCGGTACGGCCTGTGATCGTCGTCGAAGGTAGCGGCAAGGAGCTCGACAGAGACCTGAACTCTGCGGTCTCAGAGCTGACTGTCAGGTTGCGAGAACACGGATCCATTGAAGCCGTGATTCCCACCATGAGCACAGATGCTCGCGGCCGCTTCACCTTCGAGTTGGAGATTGACCCCAGCGTGACGCTCGCCGCTGACCAGGACGATCTCGACTCTGGCGAGGGCACCTGAGATGGACAAGGACGTACGTCGCCTGGGTGTCACTGTCCTCGCTCTGCTGGTGTTTCTCTTTGTGGGCCGCGCGGTGGTGGGCTCGGTCTTTGATGACGAGGGGGAGCGCCGTGCAGCATTGTCCGCGCGGAACAGCCTCTCGGGGGCAGGTGCCGGGAGGCCACGCCGGGAAGCTGCCGTGCAGGTACAAGAACTCCGCGGCGACTTGCACGACCAATTGAGCGAGCTGCTGCCGCAGTTGGCCTACCAACGGCCCGAAGACTTCGATGTTCCCCCTGGCCGCAGCGCAGACCTCTTCTTCTTGGACGCGCTGCGCCGGGAGCAAGAGACCCTGGTGCAAGCGGGGCGTTTCCTGGGTAAGGCGGTGCCCTTTGATCTGGGCATGCCCGTGCCGAATCCAACGGGTACCGAAGATGTCCTCGTGGCTTTACGCGCTTTGCACGTGGTGCGGCTAGTGGTCACCGCAGCGCTGGAGGCTGACTGCGCCGGCATCGACAAGATCAAGATGGTCAGCGAAGGGCGCTCAGCATCGAGGGCTGCTTTGGTGCGCACACATGGCGTGCACTTTGATCTGCGCGGTCGCCCCGGGGCATTGGCTGCCATGCTTTCGCGTCTCGTGCGAGGCCGCCCATACTTGGCCTTGGCTGATGTGAACATGGAAGCTCTTGACGAGGATGGAGAGCTGCTTCGCTGTCGCATGGAGGTGGGGGCGTTGAGCTTCGATCGCGAGTCCGTTGAAGATCTTGAGTTGCTTCCCTGAAATGCGAGAGCACCGTCAACAGCTCGTTTTTATCGTGGTTCTGCTGGTCGTGGGATTTCTCACCTGGCTGAAGATCGACGATGGTTACACCCCTCTGCGAGTGCCCCGTGCGGCGGCGTTCGAAGAGCGGGCTCTTGTTGTGCCGCCTGCCGTGGTTCTCGAGAGCCTTGCCGACGATGTTGCCGGGCAGTTGGGTGAGTTAGGGCGCGGCCGTTCGGCCTTTGCGCCACCCCGTGACTTGCTGCCCATGTCCCCGTTGGTCTTGCCAGCTCTGCCCGTGCCGGCGGTGCCCGTGATGAGGCCCACCGTGGCCACGGCCATGACGGGTGAGGCGGGGCGGATCTACCGCCTGCCCTCGGAGTCCTTGGGCGCGCTGATGCTCTCTGACTCGAATTTTGAAGAGGCGCAGGGTCTTGGGGGAGTGGGCCAAATCGGGGATGTGGATGACGAGGCAAGGTCCTCGGCATCGGCGGCGACTACGAGTGCCGGAGCTCGGCTGAGCCCGGGCGACCAGAACGAGGACGACCAGAGCCAGGTCGACCATGGTCTGCGTTACGACTGGGTTCAGCGCATCGGTTCGCAGACGCGCCTCTACGGACGACTGTTGAATGACGATGTCTATGGCTTGCTAGAGCGCCCCACAGAAGTCCTAATTTTTCAGCAAATCACGACACGCACAGGGCGCCCCCTGGGAGTGCCGTTTGAATTCGATCGAGCCCTCGACGTGGAGATCTTCGGCTTAGCCCGAACGTTCAGTAATCTCTATCACCTTGAGAGCCGCCGCTTAGGGCAGGGGGCTGGCTCGGTCGCGGCGCGATCTGATTTGGCCTTGGCCATGCTCGCAGCCGCTGACCGCGAAGAAGAAGCTCTCAGCTTCGCTACGTCAGAGGCGCGCTTGGCCTATGCCGCTTCGCCTCTTGACCCCAAGACCATGCGCTTGCTGGCCACTGTGCTGCACAGAGCCCACGACGTAGAGGGGGAGTTGCAGGTCTATCGGGACGGGCAGCGCGACAACACTCTCGACGGGGTGCTGTTGGCTGAGTACGCCGGTTTACTGCTTGAACTGGGGCTGAGTCAGCGAGCAGACGTGGTCCTGGGGCAGGCTGAAGCGTCCAGCAGCACTGCGGCCGAAATCGACTATCAGCGTGGTCGGCAAGCGCTGCTGCAAGGTGACCACGCCCTGGCGCTGGCTAGCTTCGAGAAGGCTGCGGCCGGGAGCTTCTCTGCGCCGTTTAGAGAGGGGCAACGCCATGAGGCGTCCTTGGCTTACGGGCGGGCCCTCGTTTCTATGGGACGCCTGGACCAGGCAGAGCGCGAGGCCGAACGATTGCTCTCCCAGGCCGATGCTGAGAGCCAAACTGATGTGGACGCACTGGGTTTACGCGGTGCCGTTTTTGCGGCAAGGGGCCAGTGGAGCCAAGCCGCAGAGTCCTTTTCGCTGGGCTTGTTAGAAGCTTCAGAGAACCACAGCCTGATGGCGGATAGCGCTATCGTGGCTTGGCGCCTCGGTGAGGGTGACCGGGCCTTAGAGCTCTTGGACCGCGCGGTGGTCGCTGGCCCAGCGAGCGCTTTCGTGCCGCTCTTAGCCATGGGCTTCATCCATGAAGATGGGGGGGACCACTCGGCCGCTCGCGAGTTCTACCACCGAGCTCTGCGCTTGCAGCCGGACGACCCACGGGGCTTGCTGCGCCTGGGCCGCCTTGAGCGTCTCGACGGTGACCCAGAAGCGAGCCGCACATCGTTACGCTTGGCCTTGCGCTTGGGTGGCCCCAGCGTCTTGCTGCTCTCGGAACTAGGTCTCTCGGCCATGCTCCTTGGCAAGGGAGTTGAGGCGGGGGACGACTTTTCAGAGGCACTGCGTCTTGAGCCCGACAACGGCCTCGCCCGATGGCTGCTGGGCTTGGCTCAGTTGCGTCAGGGTGATGTGCTATCTGCTGTCGACACTCTGCGCGAGGCGACCGCTGCTGGGCAAGCCGGGGCACATGGCGCCTTGGCCGTGGCCTACTACCAGCTCGGCAACGCTGAGGCGGCTCTGGATGAGTTCGACGAAGTGTCACGAGCTTTTGCGGGGGACGAAGATCATCCCGTAGCTCGGTACGCTCAGGAACAGGCCGCGGCCATCCGGGACAACCTGAGTAAGCGCCAGTGGGTCGATCACTTCGGGCGCAGCAGTCTGCAACGGGGCTGGATCGAACGGCAGTGGGATGGCAGTCCGAGCTTGTCCCATGCTCTGGGTGAAGCGCTGGTTATTGCCGGGCGCATGGAGAAGCCTCGCGACGACGAGCGGCCCGGTGTGACGCGTGTGGTCGAGGGACGCAGTTTTCTGTCCGCAGAGATTGAGGCCTCCGACCAGTCTGGGGGCAACAGTCGCTTCGGCTTGTCGCTGACGCTGAAGCAAGTCAAGGGTGTGCTAGGCCAACTGCCCAAGGCCCGCTTGGAGATTTGGGTCGATGAATCCGGGCAAGTGCGGTTGGCTGCCTTGGACAACTTCGAAACCATTGTCTTGCCCGGCGATGCTGTGCCCGAGTTGCTCGTCCCCCCGGGGACCTCGGTGCATCTAGGCATTGAGCGCATCGACGGAACCACCGGCACCTACGGCTTCTTAGTGGACGGTCGCAGAGTGGGCTCTCCTGTGACTCTCAAAGCTCTTCGGGATGTCAGGCGGAACACCCTACATCTCGACCTCTTTGGTGAGGCTGCTCCTGGGAGGGTCTGCCAAGTGGACGTGACCCGTGCGCGGATTGTGCGTAGGCTCTGATGATGGCTTCTCCCGATGTTGAGACGCGGACGCTACCCCGTGGTTCTGCAGGCTTCTCGCTCTTAGAGATCCTGGTGGTGCTCACCATCATTGGCCTGCTGATGAGCTTCTCTGCCGTGGCCGTGAGCCGTTATCGGGAGACCGGGCGCATCACGGATTGCACTGCTCGCATTCAAGGGCTCTCGCTCTTGGCCGAAAGCTATGCCGAGCGCGAAGGTCGTTATCCTCCCGACCGCTTGGTTGATCTGGGGATCCGCAACGTGGGCAACGCGATCAACGAAGGGATCGAATCCTGCGTGGCTGCCTTACGACGGCGTGACTATGGGGGGGGCCGTCCCGCGGAGAAACACTTAGGCAACACGGACGATGACAGTGGGGAGCGGTTGGAGTCGCTAGATGGCAGCAGCGCCTTACTTGAACTGCTCGACCCCTGGGACAACCCGCTGATCTACATCGTGAACGATCACTACCACGACCAGACCATGGTGCTGCTTGATGACGGTGGCGGCTCGCTGTCCGCGGTGGCTGCCAAGGCGATGAACAACCCCTTGACAGGGGCATTTCATTGCTTTGAATCGTTTCAGATTCGCTCGGCTGGGCCCGACGGCTTGATGGATACAGAGGATGACCTTGGCAACTTCGAGACAGACCGGCACTGAGCGACGGCTCGCTGCTTGCCCCCCGGGCTCTGGCTCACAGGGCTTCACGCTGCTAGAGCTGATCATCGTGATGATGATTCTCTCCGGGCTGTTCGGCGTGGGGATCGGGGCATTTCGAAGTTTGGCGAACCCCGAGAGAGTGGCTCGGGAGCAGATCAGCGAGACGTTGCACTCGGCCCGCATCTTTGCTCGTAGCGCGGGGGCTGCGTCCACGGTGTGGGTCTCTCCAGAAGAGCAGACCGTGAGTGCTTGGGGCTTACGTCCCCTTGGCAACTGGCACTTCGAGACCGACGACGGTTTTGGTTGGCCCAAAGCGCTGCTCCTAGGGGGCGCCACGATCGTGCCCCAGGGCGCCATTGGTTCGGGCTTGCAGATCGCTGGGCCAGCTGTGGTGGGGCTGCAAGATCCATCGCCGAGTTTCGACTCGCCCTTTGGGTTCGGCCTCGATGTGATGGTGGCGCCTAGCCCGGGCTTTCGGCCGATGACTTTGTGGGAACGCCCCGGTGTGTGGGCCGTGCGCATCGATCAAGATGATGCTCTTGAGGTGGCGCTGCAAGTCGCCGATAAAGCGGGTAAGGGGAACGAAGTGCGCCTGGCTGTGCCTGGTGTGCATTTTCCGGCAGATCGTATGACCCGGCTGCAGGTTGTGTTCGACGGGCGCCAGTTGCAGGTGGCTGTTGACGGCGTGCAGCGAGGGCGCGAACAGGTTTTCGAGAGAGCAAAAGCCTTGGTTTCCAATCCTGGTGTGTCTCAGGGGACGGGCCGGCCGCCCACGCACTTTCGTGGGCTGTTCGACGAGTTGCATCTGTGGGCGGTGGTGCAGGCAGGGGGTAAGGAATTTCCGGACGAGATTGAGCTCGAGGGACCGCCTCAGTGGATTCACTGGGACGCCCAAGGGCGCCTGGATCCGCTGTGGCATAACGGCCCGGTCGAGATCACGTTCTTGTCGGGGGAGCCCCGACGCCGCACTGTCACTGAGCTGGGGCTGCTGGGCACCGTGCGTCGCTACAGCGAAGCGCCCCTGTCTGCTCCTACCGGGGCGTCCGTGCCAGCAGTGGTCGGCGAAAGTGCTCCCCAAGAGGACGGACCCAGTGACGCAGCTGACCCGACCGCAGGTCCGACAGCAGGAAACCCTGAGCGATGACTTCGATGCGTGCTGTGCCGGATCATTCTCAGCGCCCGTTAGAGAGGCCATGGCCCTGCGGTGATCCGCAGCAAGGCCTCGCCCTGGTCACCGTCATTGTCGTGCTGGTCGCCTTGGTGTTGATCGCGACACCCTTTGCTGTGTCCATGCGCGGTCTTGAGTCCAGTGCGCTGCTGGAGCTCCGTCGCACACAGTCGCGGCAAGGCGCTGCACTGGCCGTGGCTGCCGCCACCCGGCACTTAGAAGACACCCATCCCTCTGTGGATGTGGGCAGCCCTCACGTAGATCGCCGCAGCGAGCTGTTTCCGGACGATCTGGCCAAACGATTTCCAGACCTTCTCCCCCGTAATCCCCGGGGGGCTGTGCGCTCGGTCAGCATCGAAGACGAGTCGGGCAAGGTGTCCTTGGGGACTGCAACCGCAGCCTTGCTGGGCAATCTGATCGGCGGGCGAACCCTGTTGCGTGAAGCGCTGAGCGAAGAGGATCGCCGGGCAGTGGTGGTCGATACAGGAGGCTTCGCTGAGGCCGGGCTAGCCTTCGTGGGGCGGGAGCAAGTCGAGTATTCGTTTGTGGGTCCTGGGCTGCTGGGTGAGTTGCGTCGGGGCTACAGCAGCGCGAACTTCCCTAGCTCTACGGCGACGGAACACCGGCAAGGGGACGCAGTCTTAGATGCCCGGTTGATGTTGCTGGTGCAGCGGGCCTGGCATCTTCTCCCTGGTACGTTTGAGCCTTTCGCACGGGTGGACAGCTTGCGCGATCTGTCGCTGTTCGCCGAGCTGACCTACGA
>JBLIMM010000271.1:0-6502 GCA_047638635.1 Pseudohongiellaceae bacterium | reverse complement strand
ATGAACAAGGGTTACTTCATGTGGCTCATCCAGGGTTATGGGCATCTGCTGCATAACCTGGGCACTATCGTCAAAGAGGGCCGCTGCACTCCCGATGGCATTGGCCGCGATGGCAAGTACATCGCCATGTCCGGGAGAGACTACGGGGGCTACTTCGTTGACCCCATCTTCACCAAGGTGATGAATGCCGAGCCCTTCACCGTGGCCGCCGACCTGGGCTGCGGAAGCGCCGAGCGACTCATGGGACTCGCTCGGGCCCGCCCTGACTTTCGGGGCGTTGGCGTCGAGGTGAACAAGGGCGCGGTCGATCTGGCACGCCGTTCCATTCGCCAAGCCGGTCTCGAAGATCGCGTGCAGGTGGTGCATTGCGACGTGAAGAACTTGGTCTTCCAGCCTGAGTTTAAAGACGTCGAAGTGCTCTTCTGCTTCTTCATGGGACACGACCTTTGGCCGCGTCCGAATTGCCTGAAGGCCTTCCGTTCCATCCGTGCGGCCTTCCCGTCCCTGAAGCGCTTCTTGTTCAGCGACACCTACCGCTCTGACCTGCCCATTCCTGGTGAGACGCCCATCTTCACGTTGGGCTTTGAGTTCACCCACGACCTCATGGGCCAGTTCATCCCCAATGTGGCTGAGTGGGAAGAGCTGTTCAAAGAGGCAGGTTGGGACTGTCGTGGGCGGCACGATCTCGACATCGCCTACAGCGCTATTTTCGATCTGCGAGTCGCCGATAACGGCGCCGCAGAACAGTAAGCACCGCGGGTCAGCCCATGAGTACCACCGGCTTTACCCTTTCGCCGCAGCAGAACTCTCTCTGGAATCAGCTGCACCAAGGTGATGGCCGGGGCCTGAGTGCGCTCGCTGTGGTCTCGCTTAGCGGCGAGCTCGACGGCGAGCACTTGTCCGGGGCATTGCAGCTCGTCGTAGATAAGTACGAGATTCTGCGGACTCACTTTGTGGTTGCCGGGGATGGCTTGCTCGCCGAGCAGCAGATTCGCGAGACGGCGAAAGTCGATCTGCTGCTGCAGGACGGCAGTGATCTGGACCGCGCCGGACAGGACCGCGTGGTGGCCCAGTGGGTTGCCGAGCTGCACAACGAGTCGCTTGCCGGCGGGCCTGACGTGGGCTGCGCTGCGACCCTGCGCGGGTGGTTGCTACGGCGAAGCCAGACCGAGCACGAGTTGCTCCTGGCGTTGCCCGCGTTGTGTGCGGACGAGCTGGGCTTGGTCAACCTTGTGGGCGAGCTGGCGCGTGCTTACGACAGCCTGGGAGGCGGCGAGGCCTACGACACAGAAGCCATGCAGTACGCCGACATCGGCGATTGGCAGATCGAGCTGCTCGAGGCAGAAGAGTCTCAGCCAGGTTTGTCTTATTGGGCCGAACGGACGGCTGGAGGCAGTGCGGCTGCTGGCGCGTCCCTTGAGATTCCGTTTCAGCATGGTGCTGCTGGTCGCCGCGGTGTGGCCACGGCCTCTGTGGTGGTCAGAGTGGAGAGCGCCGTCGCTGCAAAGCTGCAGGCTCTGAGCACACAGCTCAGGGTCACTCCCCGCGAAGTGCTGCTGGGAGCCTGGGCATCGATCTTGCGACGCCTCGGTGGGCAGAACGAGCTGCTGTTAGGGCTCAGCCTGAGCGGCCGACAATACGAAGAGTTGAGCGACCCGCTAGGTCTGTTGGCGCGCACTCTGCCGTTGCCGCTGGAGCTCGATCTCGCAGAGTCGTTCGCTGACCTTGTGAGCCGGCTTGGTCTCGAGACTGAGGCCATGGAGCGCTGGCAGGAATGTTACGGCGCAGAACTCGGTGGCGACCATTCTCGCGTCCCGGATATACGGGCCCCTGGCTTTGCTTTTGAGAGCGGAGTCTCCCGGCCAAGGTTCTCAGGTGCCGCGGTGAGCTTCTCCATCGCTCAGCAGTTTGCCGCGAGTGAGCCTTGTGCTTGCCGTTTGGTGTGCCGTCCCGAGAACGACGGTTTCATCGCAGAGTTTCGCTACGACCCGGCGTCCTTTGAGCCGGGGACGATGCAGCGCCTTGCAGGCCAGTGGCAAGCGTTGTTGAGCGATGCCTGCGATCGCCCCGAAACCCCCGTGGGACTGCTCCAAGCCCTGAGTGCCACAGAGCGTCAGTCGTTGCTGATCGACTTCAACGACACGGACGCCCCTTACTCCCGAGGGATCTGCGCCCACAACTGGATCGAAGAGTGGGCCGAGAAGACTCCTGACGCCGTCGCTGTGCGTCAGGGTGAGCAGACTCTGACTTACGGGCAGCTCGAAGTGCGGGCGAACCAACTCGGGCACCACTTGCGCTCGTTAGGCGTGGGCCCGGACACCATGGTGGCCCTGTGCATCGATCGCTCCCTCGACATGGTCGTGGCGATCGTTGGCATCTTGAAGGCTGGTGGGGCGTACGTCCCCGTCGACCCGGCGTACCCGAAAGATCGCATTCAGTTTTTGGTGAGCGATACCAACGCTCCGGTGCTGGTGACCCAGGAGCGCTTGCTCGCTGACTTTGAGGACACGGGCGCTCAGCTCGTGGCCCTGGACAAAGACCGTGCGCTGCTGGACGGCTTGCCAGAGACTCGACCCGAAAGTGGTGTCACCCCGGCCAACTTGGTCTACGTGATTTACACCTCGGGCTCGACGGGCAAGCCCAAGGGCGTGGTGATCACTCACGAGAAGTTGGTGATCTCGAACGAGGCGCGGGTGCACGCGTTCGGGCATACACCCAGCTCGTTCTTGTTGCTGTCGTCCGTGGCCTTCGACAGCTCGGTGGTCGGTATCTTCTGGAGTCTTTGTGGGGGCGGCTCTTTGCTGCTCATGCCCCAGGGGCTCGAGAAGGACATCGCCGAGATCCCCAAGTACATTGCGGCCCACGGGGCCAGTCATCTGCTCACGTTGCCGTCGTTCTATCGGCACATTCTTGAGCAGTCGAGCGCAGAGCAACTGGCCAGCCTCAGCTGCGCCATTGTGGCCGGCGAAGCCTGTCCGCTGAAGATGGTTGAGCATCACCGCACGATGCTCCCCGAAGTGGGTTTGTTCAGCGAGTACGGCGCTACCGAGACCACGGTGTTCAGTTCGGTGTACGACTGCTTGTCACAGACCGAGCCCATCGCTCCCCTGGGCGATCCGATCCTCAACATCCAAAAGTACATCCTCGACGAGCACCTCGGCCCCTGTCCTACGGGTGTTGCTGGAGAGGTGCACTTCGGCGGGATCGCTTTGGCGTTGGGTTACTGGCGCCGGCCCGAGCTCACTGCTGAGCGTTTTGTGCCGAACCCCTTCGGTACTCGCCCTGGGACACGTCTGTACAAGTCAGGCGACCGGGCGCGCTTCCGTGAAAACGGCGAGATGGAGTTTCTCGGGCGCTACGACAACCAGGTCAAGATTCGCGGTTTCCGCATCGAGCTGGAAGAGATCGAAGTGGCTCTGGTAGAACACGGCACGCTCAAAGAAGCGGCTGTGTTGGCACGCTCTGACCACGGCGAAGAGAAGCGCTTGGTGGCGTATCTGCTCGTAGAAGAGGGCACCCACGCGCCGTCTGTGAGTGAGTTGCGTGACTTCCTGGCAGAGAGCTTGCCGGAGTTCATGGTGCCTGCTGTGTTTCTCTTCATGCCCTCTATGCCCCGGACGCCGAACGGCAAGGTGGATCGCAAAGCGCTCCCCGAACCCGGCGCGGATCGCCCTGAACTCGAAAGCGACTTTGAGGCACCCCAGAGCGAAGCCGAGAAGAGCTTGGCCGGCATTTGGGCCGACGTCTTGGGCATCGACGCCGTGGGTGTCCACGACAACTTCTTCGAGCTGGGCGGCGACTCCATCCTGAGCATTCAGGTGGTGAGTCGGGCGAACCAGGCTGGCATCAAGCTCACGCCCCGGTTGGTCTTCGAGTACCAAACGGTTGCGGAGTTGCTTGAGGTTGCCGAGGTTTCGGCCACGCCCATGGCTCGTGAAGATCAGGGCCCTGTGATCGGGCCGGTGCTGCTCACTCCCGTCCAACATTGGTACTTCGAGCTGGGCCTGCCCCGCCCGGAGTACTGGAACATGCCCATGTTGCTAGAGGTGGCTCGGCCCCTCGACCAGGCGACGTTGGTTGAGGCCATGACGGCCCTCGAGTTGCACCACGATGCCTTGCGTTCGCGCTTTGTCTGCGATGCTGAGGGCCACTGGAGCCAGCGCAACGCAGCACCGGCGCCCAGCGCGGCGGTCATCGTCGAAGACTTGTCGGCGTTGCCTCCAGAGGATCACGATGCCGAGCTCGATCGTCGTGCTGCCGTGCATCACGGAGCTTTTGATCTCGATGCCGGTCCTGTCCAGCAGCTGGTGCTGTTCGAACGGGGCGAGGGCTTGCCTCCCAAGCTGCTCTGGAACGTGCATCACCTGCTGATCGACGGTGTGTCTTGGCGCATTCTGCTCGAAGACCTGGAGACCGCTCTCGATCAGCTCGAAGCTGGTGAGGCTGTGCAGCTGCAAGCGAAGACCACCTCGTTTCAACGTTGGTCGAGCTGCTTGACGGAGTACGCACAGACTGCTGAGTTGGCCGCCGAAGTCGGTCACTGGCTGACCCTCGACGAGGCTGATGCCTTGCAAGCCGCTGCGGTGGTTCCCCTCGATCGGGCGAGCGCTGACAACGTCGAAGGGAGTGCTGCCCAAGTGCGCATGACCCTCGACAAAGAGAAGACGAAGGCGCTGCTGTCTGAGGTTCCCAAGACCTACAACACGCAGATCAACGACGTTTTGCTCACGGCGTTGTCTCGGGCTTTCTCCCAGTGGACAGGGCACGAGAAGCTGTGGCTGGTGCTCGAAGGCCATGGTCGCCAAGAGATCCCCGCCGAGGTTGACCTCTCGCGCACGGTGGGTTGGTTTACCTCGGATTACCCTGTGCTGCTGACCCAGACTACTGGGAGTTATCAGCCGGGCCCGACGTTGCAGGCCATCAAAGAGCAGCTGCGGGCTATCCCCAACCAGGGCTTCGGCTTTGGTCTGGGCAAACACCTGAGCGATGACGCCGCCTTGCGCGAGCAACTCAACGACTTGCCTTGGCCCGTGGTGGGTTTTAACTACCTGGGACAATTCGACCAGCTCTTCAAGGGCGACGCACGTTTTCGCTATGACGGCGGTCGTAGCGGCCCGCCCTTAGGCCCGGACGGCCAGCGCATTTTCGTCCTCGAGATCTACGGCATGATCTCTCAGGGGCAGCTCGAACTCGACTTCGAGTTTAGCGAGAACGTGCACGACCGAGCGACCATCGAGGCCTTGGCGAGCAACTTCAGCGCAGCTCTCGAAGAGCTCATCGCCCACTGCCTTTCGCCCGACGCCGGTGGCTTCAGCGCCTCTGATTTCTCTGACTTCTCTTGGGATGCGGGCGACCTTTCGAGCATCGCCGATGCCATCTCCAAGTCGCAGCAAGACAAGGGGCCCCAATGAGTGACGCGGGCGCAGAAGAGTGGAGCGGCTTTGAGATCGCTGTGGTCGGCATGGCCGGGCGCTTTCCTGGGGCCAACGACGTTGCCACCTTCTGGCGCAACCTGCGCGATGGCGTGGAGAGCATCTCGACTCTGACCGACGAAGAGTTGCTGGCGGCGGGCGAAGATCCCGCCAAGCTCGCTGACCCTGCCTACGTGCGGGCCGCAGGGATCCTCGACGGCATCGACCAGTTTGACGCGGCGTTCTTTGGCATGACGCCCCGAGAAGCCGAACTCATGGACCCCCAGCACCGGCTGTTCTTGGAACACGCCTGGACCGCTCTCGAAGATGCTGGCTACGACCCGGCGCGGCCCGCAGGTTCGGTGGGAGTGTTCGGCGGCACGGGCGGCTACGGATACCTGCTGAAGAACTTGGTGACCAGCGGCGCCACCGAGGGGGGTGGTTTGCCTCTACTCTTCGGCAACGGCAACGACTTCTTGGCCACGCGGGTGAGCTACAAGCTCGACCTGAAGGGCCCGGCGTTCGATGTGCAAACCAGCTGCAGCTCGTCTTTGGTGGCGGTGCACTTGGCGAGCCAGGCGCTGCTCTCTGGCGAGTGCGACATGGCCTTGGCTGGGGGCGTGGGCATTGTCGTGCCCCACGGCCTGGGCTACTTGCACCAAGAGCAGGGCATCTACTCCCCGGACGGACATTGCCGGGCGTTCAGCTCTCGGGCTGAGGGCACGGTGGGGGGCAGCGGCGTAGCGGTGGTGGTGTTGCGGCGTTTGTCTGATGCTCTCGAAGACGGCGACACGATTCATGCCGTGATCAAAGGCTCTGCGATTAACAACGATGGCGCCAACAAGGTGGGCTACGCGGCGCCCAGCGTGGATGGCCAGTCTCAGGTGATTCGTAACGCGTTGGCCATGGCTGACGTGAACGCGGACACCATGGGATACGTGGAGACCCATGGCACCGGCACGACTCTCGGTGACCCCATCGAGATCGCTGCACTGACGGCGGCCTACCGCAGCCAAACCGAGCGTAAGGGTTTCTGTGCCATCGGTTCGGTGAAGACCAACGTGGGTCACTTGGACGCAGCCGCCGGTGTG
>JBLIMM010000270.1:0-6529 GCA_047638635.1 Pseudohongiellaceae bacterium | reverse complement strand
CAAATCGTGGCCGGGCACCACATCAAGGCCCGACATCAAGGCCCGACATCAAGGCCCGAGGTTTGTGGCTCGCGGTTGCTGCCCTGACGCCAGGACAGCTAGCATGTCCCATCCTCAAGCCCACGCCCCAACCCACGACGCCCTATGTCTACCCTCACCGTCAGTACACAAGTCGCCGCTCCTCTCGCACAGGTCTTTTCGGCTTTCACCGACATCGAAAAGGCTGTGGAACGTATCCCGGGTATCACTGCCCTGGAGCTGCTCTCCGACGGGCCCTTCGGCGATGGCACACGTTGGCGTGAGACCCGCGTCATGTTCAAGAAAGAGTCGACCGAGGAGATGTGGGTCACCGGGTTCGACCCGCCCCGGAGCTACGCCGTTGAGGCAAACTCTCACGGGATGCACTACTCGACTTTGTTCTCCTTCACTCCTGAGGGTGCGGGCACGAAGGTCACCTGGGCCTTCTCGAGCACTGCCCAGACGTTCGGTGCGAAGATCATGGCACCGATCTTTAACGTGCTCATGAAGGGCGCCATGGCCAAGTGCATGCTTGGCGATCTGGAGGCACTGCGTGACGCCTGCGAGGCGGGCCTTACCGATCAGGTATCCTCCCCGTCCCCTTAAGAGAGAGTTCCTCCCATGCGTCATTCCCAATCGCTCTTGTGTTCGCTTGCCGTCGTTAGCCTCCTCCTGACCGCGTGCAGTAAAACGACAGAAGAGGATGCCAAAGGGAGCCTTGGCGGAGCGGAGAGCGCCACCGATGACACAGCTGTACTCACTGCCGCTCTTGCCGAAGCAGATCCCGAGTTCGTCCTCGATATTGAGCTCCTGAAACGCCCGAAGGATCCGGCCATGAACGAGCAGGCTCCTGCTACGTTCAAGGTGCTCTTCGTGACCACCAAGGGAGACTTCGTCATTGAGGCGCACCGTGACTGGGCGCCCAACGGGGCCGACCGTTTCTACAACCTCAGCAAGTCCGGTTTCTTCGACGGGATCAAGCTCTTCCGCGTGGTGAAGGGCTTCATGGCCCAGTTCGGAATCCACGGGGACCCAGCGATTTCTAAGTTCTGGATGAACGCGAACATTCAGGACGACCCGGTGACGCAAAAGAACACCCGTGGCTTCATCACCTTTGCCAACACCGGCTCCCCCAACAGTCGGGCCACCCAGCTCTTCATCAACTACGGCGACAACTCCAGGCTCGACCGTCAGGCCTTCGCCCCCTTCGGCAAAGTGTCCCTAGGCATGGACGTCGTCGACTCACTCTTCGCAGAATACGGTGAGCGCACCACTCGCACCCAAGGCTCGATCTACCAGCAGGGCAACGCGTTCCTCGAAGCGAACTTCCCGAAGCTCGACTGGATCGTGACTGCACGCGTCATCAACTGACGGCGAGGCTGAGCGCGCGATCGCGTGAATGACGCCGTTAGCCAACAAGGCCAATGCGCTCAGTCCACAATCTTCAGCGTCTTACGAGCTTTCTTGTACTCCGAGAAGGCCTCGTCAAACGCTTCCCTTGGGCCCATAAGCCTGTAGGCGAACCAGCCCTTCTTGAGTGGATAGAACTCAGTGCGCAGCACCGTTTCTGTGTCGCCCTGCCGATCCAGGAGCTCAAGGCCCAGCCCCTTGCCCAAACTGGACTTGGGGGAGTCGAACGCAGGCTCGTCTCCGGACCGACTGAGTTCCTCGGCGAGCTCATCACGAAATGCGCCCACATCGTCATGATCTCCCTCAAGGACTTCGAAGGTGATCAACGCGTCGCCCAGGGATTCGTTGTTCACCGAACGCAACAGCATCCACAGCCCACTCTCATCCTCAGCCTCCGCGAGACCCCAGTAGCTGGGCAGCTCGACGGAAACCTCGAGCGCGTCACAGATTCGCGTGGCCATGCGGATCTTCGGCGCTGCCCGGCGCAACTTGTCCGGGGATCTTGGCAGGCTGGTCTGAATCGAAGTGCTAAACGTTCCCTTGGCCAAGCCCTCGATACCGGTCGGCAGTTCGAACTCCATCCGGCCGTCTGTTTCGATCGAAACGATGCGTCCTTCGGCCGGCGCGGTCACCAGCGTCATCTCCCCGGTGAAAACCGCCTCCAGTCCGGAGCCAAGAGAGCGCCCGCGAGCCTGCAACTGCCCCACGAAAGAGGCATGCCCCTTGGCGTCCTGAGACAGGAAGACGCCGGTCAGCGTCGCACTGTCGTATTCGCCTTCTAGCGAGAGCAGCAGCGGCGCGATGGGCAACAAGTCGACCTCAAGCTCAGAGCCAGGGGCCAAGGACTCGGGAAACTCTGCCCAGAGCCACAGAGATTCGAACGCATTCAGCTGCTGGTAGATGTACTGCATGTCCAGGACCTGCGGGCCATCCAACTCCACATACTGTTGACCATCTTCCCCAGTCCACAGAAACCGGGTGCCTTGCACAGGAGGATCGACCACGTCCCCGTTCAGCTCGGCCAGATGGCTGAGAATGTCCCGAGTGCCCCGCTCACTCTCTGCGTCCAAGACCTCGTACTCGTCAAGAAAGCGATAAGACTCGGTGGTCACAACCGCGGTGTGCTGGCGTTCACCGTTCACCGTAAGCTCAAGCGTGACCTCCGCAGACAGCGCTCCCTCGATCAGCAGCGCCTTGCTCATGGGGATTTCGAGCAACAATTCCACCTGCTCTTGAGCGCTTGTCGACTCTGCGACCAAGGCCAAAGTCAGCGCGCCGCTCAGCAACACTCGCGCTGCCTTGCGCCACACACCGACGGCAACTTCTTCACGATTCATACGTCTGTTCTCCATTTCTCGTCTGTTCTCCGGCGTCAAACTGGCCGAAGCCAGCGGCGCTCACCCTGAGTGGCTCACACTCAGCCGTTCGCGCGGTTCTCACGCCGTAGCCCGGACAACTCGCTCGACGGCGCCACCAAGGACACAGCCGCTTCGTCAGCAGCGCCCATGCGGGCGAAGTTGCGGCGGCCCTGGCGCAGGGTGATGTGATTCGTCACCGACACTTCATCGAGGTCGCCCAAATCTTGGCCGTCATCCTCCCAGTAGCACACGGGGCAGATGAGATGGCGACCACGGGCAGCAAGGGCGTAGTAGTCGCAGCAGGGGCATTGGCAGGGGGCGTCGGAGATCACGCCGCGCATGGTACAGACTTGCAGCACCGTCGCTGAGGGCTCGCTACAATTCTCCGTGGCCCCGCCCGACGCGAGCCCTCTGGCACGGAGCGCCGAGCCTTGTTCCACCCATCGCCTCGGCGCCACCGGGCTGGACTGGCTGACCGTTTCAGTTCAGCCAGCCCGTCGACACCTCTAGGGGAGCGCGTGCATGGCCCGAAATCCTACGTTCGGGCTACGGGCATAGTCCATGAAGGCATCACGGATACGAGCATCGCAGCTGCTTTTTGGGCTGAACCAACCGCCGCCCCGTAGTGACCGCAGCGGCGACTTGGGTAGGAGCTTCGGGCTGCCGTCTGTGGGAGCCTCGCTCGCCGCCGTGGTGAAGTTGCTGTCCTCGCACCACTCGCGCACGTTGCCCAACATGTCAAAGAAACCGAAACCGTTGGGCCGCTTCGCGCCCACCGGATGAACGCGTTGATCGCTGTTGCCCCTGTGCCAAGCGACCGCATCGAACGGCCCCGCATCTCTCCGCCTGCTCCCAGCTCTTGCCGCCACTTCCCATTGAGTGCTACTCGGCAAGCTCAAGCCTGTCTTGCGCAGATAGGCCTGAACGTCTCGCCAGGACACTGATTCCACCGGTGCGTATTGACCGGCCGTGGAAAAACGGGACGGGTTGCTGTCCATGACAGCTCGCCACTGAAGCTGGGTGCACTCTGTCTGCGCCAGTAGGAAAGCAACGAGTGTCACCTGGCATGGAGGCGTCGGGTCGTATCGACCGCCAAAGGCATCCTTCGCAGCTCCCACCTCGTAGGTCCCTGCGGGTACAAGCACAAAGGTCATTGTGATCTGTTCAGTCAGTGCCAGCTCGTACTCGGGGCAGCCCTGAGCGTTGACGTGCACGAAGGCAAAGCCGGTGATCGTGGGCGGAGGGTCTCCCCGCTTCCAGAGCTGGGCCTGACTTGCCGACGGGGCCGAGGAAACATCGCCTGGCGACTCTGGCCCCGCCGCGATAGAGTCCAAACTGCGAGAGGACTCATGGCCGAGCAGCCCTTCATCTTGAAAGGCCTGCGCCGGAGATGCCCAGCCTAAGACGAAGACAATCATGAAGAAGGCGTTCATGGAAAGGGGCTCGCGGGGGAATGACCGCGCTACAGAAAAAAGCATAGCGACGCCGTAGTCATTTCGCTGGAACCGTGAGCTGCAGCCGGAGTTGCTGCTGCACTCCTGAAACCAACTCCACCTCGCCTGTTGCATAGAACGTCCCTGCGTCACCGCGAGGCGACGTCGTTTCGGCCGACCGTTGGAGGACGTAGCGATAATGCCCCGGCACAAGAGTGGTCATGTGGAGGCCGCCCGTTTCGTCCTCGACGTACTCTCGCTTCACCGAGCTATAGCCCTCGGCCTCTGGCTCTATGGAGAACCACAGGTCTGCGAAGCTGAACTCCACCGGGGCCGCCACCGTGACAAACAAAGACGCCCCGTCGATGAGCTGCACTTGGTAAGTCACCAGCTCGTCCTTCACTACCACCATGTCTAGGAACGCTTCTTGTCGAATGTAGGTCGCGCTGTCCGGGCTGATCGAGTACCGGCCAGGAGAGAGTCCCTCAAAAGCATAGTTTCCGTGACTGTCGCTGGAGCTAAGAGTTGGCATCCACCAATCCGGAATCTCCTCAAAGGCCCTGACATCCATGCGACTGGCGCGCAAGTTCACGGAACCCAACGGTGCTCCGCTCGTGCCGTGGACAACCTGGCCTCGCAATCCACCGCTGCTATAACGAAGCTCCTGTGGAACACTCTCATGGACGCCGAGAGTCACCTCGCTGGCGAGACTGGTCGTTTGGTTGCCATCACAAGCCCAGAGCAAGTAGCGCCCGAGTCGCAGGCCTTCGAATGAGAAGCGCCCGCTTGGGTTCGTGGGAGTCTGCCCCGCGTCCCAGAGCCCAGAGTCGCTCTCGTGTCTGGCATAGACCGTAGCCGTTGTAGGATCGCCACTGGGGCCGATGACTTGGCCCTCAACTTGCGGCAACGCTCGCAACTGCATCGTCAGTTCCGCTGGAATCACCCGAGAATCGTCGTCGATCTCGAGAGTCAATCTCGCTCCAGGATCAGCACTCAGTTGGTACGCCCCGGGCCCGAGTCCCACGAACAAGAACGCGCCGGTCACGTCGGAGAGGGTTGAAGTTTCTTTTCCCTCGCGAGGGAGAGGCGACAAGCTGACAAGGCGCCCCAGCGCAGGCTTCCCCCGGGTATCGAACAGCACTCCAGCCAGGGTGACGCCCTGCACTGAGGAGTCTTGCGCTGAGTTCAAAAGCTCACGACTCACAGACAAGCGCACGGTGTGTTCCAGCGCATCCCCCATGGCCACGCCAGCAAGCGTACTCTCATGGGCCCCATAGCCCGGTGCGACGACAGACAGCTTGTGACCCAGCGGACCTGCTGGGCCAGCGAGCCACTGTCCTGGGGAGTTCCCCTCTCTCAGCTCAAGAAGAGCGCCGTCTTCGAGAGTCTCCCCGCCAGTTCATCACTAGCGTTTCGCTGGATTTCCGCCGCAGCGCCCTCACGGGCAGGCCACTCTCCCCGTCGATCACCGTGAGTACAATGAGCGCTTCACGTTGCAGCGTCAGTGTCACGAGCGACCCATTGACGGCCACGTTATGAAGACGAGTGGGCTCGAAACCCGTGCTTCCTCCGATGACTTCGTACTCCAGCGTTGGGTCCAGATCGCCGAAACTGAACCGGCCGTCAACGTCTGTGCGAACTTCGCTCCCCCAATAGCCGAACAGATCCCAGCGTAGTTTCCAGTCGCGAAAGGTTGTCTCGGTACCAGGCAGCTGAAGCTCATCCCATTCGCTGAAAAAGTGAGTCCGGGCTCGGACCAGGGCTCCCTCAATCGAGCGCTGCTCGGCATCGAGAACGCGCCCGCTGATGCGTCCTCCAGGGGAGAGAACCAGCTCGCCTTGCTCCGATACGTATCCTGCTCCGAGGAGCGCCCACAACCGATGGCTGCGAGACTGCGCTTGAGACACCTGAAGCTCACAATGCCCAGGCCACAATCCGTCGACAAAGAAGTACCCGTCGGGCCCGCTGAGAGCCGTCATAGTCTGACGGGCTAGCTGCCACTCCCCGTCGAACATGCTGGCAAAGGCTCGCGCATGAGGGGGGACTGTGATTCTTGCCTGGGCCAGGGGCCTTCCGCTCGCATCGACCACGCGCCCACGGACAGCTGCGCCTAACCACCACAGCACGCTGGCCAACAGCAGCACGAGAGCGAACAACGGCAAGTGTCTGGCGTACGGCTTGTTTGGCATAGGGTCCGTTCGCTCGAAGCATGATCGCCCCGCGAGCCCACCGGATGACCTTCACCACCGCGCGCCGACAGGTTCGCTGAGGGGCGAGAATAGTGCAGCGGCTGGAGAGAATACCCGTCCA
>JBLIMM010000269.1:0-6601 GCA_047638635.1 Pseudohongiellaceae bacterium | reverse complement strand
CAACGCATCGACAAGTTGCCCGAGCTCAGTCATTGGGGGCCTAACGTGGTTTGGGCCGCAGCGGCTGCCGCAGCCAGTACGGCTTTCACGGGGACGTCAGCGCTGGCAGCGAGCCTGACGCAATCTTCGTATTCGGGAGCCATGCTGATCACCTCGTCACCCAAGAGCCCCAGCTTGACCGGAATCATCCCCCAGGGGGTGCTGACGGTTTCGTGGCGCCGGGCTAGCTCCGTGCGGCGCACATCGTAGCTGCGCACGCCCAAGGTTGTGGTCTGGCGCAACACGATGCCTGTGAGTAGCCCTTCGAGAGGGGGGCGACACTGCACTTGCAGTAACGTCCCGGGGCGCCCCTTTTTCATTTGGATGGGTAACAGCGACACATCGAGAGCGCCTGCCTCGAAGAGAGCTGCACTCACCGCGCCGTAGAGTCGCGGGTCCATGTCGTCGATGTTTGCTTCGAGGACCACCGCTGCGCTGTGATCGTTCTCCGCGGCTTTCTGGGCCGGTGTACCCAGCAAAACTCTGAGCACGTTAGGGCGATCGCTCAGCTCTGCGGTGCCCAATCCCGTGCCGGTGCCCTGCATCACCATGGCGGGGCACTGGGATGACTTCTCGCACAGTGCCGCCAGAATCGCCGCGCCGGTGGGAGTGACCGTTTCGAGAGTGCCGGGGATGGGTGTCACCGTGAAGCCCGACAGCAATCGCGCTGTGGCTGGAGCGGGCAGGGGCAGCACTCCGTGCTCCGTCTTCACTCGACCTTCGCACAGGGGGACCACACCGCAGCTGAAACTGCTGGCGTCGAGCAGCTCAAGGCACACTGCGGTGGCCACGATGTCAACGATGGAGTCCATTGCGCCGACTTCGTGGAAGTGCACCTCGTCTGGAGAGCACCCGTGGGTTTGCCCTTCGGCTTCCGCGAGCAGACTGAAGATCTGCAAAGCCCGCGCCCCCGCGCCGCCAGGAAGCGTGGCTCCTTCGATGAGCTCGCGGATGTCACGCCAGTGCCGCGAGGGAGGCTGCTCTTCCGCAGCGACGTGAAAGGTGGCTCCGGCCATGCCGCCCTTCCAGGTGTGCTCAGAACTGATGGTCGTCAGGGGCAGGCCAGCCCCGGATAGAATCTGCTGCAGCGTCTCGAAAGACGCGCCTGCGTCGAGCAAGGCAGCGACGGTCATGTCCCCGGCCATGCCGCCCACGAGATCGAAGTGCAGGTGCACGCTCATGAGCGGGCGTCGCCATCAGGTTGAGCAGAGTCAGAGCGGTTGATCAGCGACGCTGCGCAGGCTGCGCCGAAGCCATTGTCGATGTTGACTACGGTGACCCCGGGGGCGCAGGAGTTGAGCATGGTCAGCAGCGCTGCGATGCCTCCAAAATTCGCGCCATAGCCCACGCTGGTGGGCACGGCAATCACTGGGATGGCGACCAAGCCAGCGATGACTGAGGGCAAGGCTCCGTCCATACCTGCGACGACGATGATTACGCGAGCGGCCCGCAAGGTGTCCAGGCTGGCAAAGGTGCGCTGGATGCCCGCCACGCCCACGTCGATCACTCGCTCGACCCGATTGCCCAGGGCCTCGGCGGTGCGCACAGCCTCTTCGGCCACCGGCAAGTCAGACGTCCCGGCACAGGCCACCACGATCGTGCCGCTTTGCGTAACCGGGATGGGCGACTCGCTCCAGAGCCAGGTGCGCGAGAGCGGATCGTAAGAGCTCTCGCCGGTACGATGCGCTGCGAGTCGCTCGCCGCACATTGCGAAGGCCTCGGCGGTGAGCCGGGTGACCAACACAGGGTGGCCGCGACCTTGAAGGCCCTGGACGATGGCGACGATTTGATCAGGCTGCTTGCCTTCGCCATAAACCACCTCGGGCACGCCCGTGCGCAGCACCCGGTGGTGGTCGAGCCGGGCGCAGCCTATATCTGCCCCGGGCAGATCGCGCAAGCGCACCAGCGCCGCCTCGGGATCAACCTCTCCCGAGGCGACTGCTTGGAGCAGCGCTGCGATGGTCTGCTCGTAGGGCGCGCTCAACCGAACTTCACGCCTTGAGCCAGGGGCAGCTCGTCGGTGTAGTTGATCGTGCAGGTTTGTCGGCGCATGTAAGCCTTCCACGAATCGCTGCCTGCTTCTCGCCCGCCGCCGGTTTCCTTCTCGCCACCGAAGGCGCCACCGATTTCGGCGCCGCTGGTGCCGATGTTGATGTTAGCGATGCCGCAGTCGCTGCCTTCGCAGCTCAAGAACTGCTCACCGGCCATGATGGCGTTGGTGAACACAGCGCTGGAAAGCCCCTGGGGAACGCCGTTCTGCACGGCGATGGCGTGGTCGAGATCGTCCACTTCGACGAGGTAGACCAACGGAGCAAAGGTCTCTTCTTGGAGCAGGGGGAAATCAGCGGGCACGGAGGCGATGGTGGGCTGCACAAAGTAGCCGCCTTCGCTCCCTGCCACCGTGGTCAACTCGCCGCCACTCAAGATCTTGCCGCCCGAGGCCTTCACCGCTGCGATGGCCGCCATCATTTGGTCGACCGAACCTTGGTGAATCAGCGGGCCCATGAGCGTGTTGCTGTCGAGTGGGTCACCGATGCGCACAGTCTTGTAGGCTTCGACCAAACGCTCGGTGAAGTCCTTGGCGATGCCCTTTTGGAGCAACACCCGGCGAGTGCTGGTGCAACGCTGACCGGCGGTACCCACGGCGCCGAAGAGCACGCCAGAGAGGGCTAACTTGAGGTCGGCGTCGTCGAGCACGATGAGCGCGTTGTTGCCGCCCAGCTCAAGCAACGTCCGGCCTAAGCGACCGCCGACCACTTCGCCCACGCGCTTGCCCATACGCACCGAACCGGTGGCTGAGATCAGCGGCAGGCGCTTGTCTGCCAGCATGGTTTCACCCACGGTTTCTGGGGGACCAACGCAGAGGTTGAAGACGCCGCCGAAGCCAGCGGGCTCCATGACTGCGTTGACGATGTTTTGCACGGCGATGGCGCACAGGGGCGTGATCGGCGAGGGCTTCCAGATCATGGTGTCGCCGCCCACAGCAGCGATGAACGCATTCCAGGACCAGACAGCCACGGGGAAGTTGAAGGCGCTGATGATTCCGATGGGGCCGAGGGGGTGCCACTGCTCGTACATGCGGTGGCCCGGGCGTTCGCTGTGCATGGACTTGCCGTAGAGTTGCCGGGACAGTCCCACTGCGAAGTCAGCGATGTCGATCATCTCTTGGACTTCGCCTTCGCCTTCCGAGCGAATCTTGCCCATCTCGAGGGCGACGAGCGCCCCGAGTTCAGCCTTCTTCTCGCGCAGGGCGTCGCCGCACAGGCGCACGAATTCGCCGCGCTGGGGTGCGGGCAGCTTGCGCCAACGGAGGAAGCTCTCTTGGGCGGAGGCCACGGTGGTTTCGTAATCGGCCACGGAACCTTCGACCACTGAGCCCAGGGCCTTGCCTGTTGAGGGATTGAACGACTCGATGGTGTCGCCACCGGGGGCGCCGATCCAGCGTCCGGCATAAACGCCGCTCATGGCTTGGCCGTCGAGGGAAAGGCCGAGGCTTTTGAAGATGTCCTGCATCGTTTTGTGAGGTCCGTTGCGGTGGGGCTGCTCTGGCGCCGGCTCTGTGTGGGCCGCGCAGGCGGGCGGGGAGCATACCAAGGGGCGGCCCTGGGTTGGGGCCTGGCGAGCCGCCATCCTGCTATTCTCTGGCGTGCCTGTTCCTCAGATCTCTTTCTCTCGCCGATCAGGCCCTCGGCTGATGGCTTCTGGTCCTCGCCGTTGGGCGCTTCAGGCCCCTGGCCGGGCGCTCTCGATTCTGCTGATCGGGTGCCTTTGCAGCTGTGTTTCGGCTCCTCCGGCCCGGGTGGAAACCCCCTGGGGCACGGCCCGAGCGGCCACGGCCGGAGAGGCTCGGGAGCTGGCGCTGATGCTGGCCGATCTGGTTCCCCGGGTGAGAGATTTGCTCCCGGATAGCCGAGACCGCCTGAACGAGATCTGGCTGGATGACTTCGCCAGGCTAAAAGACCGTCCCGAAGTGGTGGGTTTGGCTTCGTTGGACTCCGGGCGTATTCGCATTCGCGCGGACCGCCTGGGGCAAGACGCCGACTTTGTCTTGGTCCATGAGCTGGTGCATGCGCTTCAGGGGAGCAGTTGGGATCCGCTGCCCGCAGTGATGAAAGAGGGGCTCTGCGACGCTTTGTCGTGTCGGTTGATCCCTGAGATGGCTCCGCGCGTGCGCGCCATGCGCCAATTCGATGCCGCGACCTCGGCGCCGTCCTCCCGCCTCGAGCTGGTGTTTTTCGAGCCGCTGCTCCACGAGAGAGAGGTGCTCGACATCGCCTTGGCCCCCCGCGAGGGTGTCGTTCCCCACACAGTGCTGGCTCAACCGGGCCGGGGCATTCATCTGAACGACGCGGGACAAGATCAAGGTGCGCTGTATGGCATCGGCATGGTGGTCACCGAGCGGACCATGAGCCGTGTGGGTCTCGCCGGCCTCCACAATCTGTGTGAACGGGCCGGCAGGATGGGGCTGGAGACCGTGCCTTTGGGTTGGCTGCTTGACGTGGCCGGCCTCTCCCGGGATCCGGCCAGCTGGCACCGAGAGATCGTGGCGGGGATCTCCTCTGAAGAGCTTTCTGCCCAGGTGGCGTTCTTGGCCAAGCAGTTGGCGGACCACGTGGTCACCGTTTTGAGGCCGCGATTCCCCGACCTGGATAGCGATCGTTTTCTGGCGAGCGCGTTGCCCACCTTGGGCTGGCGCGAGGGCCCGGCTCGTGTGGCTTTGGGCACGGTGCCCGAGTTCAGGGAGGCCTTGCGAGAGAGTTGGGATCTCGCCCGGCCCCAAGTTTTGCGGCCAGGTGATGGTTTGCGGGTGAGCGACGCCACGGGGATCCACGTGACTAGCGTGTCGGACCCTCGCAATGAGCAGCCTCCGGGGCTACCCGCCGGTTCAGGCGACTACACCATCACGCGGCTGTCTCTGGGGGGAGCTGTCACGGTGGCAGAGGCCCTCTGGGCCGGCGGGCTTCCAGGCGGAGGCCTTGGTATGGCGCAGGTGGAGGCCCTGGTGCGCCTGGGGCAAGACGAAAACGGTCTGTGGATTTCGAGCCGAGCCCGAGATGGTTTCGACGTCTTCGGCATCGAACTCGAGGGGCTGGTGGTCGCTGATCTGACCCGAGATCTCAATGTGGTGACCAACCTGGACGAAGATGGTTTTCTGGTGGTGACCGCTCGGCTACCCGGTGAGCGCCGTTTGGACCAGCTCGCGCTGTACCACCCAGAGGCCAATCTCGTCGTTTTTCAGCGCTTTTCGGGGGCGGATCACAGCCGGGACCAGCGCTTCCCTCTGTGGGTTCCCTTGGCCCGCTGACCCCCAAGAAAGCGCCAAACACTGCTCGCCACGATTTCGACATCCGGGTGACAGGACGGCTTCACACAACCTCGCTACTGTGTCCCTCGCCTTGAGTGGCAGAGACGACATCCCGGCGTCCGTTCGGGGTACGTTTTGAGCACGTTTTCCTGCTGAGCTTTACATCAGCCTCAACCCATCGGCTCGCGGAGTTCGTGCTCGGGATGTTTCTCTACCACATCTTGTCAAGGCAGTGCGGATGCCTCCGGTGGGAGTTCGGGGTCCACCGGAGGCAGCCCCTTTTCTCGTGGGTGGGCTTCCCCCCAGGCTCAGGAGTCGCGACACTGTGCTGATGACATGGATCAAAAGCATTCTTGTCGTCGAAGACGACGCCGATATCGCCAAGCTCGTTCGCATGCATCTTCAGAACGAGGGTTACGAAACCACCCGCGCCGAAGACGGCCGTGAGGGGATCCAGCTATACGACCAAGGCAATTTTGATCTGGTGTTGCTCGACCTGATGTTGCCCCACGTAAACGGCATGGATGTGTGTCGACACATTCGTACGGATTCCCGGTACGTGCCGGTGATCATGCTTACGGCCAAGGGCGAAGATGCGAACAAGGTCGCGGGCTTGGAGATCGGTGCCGATGACTACATCACCAAGCCATTCTCGGTGATCGAACTGGTGGCTCGGGTGAAGGCCATGGGCCGCAGGGTCGAGATGCTCAGTCGCTTGAACGATGAGCCGGGCGAGAAGGTTCTGGCCTGCGAAGACCTTGAGATTCACATCGACAAGCGCATCGTCACCCGTGGCGGCGAAGACCTGAAGCTCACCCAGAAAGAGTTCGAGATCATCAAGATCTTGGCCATGACTCCGGGTCGGCCCTACTCCCGGCGGACGTTGTGCGAGCGAGCGGGCGTCGAGAGCTTCGATGGCACCGATCGCACCATCGACACGCACATCAAGCGCTTGCGGGCGAAGATCGAGCCGGACCGAAACCGTCCCACGTTTGTGCAGACCGTCTGGGGCTTCGGCTACAAGTTCACCGACAAGTTCTGCTGAGTGGTCGCTGTGTCTCGCCTAGTCCGCAGTCTCTTCTGGCAGATCGTGGCTGTCGTCTTGGGGGGCATGGGCCTGGCCGGAGTCTTCGAGCGCCTGCTCGCGGGGCAGCTCGAACCGCAGGTGGCGCGGTGGTCGGGCATTCTGATCGCAACGATGGTTGCGTCGGCGCTGTTCTACCGCTTGGTGGTCTTGCGCATTGCTCGTCTGAATGT
>JBLIMM010000268.1:0-6603 GCA_047638635.1 Pseudohongiellaceae bacterium | reverse complement strand
GCTGCGTACTTGCGTGAGCGCATCGAATCCCTGGGCGGCAAGGCGTTGCTGGCCGACATGGGTGTGATGGGCGAGCCCACCACGGCCGCAGACATCGATCGCGATGCGGTGGCAGCGGCGGGGGGCAGTTCTCTGAGTGCTCTGCTCGACGAACCCACGCGACAGAAGGCCTCGCCCGTGCTGATCGCCGGACTGTCGAAGCTGCTGGGCGAGAAGGTGGCGGCCGGTGAAGTGCACGCCGTCATCGCGCTCGGCGGAACCCAAGGCACGTCCAACGGATGCGCGGTGCTGCGCAGCCTGCCCTTCGGCCTGCCCAAGATCATGGTCTCGACCATCGCGTCCGGCGATACCTCGCCCTACGTGGACATCATGGACATCACCATGATGAACGCGGTGGGGGACATCCTGGGGCTGAACCCGCTGACCCGCACGATTTTGGCCAACGCGGCGGGAGCGGCCTGGGGCATGGCCAGCCAGCCCGTGGCCCTTGAGACTGCTGGCGGCGACAAACCGCTCATCGCCATGACCAACTTGGGCGTGCTCACGACGGGCGCTCAGCTAGCCATCGAGCTGCTGCACGAGCGCGGCTACGAGGTGCTGACCTTTCACGCGGTGGGCTCCGGCGGCCGCGCCATGGAACGCATGATGCAGGACGGCCTCATCGGCGCGGTCTTCGACTACGCCCTGGGCGAGATCACCGACGAACTCTTCAGTGGCCTGCGTGCCGCGAACGCATCGCGGCTCACCGTCGCCGGCAAACTCGGCCTGCCCCAAGTCATCTGCCCCGGTGGCGCCGAACACGTGGGCATCATGGTCGACGAGCCCGACGTGGTCCCCGACTGCTGGGCGGACAACCTCACGGTGTTTCACAACCCGATCATCCTCGCCCCGCGCCTGAACGCCGAGCAGTTCGTCACCGTGGCCAACGAGGTGGGCAAGCGGCTCGTGCACACGAAAGGGCAGTGCGCCGTGCTCATGCCCATGGCCGGCACCAGCCGTTACTCGGTGAAGGGCGGGCCGCTGCACGACCCCGCAGGCGACCGGGCCTTTGCCGACGCCCTGCGCCAAGCCTTGCCGGCGACGGTGGAGTACGTCGAGCTCAACTACGGCGCCGAAGACCCGGCCTTCGTCCGCGAGGCGGTGGGGCGCTTGGTGGCGATGATGGAAGCGCCAGCAGCCGGCTAGGTCACGACAGTCCCGGTGATGCCATTGCTGGCCGCCAGACCCGCGGGGCCGCCGAAGTCGCTGATCCAATACTGAAACCAGAACATGGCGCCGACGGGCACTCCAACGGGCCAGGTGGCGCTGATGCTCAGCTCACCCGCTCCGTCTACAGGCAGCCCCAGGAAGATCGCGTCGGGCTCGGGGACCAGCACGCCGCCCTTGAAGGGTAAGCCCTGGGGACCGTCTCCCACCACCAGGGCGGCGAGGGATCCGGGCAAGGCCTGGGTCAGGCTGAGTGTCACCGTCTGGCCGTCGGCCATGGTGCCGCTGCCGCTGAGGACGGGGGTGCCGAGGGCGCCGGCCAAGCCGTCTCCCAGAGTGAGCCAGGCGGGGCTGGCGAGGTTGTTGATGTACCAGATGAGGTCGTCAGAAGCTGACAGGACATCGAGATCACCGTCGCCGTCCAGGTCCGTCGCAGCGGTGGTGAGGAAGTTCCCGGTCGCCCCCAACCCCTACCACGAGTCGTACATCCAGTCAGCGCTCGGCTTCGACATCTCGCTCTGGATGGATCGCCTGGTGCGCCTGCCCTTCGCCATTTTCGACGCCACTCAGCGCAGCCACGTCTCGCTCTTCTGGGCCTTCGTCATCGTCGTCGCCATTCCGCTCGGATGGAAGGCCCGAGGCTCCGCCCGCTTGTTGGCTCTCGCGCTGCTGACGCATCTGCTGCTCTGCCTGGGTCTCTTCGTGGTCACTCCGGACGTGATGCACTGGCAGGTCTACAACGCCCTCCTGCGGCTCCGGGCTCAGAGGGGTGTGGTCGCCGGGCTGCTCGTGGTCCACGCAGCCGTCCGGTTGTGGAAGCCTGCAGAAGCCATTGGCCCCGCGATCCATGGGATGGAGCCTCGCGAGTTGAGCTCTCAAGCCTGAACGGCCAAGACTGCCTAAAAACCTCAGCGATGCGCCACCGCTCAGAAGGACATCGCCCATGCGCTGGAAGCGAGCCTTGCCCTGGCCGACGATGTTGGCAAGGCCATGGTTATCTCGAAGCCGGACTCATCATTTTGACTTGAGCTGCCGATGGGAGAACAGCAGCAAGAGTCAGAGCAAGAGTCATCATCTGCCTTCACACAGGCCCGAGTTCATGACGGTATCCTTCGCCGAATCCGTTCCTCACCCTGCGGTGGGAAGTCTCGCTAAGGAACGGGTCGCCATGCTCTGCGCGGCCATGCCCGTGTCGGCGAGCGGCACCCTGATCTGCTCGATCATGCTGGCGCTGGTGCAGCGATCGGTCATTCCCAACGGCACGATCATCGTCTGGCTCACGGCCATCGCCGTGATCACAGCCGCTCGCGCTGCACTGGCCCGCACCTACAAGCGACGGGAGCCAAGCACCGACGACGAGGTGTCCTGGTTCCATCGGGCCCTTCTTGGCGGCGCCATCGCATCCGGAGCCGCCTGGGGAGCTGGCGCGGTGCTGTTGTTTCCCCCAGGGGATCCGACCCACCAGATGGTCGTGGCCATTCTGATAGCGGGCACGGCCGCAGGTGCGGTGACGACATTGGCCTCCTCATGGCCTTCCGTGACGAGCTTTCTGTTCTTGGCTGTCGCCCCTCTCGCCGCCCGGTTCCTGTGGTCCGAGAGCGATCTGGGCTCGACCCTTGGCGGGATGACCTTGGTCTTCCTGGCCATGATCACCCTCAGCGCTCGGCGCATTCACGGCAGCATTCGGCAGAACATCCAGCTGCGCCTGGACGCCGCTTCCCGAGAAGCCATCCTCAGGAGCGTGTCCCAAGACGTCTCTCGTGAAGTGGGTCAGGGATTCTTCGATGCCCTGGTCGCGGCGCTCGGTGATTCTCTCGCAGTCGACCATGCCTTGCTCGGCGTCCTCGACCCTGACTCGCAGCAGGTCACCACCCTCGCTGTGCAGACCAAAGGACAACCGGGCAGCAACTTCAGTTATCCGCTCGCCGGCTCCCCCTGCGAGGCCGTCTTCGTCGAAGGCCTCTGCATTCACGAGCGAGGCGTCGCGCTGGCCTACCCCAACGACCCCTTCCTCGTAGACATGGGGGTGGAGAGTTACGCGGCCGCCCCCCTGTTCGACAACGACGGCTCCCCCTTGGGTCTGCTGGTCATTCTCAACTCCCGCCCCCTCAGTGACGGGCCCGCCAAGCAGGCCCTGCTCACTCTGTTCGCAGCCCGCGCCGCCGCCGAGTTGCAGCGCGTGCAGAATGACCGCAACCTGCTGGAGGCCAAGGAGCTGGCAGAGCAAGCCTCCCACGCGAAGAGCGATTTTCTCGCCACCATGAGCCATGAGATCCGCACGCCGATGAACGGGGTGCTGGGTATGGCCCAGGTTTTGGAAGACACGCCCCTCGACAACGACCAGCGTGAGTGCGTCGAGATCATCAACAACTCCGGTCGGGCCTTGCTCACCATCATCGATGACATCCTCGACTTCTCGAAGATCGAGGCCGGCCAGTTCGACCTGGAGCAACACCCGTTCGACCTGCGCCAGGCGGTGAACGGCGCCCTGCTGCTGATGAAGCCGAAGGCGGAGGAGCAAGGGCTCGAGCTGCGCATGGGCTACGCTCCCGAGTGCCCCGAGCAGTTCATCGGCGACGCAGGCAGGGTGCGCCAGATGATCCTGAACCTGGTCAGCAACGCGATCAAGTTCAGCGACACGGGTCAGGTGTTGGTTCAGGTCTCCTGCCTGGCTCAAGACGAGAGCGCTAGCCGCATGGCAATCGCTGTGACCGACTTGGGCATTGGCATCTCCCAGGAAGCTCAGCAGCGGCTGTTTCAGAAGTTCACCCAGGCCGACACCTCGACCACTCGTCGCTACGGCGGCACGGGCCTCGGCCTCGCGATCTGCCGTCGCCTCGCCGAACTCATGGGCGGGTCCATCGGCGTCGAAAGCGTTCCGGGCGAGGGCGCGACCTTCACCGTGACGATCGTCCTCCAAAACGTGCAGATCGCCCAGGGCACTGAAGCCTATAGCTGACGGCCCTGCTGCTGATCGACAACGGTCAGCGCAGTCAGGGCTAGGTCTGTTCAGATCAGTGGGGACGCTTCTCTGAGCTGTCTGCCGCGAGGAAGAGCTAGCACAGCACCCTTGTTGGCCAGGAGGAGGACCGCGCCTGGGTCCCGCTGAGCAGCCTCCTGGACGCGCCCAGCGAAGCCGACCGGGTTTTCTGTGTCGGCCCCGGGCCGCCGACTCGGCGTAGGTAGGGACGTCCCAAACGGAACCCTCCCATGAAGCACCTGACTCACTCTCCGGCCTCGGCCGCCGCCCTGCTGGGCGCCCTTGTCCTTGGCCCCTCGCTGACCGCCCAGAGCCCCTCCCCGGCGGCCACCTGGGTTCCCTTGAACTCTTCGGCGCTGCCGGGCACTCCGGCCGAGATCCTTCTCGACGGCACCGACAGCACCGCAACGGATTCGTTCTTCGACGTGTTCGTCCACGGCTGCTAGACCGAGACGAAGGATCCCGGCGACGGCTTCCTCTACGAGCAGGTGATCGTCCCGGGCCTCGGTCGACTCGCCGAGCAGGGCGCGCCCGACTTGCCCACCGCGCGGATCCGCGTGGCCGTTCCCACCGACACACCGACGCTGGATGTGGTCTCCGTGTACGACCTCGACCCGCGCACCATGCCCGGCTTGCGGGCCTACCCGTACGAGGTCGAAGAGCTGGACGGCGGGCCCGACGGCAGCCCCCTTGGCACGCCAGCTCAGTTCGTGATCGATGAGAACATCTACGGCGGTGCACAAGCGTTCCCGAGCACCTCCGCCCTGCCGACCGAGATCGTGTCTCTGAGCATGGAGTCAGATCGGGGCGACGAACCCCAGTCGAATCAGTGGATTCGTCGAGGATTCGGCAACGAAGTGCTGGCGCCATCGAGCTGTGCTCGGCGCGCGGCACTTTACCCATAGGCTGCTAGGGCAACGCTCCGGCGCCTCCCCTAAATCCCATCCGCGTCACCGATGGTCACAGCCGACTCACTGACTATGGGTTCAGCCGACGTAAACCCCTGGCGCTGCTCGCCGCGCTGTCCCACCCGGCCTTCGCGAGCGACGTGCTCACCGTGGGGCCGACAGGTCGTTTCCCCACGGTCAACCGCGCCGTCAGCTCCGCCGCGAACGGTGACACCATCCTCGTCGGGCCTGGTGTCACGTTCATCACGAGCATCCAAGTCACCCAGAAGCCGCTCTCGATCGTCGCGAACCAGGCCGAGGCGTGGAGTGAGCAGCAGATCCTGGTGCCTACAGGGCTCGGCGAGTGCAGCTTCGGCAGTCTGGTGCACCTCGATCAGCAACGGGCCATCGTGGCAGACCTCGACGACCCCGGCCCCTTCTGCGATCGCATCGGCCTTGCATACGCCTATGACGATGATGGTGTCTCTCTGACCCTCGCTGAGCAGTTCTCCGGTCCTAGCAGCGAGTACGGCTTCACCGTTGACGTCGACGTGGACGACGACTGGATGCTCGTGGGTGGGGACGGCTTTTCGCCGGACCTGATCGACAAGTTCCCGGGGGCTGTGTTCCTTCAACGGGTGGCTGGCTCCTGGCAAACCGTGCAAACCGTGCAAACCGTGCAAACCGTGCAAACCGTGCAGACCGTGCAGACCGTCAGCGGTAGCGGCACGTTCATGTTCTCGAGTTTCGGCAACGGAGTGGCGCTGGACGGGGCGGCCGGCATCGCCGTGATCGGCGACCCGAAGGAGGAGTCTGCCTCTGTCTTCGCTTACGACGGCAGTACCTGGAGCGAGGTGCAGCGGCTGGAGGTGTCGGACAGCACTGCCGGGGACGGCTTCGGCTGGGCCGTGGCCATCGAGGACGGGGTGATCACGGTGGCTGCTCCCGGTGACAATCGCCAGCTCGCCAATCAAGGCTCGACCTACATCTTCCGCTTCAACGGTGCGTCCTGGCGTCGCGGTCCAGTCGAACCCGGTGACCGTCACAGTGCTTTGAGATCTTGGCTCCAACTTTTCGAGCCAGTCCTTTCGGCTCTCTAAACGCCAACGACCGCCGGGAAGCACTGCTGCTTCACGTAGGTCGTTGATTTTGTGGAAGTCGCTGCCCCGCAGTGCCGTCGGAGGGAGACCGCCTGGGGGCCCGCAGAGCTGGCAAGCAGAGTAGGATGCCAGTGCTCAGCAGAACGGCGCGGCTGCGATGGGGGGCCGTGGAAGTCCTATCCGCTCGACTTTGACTGAGGGAGACTCCGAGATGAAAACGACCTTTGCGATCGCGCTACTCACTGGCGCGCTCAGCGCCACGTTGAACGCCCAGGACATCGCCTGGGGCGCCCGCGCCTACCTGCAGCGGGGCGACAGCCCCTTCGCGACAGCAGACGCTTACCTGCTGCTCGAGAACTTTGAGGACGGCGTCCTCGATCTCCCGGGAGTGACGGCCTCCAAGGGGATCGTCGTGGGCCCTGGCCCCACA
>JBLIMM010000267.1:0-6638 GCA_047638635.1 Pseudohongiellaceae bacterium | reverse complement strand
TCTTGTCTTGATAGTCCCAGTTCCCGAATTGCCCTCTCGGAGCCGGCACGTCGAGGACCACCGCGCCCTCCACGACGTCGTACCCCCGGAGGCTCATGTCGAAGTTGCGGGCCCAAAGCGTCCTGCCGTCCGGTGCCCAGGCCAGCCCGTAAACGTAGTCGTTGGCGCCCGGGAGCACGGTGGTGGCAGGGGAGTCGAGGGAGAGCACGATCAGGCGATCCGGGCTGCCGATGGCCAGCAGCTTGCCCGTGGGGGACAACGCGCCGAGTGCCTCGCCAGAACTGGGCCAGCGGGTCAGCGCCCGTCCGCTGGCGGCGTCGAACACGGTCACGATCCTGCTCGCGCCACTCGTTGTGGTGACGATGCGCCGGCCATCCTCCGAGAAGGCCCCGTGGCTGACGTTGGCTTGCAGCTGCGGATCGAGCCGGACCAGCTCGCGGCCTTCGAGGTCGACGACGACGAGCTTGTCCGTCATGCCCCCTTCGGGGACCACAAGCAGTCGGTCCCCGTGACCGTCGTAGGTACGCGTCGCGGCCACTCGGCTCCGTAGGCGCAGGGTCGCTGGGCCCAGCTCGTCCATGACGACATCGGACACCATCGCGCCGAGGCTGTGGGAGTAGGAAACGAGCGCCTGGCCGTCGTCCGTCCACGCCACGGGGAAATGATTCGTGGAGCCCGTGTCGACGAGCTGGAGCGAACCGATGGGCCCCAGGTAGAGCGACTTCCCGTGGAGCGATTCCCCGCTGACTGATTGGCCGTCCCGAGCATAATAAGCGAAGACGGCCAGGCGTCCGCTGGTCTCGTCCCAAGCCATGAGAGAAGGACTGGTCAGTCCGCTCACGTTCAGCTCGGGAGCCAGCTGCTGCTGAAGCAGCTCACCGGTGGGGCCGTCCCAGTGGGCCACATGCCCGTGGACCGTCACGGTGACGAAGCCCGCGGCGGTGGCGGCTAGGCAGTTGATGCTCATGGGGCCGCTCAGCTGGATGCTGTGCTGACGGGCTCCGGTCTCGGCCACGAAGACGTCGACCCGGTCATCGGCGACGAGCGCCGCCAGGAGTCGACCGTCAGGACTGAAGGCGACTGTCGGGGCTCTGTGCTCCCAGCGTCCCGGCGGGGAGAGGTCGAGGGGCAGCTCCCACAGCAGCGGCTCGGCTCGGGCGGCGGCGTGATGCCACTCCCAGGCGCGCAGGGCCTCGGGGGCCTGGTCCAGAAGCGCCTGGGCCACCAAGTGCTCCTGGTCGTCGAGGGCCGCCATGGACGCCGCGAGCAGGGCACGGTAGCCCGCAGACTCGGCCTCGCGCCGCTGCTGCGCCTCATCGAAGGCGAAGCTCAGGCTGAACCCGAGCCCGGCGACCAGGGCCAGCACCGCGACGGACGTCCCGACCACCAGCCCCCTGTGACGCTGGGCGAACTTGCGTACCAGGTACAGCCGGCTCGGGGCCCGCGCTGCGATGGGCTGGTCCGACAGATGTCGCCGCACGTCGGCGGCCAGCTCGTGGGCCCCGGTGTACCGGCGCCCACTGTCCTTGTCGATCGCCTTGCCCGCGCGCGGCCTCTTTCTCGCGGATGATGCGGGCGGCGTCGGGCAGGGTCTTGCCTGCCAGCTCGTGCGGGCGGCGGCCGGACAACAGCTCGAACAGCACCACGCCCAAGGCGTAGACGTCGCAGCGCGCGTCGATGTCGCCTGGGTTTCCGGCCACCTGCTCCGGGCTCATGTAGGGCAACGTGCCCATGACCTGGCCGACCTCGGTGACGAGCGTCTGGGCCTGGATGTCTGAGCCCGTGATTCGGGCCACGCCGAAGTCGAGCACCTTGGGGCGCCCCTCCGCCGTGACGAGGATGTTGTCTGGCTTGAGGTCGCGGTGCACCACGCCCTGGGTGTGGGCGTAGTGGACCGCGTCGCAGATCTGTGCGAAGAGCTTGAGTCGAGCACGCTCATCAAGGCTCTCGTCGGCCGCGTAGTCCCCGAGCGGCTTGCCGTCCACGAACTCCATGGCGAAGTAGGGCAGCGTGCTGCCCAGGTGCTCGACGGTGCCCGCCTCGAAGATCTGGCCGATACCGGGGTGCTGCAGTCGCCCCAGAATCTCGGCCTCTCGCTGGAAGCGGCTGAGCAGCGACGATGTGAGCAGGTCGGAGCGCATGGTCTTGAGCGCCACGCGCCGGGCCGGGTTGGACTGGGCGGCCTCGTAGACCGTGCCCATCCCCCCCGTCGCGATGCGGCGCACGATGCGGAAAGGTCCGAGGGTGTCGGGGATCGGCGCCTGCATGTGGTCGCTAGCTGCACGGGTCGCGATCTTGATCGCGTTGGTCGCGTCGGGTAAGAGCTGACGCATCGCACCCGCATCGAAGCCCGGGAGGAGCTCCTCGTCAGCGTCGTCCTCGGTGTCTGCCTGGCTCAGCAAGGACAAGACCTCGGCGCGCAGCTTGTCGTCGTCGCCGCAAGCCTCGTCGAGGACGCGCTCACGCTCCTGACCTCGCAGATCCCGGGCCGCGTCGAGGACATCCATGATGCATTCGAACGAAGTGTCACTCACGGGTCGATGGTCACGTGCGATCCGTGGCGTTCAGTTCGCGCCCGAGCCAGGTCCGTGCCGACGTCCAGTACTTTCGCACCATGCGATCGCTGATGCCGAGAACAGTGGCGGCCTCTTCGATGGTGAGTCCGCCAAAGAAGCGCAGCTCGACGACTTGGGATGCCATCTCGTGCACCGCGGCGAAGCGGGAAAGGGCGGCGTCGAGGTCAATGAGATCGTAGCCGTCCCGGCTGGCCCCGGTGTCGTCGAGCATCTCCGGGTGCAGACTCACGCGCCCCCAGTGGTCCCCCCCACGACGTTCGGCCTTGTGTTTGCGCGCGAAGTCGATCAGCACCTGGCGCATGGCCCGGGCCGCGAGCGCCAGGAAACGTGCGCGATCGCCGCTGACGAGCACCGTGGAGTCGACCAGCTTGAGGTAGGCCTCATTCACGAGCGCCGTCGGCTGAAGCGTGTGCCCCGCACGCTCACGGCGGAGGTAGCTCGCCGCGAGTCGGCGCAGCTCGTCGCCGACCAGCACGAGCAGCTCGGCCGCAGGGCTGTCGTCGCCCCGTTTGCTCTGCTGCAGCAGCTGGGTGGCCAACAACGGGTCTGGAGGCGAGGGCATGGGGCAGGTTGGTCACGGTGAAGGGAGAGGAAGGTCGCGATGAGTGTAGGCCGGAAATCCCGCTGAGCCCTTCTCCCGCAAATTCTCTCGGCCCAGACCTCGTCGAGCAACCACTCCTCCATGAGCAGCAGCACGGCGCGGGCGAGCAGACGCCCTTTCGCTAGCGCAGCCTCTTCAGACCAGCACGTCAGCTGACCTATTGGCTCACAGCATCGCCGGGGCTCAGCAGCAGATTCGCTGAAACCATGTCGTCGCCGACGACTGAACCCACCGCGAATCCCCCCCTGGGCGGCCCTTCAGCGCAGATGGGGGCATATTCTGGCCCGCGCCGAAATTTTCTGGTTCCTGGTCTGCGGGCATCCCGCGCATTACCCATCGGCGAACCATTCCGCCCTAAGCCAAAGACCCACGGACCGACGCCATCAACCGCCCCGCAAGCATCCTAGCCATGTCTCCGCCGCGACTCGGGGCCCGAGTCGGTCGCGCTGTCGTCGGTCAGATCCACCCCACCAACCTTCGCGTGAGTGAGAGAGAATCATGAAGCAAGCCATATGTAGCTTCGTTGCAACCGTCGCACTCTGCCTCTTGGCGTCCACAGCGGCCGCTTCTGATCTGACGCTCAACGGACAGACGTCCTTGGACCTGCCTCCCGGGGCGAGCTTGCAGCTCGATCTCACCGGCAACCCCGGGCTGACTGCTCTCCTCGCACTGGACCTTGACCCTGGGCCCTGGTCGTTCAAGGGCGAGAACTTTCCCCTTGGCGTCACACCTGCCTTTTCAGTGTTCAGTATTGGCATGACCGACGGCACCGGACTCGTCCAGGTCTCGGCCGTCATGCCCACGAGCACGGTGTGGCTTGGGATGGACATCTACCTCGTGGGCATCATCGTGGACCCCGCCGATCCGAACGGGTTCGACCTCTCCAACGGTGCGGATCTCGTGGGCGTCCCCGAGACCTGCACACCAGCAGTGGTGGCGGCGTGTCTCGCCGCGGGTCTGACTGCGTGCACTTCGGGCTCTCCTGATTGCGGGCCGCCGCCGGTCGATCTCTGTACTCCTGCGGTCTTGGCAGCGTGCGACGCTGCCGGGTTCTGCGCCTGCGATTCGGCGACCGGCGCTTGCGAGGGCTCTCCTGGTGCAGCAGGCGGATGCTGTGAAGAGTTCGAGAAGGATGACTGTGGCGTTTGCTCCGGTGATGGCACGGGCCCCATCGGTTGCGGCAGCGGCACAGTGTGCGGAGGCGTTGGTGACTGCGTGTGCGACCAGTGCATTTGCCCCTCGCCGCACTTCGGTAGCCAGTGCTCTTGCACTGAATTTAGCGCTGAATACAACGGCATCTACATGCACTCGTTCATTGATAACGTCCCGGAAACCCTGATGGTGCCTGGCAATCCGCTGAGCGGCGAGGGCTGGATCAAGCCGACCAAGATCGGAGCCGCGATCTTCACGAGACTAGGGGGTGGGGTCCAGTGGGGACTCTCCATCGGAGTCTCGGGGAGTACAATCCAACCCAACGCGCTCCGTCTGTGGAACGGGGACGGTTGTTCGTCTTGCACCCTAGTAGGCAATACACCCATCCCACTCAACGTCTGGACTCACATAGCCTTCACGTGGGACGGGTTTATCGCCAAGTTCTACGTCAACGGCGTTTTGGATAAGGTCGGGGCTTACACGCCTCGCGATCCCAACCCCGGACAGTTCTTAGTCGGACTTTTTGGCACCAACTACTTCGGGGGGAATATGGATGACCTGCGACTGTGGAGCACCGAGAGAACAGCTGCTGAGATCCTGGCCAACCGCGACAAGTCTCTGACCGGTCCCGAACCGGGTCTGATCTTCAGTCATAACATGCAGCAGTGGAGACTTGACGACGTTTCGTGCGTCGACTGGTCGGGCAATAACTTCGAACTGAATCACAGTCTCTTCGTTACGCAGTCCAATGACATCGCGCCTCTCGCCCAGGCAGTCAGCGAGGTCTGTCCGAGCGATTGCAACGATGTCGGGGCATGCGTATGTGGCGTTTGTACCTGCTTCGATCCTACGGATATGACTTATGACTGCAGTGATACTGGCCCGCTATAGCAGTGAAGGCTGACACACTCTCACGAGTTGCAGATCGGTGACCTGATCGAGCAGCGAGGTCTGGTCTCAGACAGGGGCTCACAAGTGATCTTGTGAGCCCTTGTCGAATATCCGGCTTGAGATTCCCGCCCTTGAACACATAAGCCTGCTCGTGCTCGAGCGCGGGTGAACTCAACGGTCGGCGCAGACAACTTGCCGGAATCGCCCCCCGTCCTGAACCCGTCTTAAAATCACGTCGTGAGGAAACCCGCTTTGAACCAACCTGAGCCCCAGTCCGCGCAACAGAAAATATCGAGCGCGCGTTTCGCCGCAGGACTGCTCGGTCTTGCGATCAGCTTGTGCGCCTCGGCGGCACTCGTGGCGAAGCACTTGCACCTGTTTCAAGCGCCAGGCTGCGGAGCCGGAAGCGCCTGCGATCAGGCCGCCGACAGCATCTTCGGCAGCGTTCCCCTCGTCGGCTGGCCGTTGTCGCACTTCGGGTTGGCCTGGTTCACGGTGCTCTTGGTGACCTGGGTGGCCTGCTTCCGTGGAGCGACCGTCTCGAGCCTGTTTCGGACGGTCGTGCGCATCGGCGCCGCGGGGTCGCTCGTCTACATCGGCGCGATGCTGGTCGGGGGCTACCTGTGCCCCTACTGCCTCGCGGTGCACGTGGGCATGTTCGCTTTCCTGTTCGCCGAGGCGGGCGTGCCGCGCACCAGCGGCCCAACCCTGGCCTTTGCAGCTCGCGGCGCACTCGCCTTCGCGCTGGTCACGGGAGCGCTTATGGGCGCCGAGGCCTGGCAGGCAAGCAGCGCCGAGCAGGAGCGTCAGCAGTCCACCCAATCGATCATCGCGGCCACTGAGGCCTCGACACCCGCCGCCGAGGGCGCGCCGTTCGTCGGCCGCTATCCTCGCGGCCCGGAGCGAGCACCGATCCGCATCGTCAGTTTCGTCGACTACGCCTGTGGTTCCTGCCGCAAGGTCGAGGAGCAGGCCGAGCGTATTCTTGCGACGCGCGACGACGTGATGCTGTCGATCAAGCACTTCCCGTTGTGCTCGGACTGCAACGAGTTCGCTTCATCGACCATGCACCCCGACGCCTGTCGCGCGGCGATCGCCGCCGAGACGGCCGGGCTGCTCGGGGGCAGCGATGCCGTCTGGGAGCTCACCCGCTGGCTCTTCGATCGCAAGGGCTCCTTCAGCGAGCCGCAGTTGCGCGCGTACGTCGAACAAGCCGGTTGGGACGTGGAGGCGTTCTTCACGACGCTCGAGAGCGAGGAGCCCAGGCTGCTGGTCCAGGCTGACACCGTCGAAGCGGACCAGCTCGGAGTCTTCGGCACGCCCGTCGTCTACATCAACGGCGTCGAGCTCAAAGGCTTCCACGGCGAGGATGGCCTGGTGCACGCCGTCGAGGACCTGGCCGCAGCAGGCCTTCCGGC
>JBLIMM010000266.1:0-6640 GCA_047638635.1 Pseudohongiellaceae bacterium | reverse complement strand
GCGCCTCGGTGGTGCCAGATCGAGACGGCGAACCGGATTCGAATCAGTGGATTCGTTGAGGATTCGGCAACGAAGAGCTGGCGCCACCGAGGCCTGCTCGGCGCGCGGCACTTTACGCACAGGCTGTTAGGGCCCACAGCATCAAGGCCTCAGCATCAGGGCCACCAGGGAGTCTCTCCGGCCCGCAGCTTCTGGGTGAGCTTATCCAAGTCAAAGTGAAACAGCTCAGCGAGACGGTCGCAGAGATCGGTGTTGTCTTGGTGTCCTCTGAACGCTGACGCCCCTGGACCGTAGGCGAACACTGGCACGTCCACGGCGGTGTGGCCGGTTGTGGTCCAGGAGAGCCCGGCTCTGCGGTTGATCACGTCGCACACCGCGGCCAGGGTTGCAGCGCTGCTCCTGGGCTCCGCGAAGAGGCTGTTGTCCCCCTTGAGAATGTCGAGCTCTGCTTGGGTCAGGTCTTGGATCGCTGCATCTTCGGCGAAGATTTTTTCGGGATCGTCTCCGCCGTGCAGACGTGCGGCCATGGCTGACGCTGAGCTGCTGGCTGCGTTGAGCACCTCGGGGTGCCAGGCGTAGAGCGGCTGGCCGTCCAGGTTGCGCGACAGGCTCAGTCCGCCGGTTTCGTGGTCGGAGGTGGCCACGACCAAGGTGTCGCTATGGTCCCGGGCGAAGTCGAGCACCAGGGCGACCGTGGCATCGTAGGCGGCGATGTCGTGGAGATGTCCCACGGGGTCATTGTTGTGGCCAGCGTGGTCGATGCGTCCGGCTTCGATCATCAGTAAGAAGCCCCGGTCTTGGTTGGAGAGCAGCTGTAGCGCCCGCCCGGTCATCTCGGCCAGGCTGGGCTGGGCTTCGGGGTCTCGGTCGATTTCGTAGTCGAGGTGACTCGAGGCGAAGAGTCCCAGGACCGGGAGGGAGAGGGGTTGCAGGAGGGCCTCTCGGTGACTCAGTGTGGTGACGCCCTTCTCCCTGGATTCGGCGATGAGATCCCGTCCGTCGGTCCGCTTGCCGCCGCTGCTTTCGGGCAAGAAGTACCAGGAGCCGCCGCCGAAGAGGACCTCGATGTCGTGCCCGAGCATTTGCACCGCGATGTCGTTGCTCTGGGTTCGGCTGGGGACATGGGCTGCGAAGGCGGCGGGGGTGGCGTGGGTCAGCCGAGTGGTGGTGACCAGTCCGGTGGCCAACCCCTGGTCCTCGGCGGCTTCGAGGAGCGTGGCCACGGGGAGGCCTTTTGCGTCCAGCCCGAGGACGCCGTTTTGGGTCTTGAACCCTGACGAAAATGCTGTGGCCGAGGCTGCCGAGTCTGTGACCCAGCTGTCTTCGGCGAACGTCGAGACGTTGCCCACCAGAATGGCGTCAAGGGCCAAGGGGCGAGCGAGTGCCGTGCGCGCCATGGTGAAGCTGGCCGGTCCGCAACCATCTGAGATGAGCAGAATCAGGCTGCGGGGCTGAGCGTCGACCACTCGATTCTGAGGAGCAGCTGTCAGCGGACTCACAGCGACAAGGACGGTGAGGAGCCAGGCCGCGTGGGCGGCAAAAGGGTGCTGAGCCATGGGATATCCCATCCAGTGTTTGGTGTGTCGGGTGATGTGGCGAGAGTGGCAGAGCTGAAAAGCCCCAGGTTACGTCAACGAGCTGCCGGCCGAGGGCAATGTGGAGACCAGCTCCTCTGGCTTGGGTCGCAGATCCTGTTAGC
This sequence comes from Pseudohongiellaceae bacterium, assembly GCA_047638635.1. Lineage (GTDB taxonomy): Bacteria > Planctomycetota > B15-G4 > B15-G4 > B15-G4 > CAZIAK01. The sequence goes on along the minus strand of JBLIMM010000266.1, from coordinate 4,941 downwards.
TCATCCCGAAGGCATCTAGCGCCAGTTGGCACACATGGCGACCGATGGCTAGCGACGCAGTGGCCGCGGGGGAGGGTGCGTTGATCACGTGCAGGGTGTTGGGGCCTCGGACCGTGTGAAAATCGTCGAGGAGTTGGCCGGAGCGGGTGACTGCCTGGGCGCGGACGCCCGCGCCTGCCCGCTCGATATCGCTTTGCTGCAATCCTGGGACGAGTTTACGCATGGCGCGTAACGTGGCTGGGCGGCTGCGGGCCACACGAAGCTCTTCCAGTCCTCGTCGGCCATAGCGTTTGACCATGCGCCACCACCCTGGGGATCTGAGCAACGCCAGGGTGTCGGCGGCATCGAAGGCTCCTCTGCGGTATCCGTGGCGGTCAGCGATCGGCACGGCGTTGGGCCCGATCTCTACCTGGCCCGTGACGGTCGATGTGAAATGGGTCCCCAAGAACGGAAACGCCGGGTCGGGGACGGGGTAGACCATGCCGTTGATCAGCCCTTCTCGCCCGGGGACGAGGCGGTGGTATTCGCCGCGAAAGGGCACCACGGTCACCTCGGGGTCCACGCCGCACAGTCGGGCCACCCGGTCGCTCTGCAGTCCAGCGCAGCCCACCAAGGAGCGGGCATGGAAGTCACCGGCGCTGGTTTCGAGCAGCAGCCGTCCGGGTTCTTGGCGCAGGTCGCGCAGCTGAGCGTCGGTGTGCACCACGGCGCCGTGGCGAGCTGCCAAGCCAGCGATGGCTCGGGTCACCGCCCCATAGTCGACGACCCCTGTTTCGGGGACATGGAGGGCGGCGAGCCCCCGAACGTGGGGCTCGATGTGGGCCATGGCCTCTGGGCCGAGGCGGGTGAGTCCCACCAGGCCGTTCGCTTGGCCTCGCCGTTGCAGCTCGTCTAGGCGGGCTAGCTCAGAGGGCTCGGTGGCCACCACCAGCTTGCCGCAGAGGGTGTGGGGGAGGCTCTCGTCGCGGCAGAGAGCCAGTAGCTCCTCTCGGCCAGAGCGGCACAGCTGGGCTTTCAGCGAGCCGGGAGCGTAGTAGAGCCCTGCATGGATGACGCCGCTGTTGTGTCCCGATTGATGGGCAGCCAGGCGCCCCTCGGCTTCGAGGAGCAGCACCGAGCGGCCGGCCCGGCAAAGCGCCAGGGCGGTGGCGCAGCCCACAATCCCAGCGCCGATGACGGCGACGTCGAAGAGGCTCTGAGCGGGGGTGGTGAACGAGGGCGGCAAGGAGAAATCAGCCGAGTGGGTGACTTGTGGCAGTGTCGGAAGGGCCGGCGAAGAGGGCCGCGGGTTCGTGATCGCGGGTCGATTCTGGGAGGCGTCTCAGGGTGACAGCATCCCACAGTGACGTTGCGAGAGTTGCCGGGCCGATCCAACGCCGGGGGGCTGGGGGCGTTGGATCCTCCATCCCCTTCAGCACTCGTGCTCCGTCACGACCCCAGCCATGCCTATAATCCTGCGCTTCCCAGCTGACCTCGGAACCCATCCGGCTGCTCCATGATTGTCGTCGAGAACGTCACCAAGCGCTACGGCGCCTTTACCGCAGTGGACAACGTGTCGTTCACCATTGGGCCTGGCGAGATCGTCGGCTTCTTGGGACCAAACGGCGCGGGCAAGAGCACCATGCTCAAGATGCTCTGCACCTGGCTCCGTCCCAGCTCAGGCAAGATCAGTGTGGATGGCCACGATGTGGTCGCTGCGCCCCTGTCTGCCCGGCGTTCCTTGGGCTATCTCACGGAGCACAACGCGCTCTACGAGAACATGGGCGTGGAGAAGTTTCTCAACTTCGTGGGCAAGCTGCGCGGGCTCACGGGGCAAACCCTGAACACGCGGCGCGACTGGGTCGTAGAGCAGTGCACGTTGCAAGAGGTGCTGCACAAGCAAGTGCAAGAGTGCAGCAAGGGCTACCGCCAACGGATCGGCGTGGCAGCCGCGCTGATCCATGACCCCCGGGTGATTCTCTTGGACGAGCCGACTCATGGCCTCGACCCACTCCAAGTCGTGGCCTTCCGCGACTTCATCCGCGGGCTGAGCCGAGACCGGGCCATCTTGTTTAGCAGCCACAACCTGGCAGAGGTCGCGACCATTTCTGAACGCCTGCTGATCATCAATCGCGGGCAGTTGCTCGAAGATGCGAGCCTTGAAAGTCTCGGCGTGCGCGCGGAGAACGTCGGGCAAACCCTAGAAGACACGGTGCTCGATATTGTCCGCGGGCAAGGGGCTTCGTCATGACTGAGGTTTCGTCCGTAGGACTGCTGCGCGGCGCCGCAGTGGTGGCAGCGCGGGAGCTGGGGAACTACTTCGACAGCAAGATTGCCTACGTCTACACCATCGCCTTCGTGGTGCTGGCCAACTCGATCTTCATGAACGAGTTCTTCCTCACAGGCACCGTGGACATGACCGGGTTCTTCGACCTGATGCCGCTGTTGCTGCCGGTGTTCTTGCCAGCGGTGACCATGCGCTTGTGGGCCGAGGAACGTAAGCAGCGCACCATTGAGATGCTGCTCACCATGCCCATTCGCCCGATTCAAGCGGTGCTGGGTAAGTACATGGCAGCGCTGCTGTTGTTCGGCCTGTTCCTGCTGGGATCCCTGCCCATCGTGTTCATGCTTTGCGCCTTGGGAGAGCCCGACTTGGGTTTGATCGCCGGGGGCTACTTGGGCTTGATCGGCTTCGGCGCCATGTTCTTGGCCTTGGGCATGTTTCTGTCGTCGCTCTCCAGCGATCAAATCGTAGCCTTCATCAGCACCACAGCGGTTGGGTTCGTCTTTGTGCTCAGCGGAAACGACCGAGTCGTCGCTGTCCTCGATGGCTTGTTTCCGGCTTTGTCGTTGGGCACGGGGCTCTACGAGTCGTTCTCAGTCATGCCTCATTACGACGGCTTCGTGCGCGGCGTAGTGAGCTTGCCGTCAGTGCTCTACTTCGCTGGTTTGTCGGCGCTGTTCTTGTGGGTCAACGCTACCGTCCTTGAGCGTTACCGAGGATGAAGATCTCGAGCGCGGCAGACGTTGCGCTGAACTTGGCCCTGGGTGTGGTGGCGCTGATCGCAGCGGTGGCCGTGGCCGATCATTACCGAGGCGCGCGGGTTGAGTGGGGACAGGTGCAGCTGGCTGAGCTGACTCCCGCTCTCGAAGAACGCTTGGCGAGTCTCGACGACCGGCTGTTCTTGACCTACTACGTGAGCGCCCGGGAGCGCATGCCCAGCCACATGCGCAGGGTTGAGCAAGATGTCACGGACCTGCTCGAGGCCATGGAACGTTTCGCCCCCGATCGGGTGCAGTATCAGATCGTCGACCCGGATGCTGCCGGGGAGCAGAACGACGAGCTGGTGGCCTTCGCGGCTCGGCGCCAGGTCGCGCCCTTTCGGGTTCGCCATGTCACCCGGGACAGCTTCACGGAGCAAGAGGTCTGGTCGACGATCACGTTGACCAATGGCCCGTCGGTTCCAGCACGCATCGATAGCGTGGGGCCGGAACACCTCCCCCGGCTGCAAGCGTTGATGGTCGCCCATCTTGATCAGCTGCGCAGCCCTCGGGAGCCGCTGATCGCCCTGGCCACGCCGCCTACGGGCTTCGACGAATTGCGTGCTGCGCTCGACGAGCTGGGCGATGTGGTCGACGTGAATCTCGCAGGGGGCGAGCCCTTGCCTGAGGGCGCCGACCTACTCTTCTGGATGGATCCAGGAGCCGTGGCCTCCGAGACTCTCACTGAAGTGGAGCGCTTTCTCGACAAGGGCCGCAGCGTGGTGGTGGCCGGCAGCCGGCTGGAGAGCACGGCGACTTTCGACGACGACGGTTACACCCTCGAACTCCGGCGCAACGCCTTCGACGCTGAGGTGCTCTGGGGTTCGTTTGGCTTGCGTCCCGTCGACGGTCTCATGCTCGACGAACATCAACGCTCGCTTAGGGACGCCGACGGGCGAGAGTGGCCCGCGCCCTATCGCATTCACTCCCTTGCCAATCACCAAGACTTTCAGCAGCTGGCCTTCGAGGTGAACGGCAACCTGCTGTTCGAAGCGCCGACGCCCTTGGCTGAGGACGCCGAGGCCCTGGCGGCCAGAGGCTGGACCGCTGAGATCTTGGCGACCACGAGCGACCGCACCTGGAGCCGTCCAGAAGCTGCGTCTTACGTGGGCAGCGACTTACCTACTCGGGTGGGGGACGCAGAGGCTAAGCAGTCGCTGATGATCTGGCTGCGTCATATTGAGCCCTGGCGGGGTTCTGTCGTGGCCTGCGCTGGCTCAACGCCCTTGCGGGATGGCAACTACTCCCTCGAAGGGGCCGCGCACCGACGACTCGTGTCGGTCCTCGTGGCGACCTTGGCATCCGACGAGCGCTTGGTCATGGGGCGCTCTGGCGTTCAACGCCCCGACCCGTTGGCTGCTCAGAGTTCTGGGAGCCGTTTGTTCTGGCGGGCCCTTTGCGCGCTGGCATTGCCGCTCGTTCTCTTGGCTGTGGCGTTTCTTCGCTCTCGGCGAGGCGGCTCGGCCGGTGCTGCGGGCATTGGCTCTTGGGTGCCCACTGTGGCGTGGCGGGGCGCAGCAGGTTTGGCGTTGGTGGGGGCCCTGGCATTCTTGCCAAGCTCGCAGCTCGACGTGACCTCCGAGGGGCTCAACGCCCTGCATCCTGAGACGCTGCGTTTGTCCCAAGCTGCGGGGCCGATTGAGGTGGAGCTGTTGTTCTCCACCCCTGAGCGATTGCCTCCGGCGCTGCGCCCGCAAGTGCGGCGAGTGACTGATTTGCTCGCTGGACTGAGTAGCAGTGGCGCTGAGCTCAGCGTGTCGGCCGTGCACCCCGAAGACTTCTCGACAGACGAGCAGCAGCTGTGGCTCGACCGGGGCGTGCAGCCTTTTCAGTTGGCCAGCCTGGACGAAGAAGTCACGACCGTACGCACGCTCTGGTCGGCCTTGCGCATCTCGGCTGCGGGTCGCAGCGAAGTGCTCG
>JBLIMM010000265.1:0-6721 GCA_047638635.1 Pseudohongiellaceae bacterium | reverse complement strand
GAGGCGGAGTTGCTTGTGGACCCCTTACCCGAAGGGACGTCGGGCTGGGTAAAAGTGGGCCGGGATGGTGAGGCGCTGCTGAGTTGGTCCGAGAATCACACTCGGGTCAAAGTGCGGGCCCGCGCGTCGGGTTTTCACCAGGCTGAGCTGTTTGCCACATTGGGACCTGGCTCGGTGCATCAAGTCATCAGCCTGCGGCCCACAGCGGGATATGTGGGTCAGGTCACAACGACGCTGGGCGACCCTGTGGCTCGGGCCCATGTGAAAGTATGGCGCTCATGGCCGGCGCGGCCGACGTTTGTAAGCCCCACAGGGGAAAACGATTTTGGTCCCCAGCTTGCGGTGATGCCTGCTCGGGGAGAGTTGCTGATGGAGCTTTACACGGACGCCTCGGGCAACTACCGCATCAATGCGTTTGACGAGCGCAACGTGGTCGATCTCGTGGTGGCCGTGGTAGACGACGAGGACGCCTCGGTGCCGCTGGTGGTGCCTATGCCGCACCCCGGTGTCGAGTTGCCCGTGGTGGTGGTCCGGCCGACGGTGCCGTTGCAGGGACAGTTGCTCGACGACCGGGGTAATCCCTTGCTGGGCATCGTTGTCGAGTACGACGGTGGGCCGGGGGCTGTGCGCGTGGTCGAGCAACAGACGACCACGGACAGCGAGGGGCGCTTTTCATTCCCCCGCCATTTGGGTTGGCAGCACATTCGGATTCAGGCACCGAGCTTCGAGCTTGCGGGAGCCTTTGATGGCGACTTGGAGTTGCCTGTAGAACCTTCGAAAGAGCCGCTTCTCTCGGCGGTCGCTACGGCGGGTATTCCCCAGGTGCCGCTTCCGTCATGGATTGTGGTGACTCCAGAAACTCAGAGCGTAAGGGTGCAGCTGCTCGCCAAGGGGCATGTGGCCGGCGTTGTCCTGGATGCCCGATCGGACTTAGCGATTGAGGGCGCGGTGGTGAAGGTGCAACGAGCGTTGAGTTCTGGTGAGTTTGAGCTGAGCGCCTTGGTGCGCAGTCAGGCCGACGGTCACTTCGACGCCGTGATCCCCGCGGGGGAGCTGAATCATTCGTTCCGCCTGACCCTGGAACATCCCCATTACCTGGGTGTTGAGTGGGATGTGGCGCCCACGGTCTACCGGGAATCTTACCGCCGGGCGCCACGGCACCGGCTCTCCCCCGCGTCCGTGCAAGCCAGCCTGATGGTCGGGAGCTGGTCACACGTGGTACGCCGGGGGCCTCAGGCTGTGCTCAAGCTGCACGCCTGGAGCAGGGCCAGCGGCGACACACGTTTCTTCGATGAAGATGGCCTGTTTCGTGTTCCCCAGGACACAGCGCCGATGTGGAGTTCGGTGGTCACGGGAATCTCGTGGTCTTCTCCGAAATCGCTCATGCCTCTGCCCCCGCGGGACGGCAGCCAGCTTGTTGTTCTCGCGCGGAGGACTGACGCTTCGGGTTTTGATTCCGTGACCGCGTGGGAGGTCGACAGAGAGGGCTCCGGCGAGGAAACACAGTTGACCTTCGCGCCCTCGCTGCAGCTCTCCGTTGGGGTGACCGACTTGGGCGCCGGGGGGAGCGTTCGTCTGCGCCGCACCACGTGGCTGCCGTGGTTTGACGTAGAGCAGCGATCCCAGGAAGCGCTGTGGGCGGGCGCGGGTTCGGGGGAACTCCTCGGAAACGTCCAGCTCTCCCGGCCGTCGTGGTCTCGGGTGGAGTTAATGGAGCGTCGCGAGCCCGTCGATTACGTCCACGACGACAGCGGCGAGTTCGAGGTGACGCCTGAGAATGTCGAAGGTACCTTGCGCCTCTTCCGCAGGGCAGCCCACCTCGTGAGCGGCTCAGTGACAGATCATGGTGGAAACGACTGGCCCTCGTTGGCGGTGGCCCTCTGCGGTCCGGCGACCGAGTCACATCGTCGTGATGCTCTGGGTCAGACCAGCTGGTGGTCACGGCCGTCCCAGAACTTCGGCGAGTTTCGTTTCGAGGGGGTGCCAGCAGGGGACTACACCTACCTGCTCTATCGCTCCCTAGGAGACAACGACGTTGAGGTGCTGGCACAGCGCTCGGTGACGGTGAACCACGATCTGTTTCAGCTGAACATCTGGGCTGAGCCTCAGTCGTCCGCTTTGCGGGAGCTAGTTCAGGTCCGCTGAGGGCAAGGATCGGTCGAGCTGGTGACGGGGGACGGGGCGCCCGGGTACCATCGGTCGCTCCTGAAGCCGAGAGATCTAGCCGGACGAACCCACCATGGCCGACCGCCCTTACACCCCAGTCAAAGCTCCCCACGGCACTGAACTTTCTTGCAAGAGTTGGTTCACCGAAGCGGCCCTGCGGATGCTGATGAATAACCTCGATCCCGAGGTGGCTGAAGACCCTGAGAAGCTGGTGATCTACGGCGGGTCTGGCAAGGCGGCCAGAAGTTGGAAGGACTACGACGTCATCGTGTCCGCGCTGCGAGCCCTCGAAGACGACGAGACCCTGCTGATGCAATCGGGGCGAGCCGTGGGTGTGTTCAAAACCCACGCCAACGCGCCTCGGGTGCTCATCGCCAACAGCAACCTAGTGCCCAAGTGGGCCACCTGGGAGCACTTCAACGAGCTAGAAGCCAAGGGTCTGACCATGTTCGGCCAGATGACTGCGGGCTCGTGGATCTACATCGGCAGCCAGGGGATCGTTCAGGGCACGTACGAGACGTTCGTTGCCTGCGGCGAGCGGCACTTCGGTGGCAGCCTCGAAGGGCGTCTGGTGGTGAGCGGCGGGCTCGGTGGCATGGGCGGCGCGCAACCTCTCGCTGCGGTCATGGCCGGCGCCACCTACCTGTCTGCGGATGTCGATGCCTCGCGGATCGAGAAGCGCCTCTCCACCCGCTACCTCGACCTGATGACCGACGATATCGACAAGGCCATCGACACCGCCCTGGACTGGAAAGCGACCGGGGAGGCCAAGTCAGTGGGTTGGGTCGGCAACCAAGTGGACTTACTGGCACGACTCATCGAGCGGGGCATTGTCCCCGATGTGCTCACCGACCAGACCAGCGCCCATGACCCCGTCGACGGCTATGTCCCCAACGGGATGTCGTTTGCTGAGGCCGTGGCTCTCCGTGCCAGCGATCGTGACGCATACCGCCGACGTTCTTTGGCGACCATGGTCACGCACATCGCCCATATGCGCACGTTGCAGAAGCTAGGGGCGATCACTTTTGACTATGGCAACAATCTGCGGGGCTATGCCACCGAGGCTGGCTCCCCGGACGCCTTTGAGATCCCAGGGTTCGTGCCGGAGTACATCCGCCCGCTGTTTTGTGAAGGCAAGGGTCCCTTCCGTTGGGCTGCTCTCTCTGGTGACCCGGCAGATATTCGCGCCACGGACGAGGCGGTGCTGCGGCTGTTTCCCGATGACAAGCCTCTGGCCCGTTGGATCGCTATGGCTCAGGAGCGCATCGCTTTTCAAGGCCTGCCATGCCGCATTTGCTGGTTGGGCTACGGCGACCGGGCCAAGCTGGGCCTGGAGATCAACAGGATGGTGGCGGACGGGCGTCTGAGTGCGCCCATTGCCATCGGCCGAGACCATCTGGATTGTGGCTCTGTAGCCTCGCCCAACCGCGAGACCGAGGGCATGAAAGACGGCACCGATGCCGTCTCTGACTGGCCGTTGTTGAACGCTCTGCTCAACACGGCTTCAGGGGCTACCTGGGTGAGTTTCCACCATGGGGGCGGTGTGGGCATGGGCTACAGCCAGCATGCGGGCCAGGTCATCGTGGCCGATGGTAGCGAGGATGCTGCGCGGCGTTTGGAGCGAGTGTTGACCAACGACCCTGGTACTGGCGTCATGCGTCACGCCCACGCGGGCTACGACGAAGCCATCGATTGCGCCCGGGATCGGGGCATGAACTTGCCCGGCCTAACGGACTGATCAGCGGGGCGTTTCTCCGCGTACCACCAAGCAGCGGGCGGGGAGCAGCAGCTCGCCGCCTTGTTCGAACCCCGCGGCTTTCTCGGCGACGAGCCGTTGTGCCCGGGCTTGGTCGGCCTCTGAGAGCTGCAGGTAGGTCTCAGTGAGCATCGTCGACCGTCCGAGCTGCTTCTCTAAGAACGTCGCGGCGGTCGTGTCGGCGAGGGTCATAGTGAAGTCGTGAGCCGTCTCGGTGACGTTGAGGAAGCCCGCAGCAGCCAGCTTGTTGGCCAGATCTCCCGGTTCGGCGAGTTCGAAGACGGTGGCCACGTCCGAGCTGCGCTGAGGACCTTTGCCTCCCAAGTCGGCAAGAACGCCAGAAGAACAGGTGAAGTGCGGGTTGTGTTGAGCCTCTCCCCAGACCACGAAGACCGCTCGGCCACCGGGTCTCAGGGCTCGGCGAACTCGCTGCAGCACCTCGGGCAGGTTGGCGAAGAACATGGCGCCGAAGCGGCAGCTGACTCCGTCGAAACTGCCGTCGTCGAGCTGAAGTTCTTGGGCAGCGCAGTGTCGAGTCTCCAGCCAATGCAGCTGGGCCGCTGCTGCTCGATCTGTGAGCGCGGCAATCATAGGAGCCACAGCGTCGGTGGAGAGCACGCGCCCCGCAGAGCCCACGATGCGCGCGATTTCGAGGCTCGGGTCGCCGGGACCGCAGGCAAGATCGAGGATCTGCTCACGGGGGCGGGGGTGGAGTGCCGATAACAGCGAGTTCGTGGCACCTCGTGTCATCTGCGCAATTGCGTCGGCATCGTCCACCCAAGAGACAGCGGCTTGTTCCCAGCGTTCCTTCTCGGCTAGGTCGGATCGGCTCGATGCAGGTGTTTGGCTGTGCTCCTGGGTGTGTTTTGTGTTCATGTTTATTCAGTTGGCGTTTATTGAGAACCCGTAAGTCTTGTAATAACAGTGACTTGCGATACGTGCTTATGCATTGACAGTACTTCTGATCTCGGGGTAGACTCCGTGCCGGACGTTTCTAAAGCTTACCGAACGTCCGCTGCCGTTCCTCTGCGCGGCTCAACCAAACTTGCTGTCTCTCTCTGCCTTCCTACCAGTTCCTGCCCGCAAACAAAGAGGTCCGAATGGTTTCCCACCGTTTCCGCAACAGCGTCGCCTTCGCCGCGCTGATCGCCGTGGCTGGCTTCAGCAGTCCTGTTGCTGCCCAAGCCGACGCCCCGATGCCCAACCCACCCGAGTTCCCTGATGAGAACCCGATGCTTGTGGACCAGGACATCCTGGGCAAGTTCCTGTTCTGGGAAGAGCAGATGAGTGGCGACAACACCATGGCTTGCGGTACCTGCCACATTCACGAGGCAGGTGGTTCTGATCCCCGTTCGGTGTCCACTGTGAACCCCGGTCCTGACGGTCTCTTCGGGACCGACGACGATATCCACGGCTCTGCGGGTCTGGTTCGCTTCGACGCCTCCAACACCTTCGTTGACGGCGGCCTCTTCGGGCACAACGCCCAGGTCACCGGTCGCAAGACGCCCACGTCGATTAACTCGGTCTACTTCAACGACCTCTTCTGGGATGGTCGCGCTACCCAAGCCTTCACGGATCCCCAAACCGGTTTGGTTGAGATCCCCTACCTGGGCGCCCTTGAGAGCCAGGCAGTGGGCCCCCCGCTGTCTGAAGTAGAGATGAGCTCCGTGGGTCGTGATTGGAACGACATCGTGGCCAAGCTCACCATCGCGACTCCGGGCAAGTTGATGATCAACATGCCCCCGGAAATGCTCGACTTCCTTTCGGACAACCCCACCTACCCGGACATGTTCGAAGCTGTCTACGGCGATTCTGCTCTGAGCAGCAAGCGCATTGCCTTCGCCATCGCCAACTACGAGCGCACCCTGATCTCTGATGAAACCGTCTTGGACGATTTCCTCAGGGGCATCATTTCTGTGTTCCCCGCTGGTCCGCTCGCTGACGGTTTCGACCTTTTCCAGGGGGACGCCAACTGCGCTTCTTGCCACACCCTGCCCTTCACCATGGACAACGACTACCACAACGTCGGTGTCCGTCCAGACGCCGAAGATACTGGTCGCATGGACTTCACGGGTGACCCGGGTGACATGGCTCGCTTCAAGACGCCGAACATTCGTAACTCCAAGTTGCGCTTGCCGCTCTTCCACAATGGTGGCAAGAACTCCGTGCGTGAAGTGATCGAGCTCTACAGCATTGGCGGTGACTTCATCGGCCCGAACATCGACGATGAGTTGCTCGTGCTCAACCTGACCGAGACCGACATCGTCAACTTGGTCGCTTTGGTCGAGGACGGCATGACCGACGCCCGCGTCGAGAACGCCTTGTTCCCGTTCACCCGTCCGATGCTGACCAGCGAGTTCCCCTCGCTGAACAGCACCTACGGTGTGGTCAGTGGTGCTGGCGACGTTCTTGGTCACCTGCCGGCGTTCCCCGGGAACAGCGACTTCACCATGGGTGTGGGTAACGCAACGGCCAACGCTCCGGCGCTGATGTTGCTGAGCTTCCTGCCTGATCCCGCTGGCACCGTGTTCGGTGATCCCCGCTTCCCCGTGCCGATCAACCTCGACCTGAACACCTTGGTCTTGGACGTGAGCACTGTCACGGACGTGGATGGCTACGCGAGCTTCAACTTGCCCGTGCCCGGTAACGCCGTGCTGTCAGGTCTGAAGTTCTACAGCCAGTGGTTCATCTTTGATGCCGCGGCGACGGCCACGGGTGGTGTCTACGGCACCGAGGGTCTTGAGGTCGAAGTCCTCTAAGGGCTTGGTCTTCTAGTACTCAGCACCTGCAACACATGAC
>JBLIMM010000264.1:0-6769 GCA_047638635.1 Pseudohongiellaceae bacterium | reverse complement strand
GGCCCTCAGGAGGTAGGCAGCAAAGGAATCGGGGATCGGCATGATCTGTCTCGGTGACGGGTTGTAGATCTTACCAGCGACGGCCCACCACAAGCAGGGTCACGAACTCTGGGTAAACAGAGGATGGCAAGAGCGTCCATCAAGGCTGTTCACAGGAAGGGGCGTATTAGATTCACAGGACCTAAAGACAGCGCCGTCACGGGTGTGAACGGCGGCTGACTTGATGGTCTCGCCGCTGGGGTCGGGCAGCGCCATGAAAGGCAGCACCATGAAAGGCAGCTCGCGGTGGTTCGGGCGGGGATCGGCAGTGGCTCAGGTCGGATAGGCGGCCGTGATGGTCCCAGCTAGCTGGCGCAAAGCCTGGCCGAGAGGCGAGCGGGCGCGCCAGACCAGGGCGATGGTGCGGTGGGGTGCCGGGTCACGAAAGCGTCGAACGCGCAGGTCCGTGCGCGAAGTTTCGAGAGGCACCGCCAGTTGGGGCAGCAGGGTCACGCCGCTGCCGCTCGCCACCATCTGCACCAACGTGGACAGGCTGGTGGCGCGAAAGTCGAGTTCGTGGGCCTGGCTGCGGCTGCAGATGGCCAGGGCCTGATCGCGGAAGCAATGGCCGTCGTCCAGCAGCAGCACCTCGGCCTGGTGGAGGTCTTTGGGGGTGGCCAGGTTTCTGCGCTTGCCCAGGGGGGTCGTTGCGGCGGTGACGAGTACGAAGGGGTCGCTGGCGATGATGGCTCGTTCCACGTCGCCGATGTCGGCTTCTAAGGCCAGTAGTGCCGTTTCGAGTTCTCCGTTTTCCAAATCGCGGAGCAGCACGGCGGTCTGATCCTCCACCCAACGGACGGTGAGCGCTGGGTAGGCGGCCGCCAGGGCGGGCGTCAACGCCGGGAGCAGGTACGGCGACACGGTGGGGATGACGCCAATGCGCAGGGTGCGCGCGAAGGGGTCCGCTGCCCGGTCGGCCTGGTCGGCGAGATCGTCCGCTGCCCTCAACACAGTCCGGGCACGGTCGATGATCTCGGCGCCCTCGCTGGTCACCAGGACCCGGCGACGATCTCGTTCGAAGAGGGTGACGCCCAGGGCTCGTTCCACCTGTGCCACCTGAGCGCTGAGCGAAGGTTGGGACACGTGGCAGTGTTCGGCTGCCTTGCGGAAGCTCAGCTGCTCAGCGATGGCGATCACGTACTGGAGCTGGCGCAGGGTGAACTGATGGGCTTTCTCTGTCATAGGCACAGACTATCGAAGTCATTGCATCGATGTCTTGGACGGATCGGGTGAATTGGTCGACTCTCTTCTCGCAGAACTCCCCAGGAGACGCCCAATGTCTACCCGTAAGATCATGACCACCGAGGCCGGCGCGCCCGTCGACGACAACCAGCACTCCCAGGTGGCCGGCCCGAACGGCCCCTCGCTGCTCCAGGATCACCACTTGCTCGAGAAGCTCGCGCGCTTCAGCCGCGAACGGATTCCCGAGCGCGTCGTCCACGCCGTGGGCACCGGAGCCTACGGACACTTCGAGGTCACCAACGACTCGGTGGCTCAGTGGACGAAGATGGCCATGTTCGCCGGGAAGGGCAAGCGCACGGACGTGTTCGCTCGTTTCTCCACCGTGGCGGGGGGCAAGGGCGCAGCCGATACGGTGCGCGACCCCCGGGGCTTCGCGCTCAAGTTCTACACCGAGGAGGGCAACTGGGATCTCGCCGGCAACAACACGCCGATCTTCTTCATCCGTGACGGCATCAAGTTTCCCGACTTCATCCATTCGCAGAAGCCCGACCCGCACACGAAGAGCCAGGAGCCCGATAACGTGTGGGACTTCTTCTCCCACTCGCCCGAGGCCACCCACCAGTTCACCTGGTTGTTCGGCGATCGGGGCATCCCCTCGTCGTACCGCAAGATGGACGGTTTCGGTAGCCACACCTTCCGTTGGGTCAACGCTGACGGCGAACGCTTCTGGGTGAAGTTCCACTTCAAAACCAACCAGGGCATCGACTGCCTCACCAGCGAGCAGGCCGAAGCCATCGCCGGCAGCGACCCCCAAGCCACGCACCGCGAGCTGTATGACGCCATCGGTCGCGGCGAGCACCCGTCCTGGACGCTCAAGGTGCAGGTGATGCCCCATGCCGAAGCCGCGCAGTATCGCTTCAACCCCTTCGATGTGACGAAGGTCTGGTCTCATGCAGACTACCCGCTCATCGAAGTCGGGCAGCTGCTGCTGGACCGGGTTCCGGACAACGATTTCGCCGAGGTGGAGCAGTCACTCTTCGATCCGAGCGCCTTCGTGCCCGGTATCGGTCCTTCGCCCGACCCCATGTTGCAGGCGCGCCTGTTCGCTTACGGTGACGCCCACCGCTACCGCCTCGGGATCAACGGCACCCGATTGCCGGTGAACATGCCCAAGGGCGTGCCCGGCGGTCCGCGTAACTATGGTCGGGATGGGGCCATGCGCTTCGACGACAACGGCGGGCGTTCGGTGAACTACGAACCGAACAGCCACGGCGGACCTAGACCCACGGGCATGCCCGCTGGCCTGGGCTACGACGTCACCGGACCAGTGGGCCCTGCAGGACTCCCGGAGCACAAAGAGGACGACGACTTCGTGCAAGCGGGGGACCTCTTCCGAGTGATGAAGCCCGACGAGCAAGCGCGGCTGATTGCCAACATCGCTGGCAGCCTGTCCCAGGTCAGTCGCCCCGATGTGATCGACCGTTCGTTGATGAACTTCCGCAATGCGGACAGCTCTCTCGGTGAACGCCTGACGGCGGCGATCGCTGCGCTGCTGGAATAGGGGGGCCAAGCGTCACCCCGTCGTTGCTGCCGACCGCCAGGGCGCCACCGTGCACACCTGGTCGAGCAGCAACGGGCGGGGTGGCTCTGCAGGACGCGCGGTACGTCCTCAGTCAGTGAGTGGCTGCCGCGCAGTCTGCGAGTCCCAGGAGTTCGCCGATACGCTGTTGCCTGTAGTCGAAGATGCGCTTGAGATCTGCGCGGACGAGCAGACGGTCGGCGAGCCATCCGCCGAGCGGGGCATAGCGAACGTGATCACCTATGAAGGTCTCGGCCCCTCGAGCCTCGAAGGTATGGGTATGAACCCACAGCCGGTACGGGCCCCGCAGCTGCTCGTCGACGAAACGGTGAGGCGGCTCCCATGAGCTGATCCGACTGGTCCATCGCAGGGGCAGGCCATGGACCCGCAGGCCGTATTGGATCTTCGTTCCTTCGCAAACAGCAGGATCGGAGAGCGAGCGGATATTGAAGTGCAACCACGGCGGCGTGATGGCTTCGAGGTTGTGCGGATCGGAAAAGAAGTCGAAGACCACCGAGAGTGGCTTGGCCACGGTGATTTCTCTTTTGAGTTCGAAAACGCGCATGTCTAGACGTCCGCCGTCAGGCGGCCCCAGCGGCTGGGCGATCGAGCATTTGCCGCAGGGCAGTTTCTAACTCGGGCTGTTGAAACTGGAAGCCGTTCTCCATCAGCGCCTTGGGTTCCACTCGGAGGCTGGCCAGCAGCAGATCATCTGCCATCTGGCCGAACGCCAGTCGAGCCGCGAACCCGGGCATGGGGAACACCGTAGGACGGGAGAGAACCCGGCCGAGGGTGCGGGTGAACTCAGCGTTGGTGACCGGGTGGGGCGCGACCCCGTTCACCGGTCCGCTCAGATCATCTGCGCTGAGCCCGTGGCTGATGGCCCCGATCACGTCGTCGAGCGAGACCCAACTCATCCACTGCTGACCATCGCCGAGACGACCTCCTACTCCCAATCGGAACGGTGTCAACATGCGTGCCAGAGCTCCCCCCTCCGGCGACAAGATCACCCCAAGGCGGAGGTTGACGATCCGGGTGCCCGCCTCGCCGGCGGCAGCCGTGGCGGCTTCCCACTCTCGGCATACGTCGGGCAGGAAACCTGTCCCGGAGTCTGCGCTCTCCCCAAGACGGCTGTCTCCGCCGTCCCCATAGAAGCCGATAGCAGAGGCAGCCACGAGAACCCGGGGAGCTTCCGGGGAGCGAGCGATGGCTTCGCAAAGCAGGCGGGTCCCATCCACCCGGCTGTCACGGATGCGCTTCTTTTTGGCCTCAGTCCAGCGGCCTTCAGCGATACCCTCACCCGCCAGGTGGACGACGCCCTCCACAGCAAGCGCGGCCTGGTCGATCTCCCCCTTGAGCGGGTCCCACGAGCGCTCGTCCGCTGCCACAGCAGCCCGCCGTACGAGCCGCGTCACGTCGTGACCGTTGGCCCTGAGTTCTTTGAGCAGCGCTTGGCCGACTAGGCCGCCGCTACCCGTGACAAGAACTTTCATGGTCTGTTACTCCGCCTAGTTTCTCTTGGAAATTTGTTCTCGAGCCAGTCCGCGAACTGGGTGAGGTCACTGAGGAAGATCACACCCTTTGGGCCTCGCCGCGCACGACGAGCGCCCCCGCCTCCCACGACCAGGTCCACGTCATCGGGAAGCTCAGCGCGGAGCCGGGTGAGCAAGCGATCCGTCGCCACGCCACCAGTGGCCAGGGATACGGTGATCGCTACGAACTGGAGCTGACGCTCTCGGACTGCAGCGACGATTTCTGCCAGCGGAGTGTCCACGCCCAGGTTCGTTACGGCGACCTTGCGAGAAGCGCAGACAAGCGCTGCCATTTGCAGGGGAAGCCCGTGCCTCTCGTCCGTGAGTGATGTGAGCAAGGCCACAGGCTCGCTTGCTTGGGCTGCGGGGGTCAGCGATGCGATGACGCTGCGGAGGACGTCTGCAGCCAGGTGCTCGTGGCGGATGGCCAGTCGACCGTCCACCCAACGATGGCCCACCTCTTGGAGGAACGTGCTCACGAGCCCCTCGAGGAAGTCCACCGGGTCGCACCCTTTGGCCTCCGTGAGGATGGACTCCTTCAACTCGGCGGATCGCAATGCGAACAGCAGCTCGAACCACTGCTCGATCACGGGATTGAGCTCCTGCGACCGGCAATCGAGCCGACGCTCCGCTAGGCGTTCAGGCGCCAGCTGGAGCAGCTCTCCAGGCCGTTCGCCCTGAGCGAGTAACTCGGCCACCTGACGGAGCCAGAGCACGTCCTCCCAGCGATACCGACGCTGCCCGGATGGAAGCCGGAGAGGCGTGGGACGACCGTATCGACGCTCCCAGGCCCTCAGAGTCGTCTCCCGAATACCGGTTTCCTGCGCCACACGGCGGATGGGAAGCAAGTCGGCGCGGTCGTGGCTTTGGTCTGGCATGGGTCGGTTTCCGGTAAAGAAGCATAACCCTTAACGGCAGCATGTATAAGAAAAAACTTAGACATATAGACACGCCCTATCCATGATTCGTCGCCAGTTCGGCAACCCACCCCGGTTTTGATTGGAGTCGAGAACCATGAGTCTCTCCCTGAGCCCTTCGCTCACCGGCAACACCGTGCCGCGCAACACTCGCGTCTTGTTGTTGGACGCCCACGGTGTCATCCGTTGGTTCCACGACCGGGGTGATTCAGCGGGGCTGATGCTTGAGCTAGACCGCCAGGCCAGAGAACTCAAGAGCGCAGCGGACGACCAATGAAGTCGAAGGTTCCGTCCACACGCATTCGCCCCCTGAACGGAGCGAGCGCCCGGCCCACAGGCGACTACGTGCTGTACTGGATGGTGGCGAACCGGCGACCACGGTGGAACTTCGCTCTGCAACACGCAGTGGCCCGGGCGTTGGAGTACGGCAAGCCGCTTGTGGTCCTCGAGGCACTGGGTTGCCGGCACCGCTGGGCGAACGATCGAAGCCACCGTTTTCTGGCCGATGGTATGGCAGACAACGCCGAGGCCTTTCGGGAGACGCCCGTTCTCTACTACCCCTACGTCGAGCCCGAGCCCCAAGCTTCCCGGGGTCTCCTCGAAGCTCTGGGAAAGCACGCTTGCACGGTCATCACCGATGACTGGCCGTGTGCCTTCGTGCCACGGATTCAGGCGGCGGCAGCGAAGCTCCTCCCTGTCTCCCTCGAGGCGGTGGATGGGAGCTGCGTCGTGCCCATGCGCGTGCCCGATCGCGCCTTTCCCACGGCCTATGGCTTTCGGCGGTTCTTGCACGGTTGCCTTCGGGAGCACTTGGCGGTGTTCCCCGAGAAAAACCCGTTGGCACGGCGCTCGCTGAAGCCAGCAGGTCGTCTGCCCGCAGCCATTCGAGAGCGCTGGCCCGCGACGGAGACTCGCAGCCTGCGCGCCCCGGGGCTGATCGCCAGCCTGCCCATCGATCATCGCGTGGCAGCCGTGGAAGAAACCGGCGGCTGGCGTGCGGGATCCGCCCGAGTCTCACGTTTCATCCAGCTCGCTTTGGATCGCTACATCGACAATGGCAGGCATCCCGACCGCGATGGCACCAGTGGCTTGTCCCCGTATCTGCACTTCGGGCATGTCAGCGCCCACGAAGCCCTGGACGCGGTCATGGCCTGGGAAAACCTCTTCCCTGAAGATCTCCCGGCGCAAGGCAATGGCCGCCGAGCGGGCTGGTGGCGCATGGGCGATGCAGCCGAGGCGTTCCTCGATCAGCTCATCACTTGGCGCGAGTTGGGCTTCAATCTGTGCGCGCAGAGGGATGACTACGATCAGTACGACTCCCTGCCAGAGTGGTCCCGCCGGACCCTCGAAGACCATGCGCTCGATGCACGGGACCACGTCTACGACCTCGACGTGTTCGATCGTTGCGAAACCCATGACGAACTCTGGAACGCGGCTCAGCGGCAGCTCCGGGAGAGCGGTCGCATGCACAACTACCTGCGCATGCTCTGGGGCAAGAAGATCCTCGAGTGGACGGCCAG